>NZ_JANJFE010000003.1:0-394217 GCF_024623505.1 Microbacterium sp. zg.B48
CACTGTTGGGATCCTCCCGGGGGGGGGGGCCGGCCCCTGGGGACCGCCACCCCACCCGATCTGCGGCGAGCTAGCTCGCCGAGAGCGTCGCCTGCGGCCTACTCCTCAGCGCCGGCGTCAGTGACTTCCCAGTCCCATGCGTTCCAGAACACCGTCGGCGCCAGGATCGACGACGTCACGTTGGTGATGCGGTCGCTGATCGCGGTGACCTCCGGGAACTGGAAGATGGTGACTCCGTAGAAGTCCGACCAGAGCTGGGTGTCCAGATCGACCTGCAGGTCGATCTTCTTCTGCTCGTCGAACTCGACGTTCAGCTGTGCGACGAGCTCGTCGACCGCCGGGCTGGAGTAGAAGTTGAGGTTGTTGATGCCGCCGGTCTCGAACGTCGGGAGCGAGTTGGTGACACCGAGGCTCGTGGACTGCCATCCGAACAGCGAGGCGTCGTAAGCGCCGGGCGTGCCGAGCAGGCCGCCCCACTCTTCCGAACCACAGTCGGTGACGTTGAAGCCCGCCTGGTTGGCCGAAGCCTGGATCAGGGCGAACTCGTTGACACGACGCGGGTTGTTCGACGCGTAGAGGATGCACACCGACGTGTCGGTGATGCCCGACTGCGCGAGCAGCGCCTGAGCGCCCGCGATGTCGACGTCGGCGTATGCCTCGGAACCGTTGGCCGCGACGGACTCGTCGTAGCCTTCAGCGCCGGGGACGAAGATCTGCGAGTTCCGCACGATGGCGGCGTCGCCGATGATCGGCTCGATCAGGGTGTCGACGATCTCCTGACGGGGAATGGTCTTCATGAAGGCCTCGCGCACGGCGGGGTTCGAGAAGATGTTCTCCGGGTTCTTGCCCTGGTCGAACTGCAGGTCGACGTGCTCGTAGGTGCCGCCGAGGCTGGTGTCGACGGTGATGCCGTCGATGCCTTCGAGCGCCGTCGTGATGTCGGCGGTCGCCTGCGGCTGGATGACGTCGACCTCGCCGTTCTCCAGCGCCTGGACCGCGGCGAGCGGGTCAGGGATGAAGCGGATCGTGATCTCTTCGATGTTGGCCGTGTTGTCGCCGCTGTACTCCGGGTTGGCCGTCAGCGTGACGAACTGGTCGGCGACGTAGTCGCTGATCATGTACGGGCCGCTGGCGGTGACCAGCTCGGGGTCATCCGGCATCTCGGTGAAGTTGAAGCCGGAGTTCCAGAACGCCGAGATCGGCGCGAGGGCGGCGTCGTCGGCGTTCTCGATGGCGTCGAGGATGGCCGTCTTGGCCTCCTCGTTGTCGTCCAGTCCGAGGGCCTTCTTCGCCACGATGTGCGCGGGCAGCATCTCGCCCATGGTCGCGAACGTGAGCTCCCAGTCGACGAACGGCTCGTCGTAGGTGATGGTGACCGAGCGGCCGTCCTCACCGACCTCGGGAGTCTCCGAGACCAGGCCGAGGCCGGATGTCGGGGTTGCACCGGAGTCGAAGTACACGGTGTCGGTCGGGAATGCCTCGGTGAACTCACCCGTGTCGGGGTCGGTGAACTCGGCGGGGTCGAAGTCCGGCGTGTCCAGCGCGCGCGACTCGGCAGCCCAGTACAGCATCAGGTCCGCCGCGTCGATGGGCGTCCCGTCCGACCAGTTGACACCCTCGTTGACCGTGTACGTGACGGTCAGCGGGTCTTCGCTGACGAGCTCGTACGATCCGAAGGAGGTGTTCTGGACGAGCTCCGGGGTGTTGTTGTAGTAGTTGAAGCCGTCCAGCACCAAGTAGTTGATGTTGTTGTTGGCTGTGGCGTTGCCGAACGACGTGTTGCCGTTCATCGAGTAGAAAGCCTGGTTCCACGCGGCGGTGATGGACGAGCCTTCGACGAGACCGGAGTCGTCGCCGCTGTCGCCGCCGCCATCGGCGGCGCAACCCGAGATCACCAATGCGCCGACAGCGGTGAGAGCCACCGCTGCCGAGATGCGCTTCATTCTCACTGTTCCTCCTGTGCAGGGTTGTGCGCCCACGTCGAGGCAAAGCACGACGGGGCGCGGATAGGGAAACCCTAAGCACCTGGTATCGGATGGTCAAAACTTCACGCGAAAACGTTACAGAGCCTTAACTCAACGCGGGCCCGATGTGACAATCTGACAAGGTGACCTCGCCGAAGACCCCTCCAGATGAGAGGAAAGCTCCTGCCGCGGCATCCCGAGCCCGATTGTGGTGGGAGATCGGCATCGTCCTGGCCGTCACGGTGGGGCAATCGGCGCTGTATTCGGTGCTGTCGCTGGTGCGCGCATCGCTGCGCACCACCCCGATCGGGCAGCAGCAGACCCAGCTCAACCCCGACCGGGATGCCGAGGTCCTCTGGAACGTCCTGTACCAGTTTCTGGCCATCGTGTTCGGGCTGGCGCTGGTGGCCCTCGTGGTCTATCTGCTCTGGGAACCGGGCACCAACGCGCTGCGTCGCATCGGCCTGGACTTCACGCGGTTCGGCGGGGACCTGGGCCGCGGCATCCTGCTCGCCGCGGTGATCGGAGTGCCGGGACTGGGACTGTACGTCCTCTCCCGCATCCTCGGGCTGAACGTCGCCGTCGTCGCCTCGCCCCTGGATGCGGCGTGGTGGACGGTCCCGCTGCTGGTGCTGGCTGCGCTCCGGGCCGGGCTGACCGAGGAGGTCATCTTCATCGGGTATCTGTTCGACCGGCTGAGGCGGGTGGGCTGGTCGTGGTGGACGATCATCCTGACCACGGCCGCGCTGCGGGGCGCGTATCACGCGTACCAGGGCATCGGGGCGATCGTCGGCAACTTCGTGCTCGGCGTCGTGTTCGGCTGGTGCTACCGCCGCTGGGGCAGGGTGATGCCCCTGGTGATCGCCCACACGCTGCTGGACGTCGTGGCGTTCGTGGGATACCCCCTGGCCGCCGCGCTGTGGCCCGGCGTCTTCGCGCCCGCCCCGACGCCCACGCCGTCCGGGTAGCCGCGCTCTCTCTTCCGCGAGACTGCAACCGCGCCTCCAGACAGCGAGGTTCGCCCGCCCGTTGGAGGTGCTGTTGCAGTCTCGGGGAATGCGGCAGCGGGGGGCGAGGAAGCGAGCACGGCTCCTCCACAGACGGCTCCGGAGAGGATGCGTCCACCGGATCCGCCTGACGACCCGGCAGCCCGCGCACCGCCGGTCAGAGTGCCGGAATGACGCTGAGCATCGATCCGAGCCCCTCTTCATTCGTCGCGGTCTCCTCGCCCATCCCGCTCACCCGCTCATCGCAGGTGGCGCACGCGGACCGCGACATCGCAGGCGGCCGTCTCGTGCGGGTTCGGCGGGGCATCGTCGCGCCGGCATCGCTGTGGGCCGCGCTCGCGCCGTGGCAGCGTTACGCGGCGCGCGTCCATGCCGCGGCGATGACCCATCCGGGCATCGTCTTCAGCCACGAGTCAGCGGCCGCGATCCTGGGACTGCCGACCTTCGGCGAGCCGCTCGAGGTCCACGCACTGGATACGCCCGGCACCACGTCGCGCTTGAGCGGCGGCATCCGACTGCATACGACACGGGGCGATCGCGCGGTCGTCGACGTGGGCGGGCTGCTGGTTACGTCGCCGCTGGACACCGCCGTCGACATCGCCCGCTCGAGAAACGGTGCGGTCGGCCTGGCCGTGTCCGATGCCGCCCTGCGCGGAGACCCGCTGCTGTCGGTGGAGGCGCTCGTCGCCCACAACGAGTACAGGATCAGTAGCCGCGGTCGGAGGGTCGCGCGTTGGGTGCTGCATCGGGCGAGCGCGCTTGCGGAGACTCCCCTCGAGTCGGTCAGTCGGGCAGCGATCGAGTGGTTGGGATTCGAGGAACCCCGGCTGCAGGTCGAATTCGTCACCGCCGGCATGGTCGATCGCTGCGACATGTGGTGGGAGACCGCCCGAGTCATCGGCGAGGCGGACGGCGACGTGAAATACGACGGAACGCTCCAGGCGCCGGTGACGGCGATCCGCAAAGAGAAGGATCGCGATCGACGACTCGGCCATCACTCGTCGGGCATCGCCCACTGGGGCTGGGCCGATGTGGCGCGGCTGACCCCGCTGCGCGGAGCGCTGCGACATGCGGGTCTGCGTCCGGTCAATCCCGAGGCATCCCGCGATCTCTTCGCACTGAGCGCGCTCCTGGGCGGCCGCGGACGGCAGGGCCGCGAGACTGCAACGCCGCCTCGAGACTGAGGGGTTTCCCCCCACTCTCGAGGCGCGGTTGCAGTCTCGCGGTCAAAAGGCCGGGGACCGACGGCTAGGCGAACGCCTCCACCGGCGGGCATGCGCACACCAGGTTCCGGTCACCGTACGCCTGGTCGATCCGCCGCACCGGGGGCCAGTACTTGGTGCGCACCAGGGAACGCACCGGGTACACGGCGAGTTCGCGCGAGTACGGGTGCGTCCACTCCGCCGCGACCACCGACTCCGCGGTGTGCGGCGCGTTGCCCAGGGGATTGTCGTCGGCGGGCCACTCCCCCGCCGCCACGGCGCTGGCTTCGGCACGGATGGCGATCATCGCCTCGATGAACCGTTCGATCTCGGTGAGGTCCTCGGACTCGGTCGGCTCCACCATGAGCGTCCCGGCAACCGGGAACGACATCGTCGGCGCGTGAAACCCGTAGTCGATCAGCCGCTTGGCGACATCGTCCACGGTGACGCCGGTCTCGTCGCGCAGCGGTCGCAGGTCCAGGATGCACTCGTGTGCGACCAGACCGTTCTCTCCGGCGTAGAGGACCGGGTAGTGGCCCTTCAGCCGCGTCGCGATGTAGTTCGCCGCCAGAACAGCGGCGGCGGTGGCGTCTCGCAGACCATCCATCCCCATCATCCGCACGTATGCCCACGAGATCGGCAGGATGCCGGCAGAGCCGTGGGGGGCGCCCGACACGGCGCCGCCCTGGAACACCCCGCCCGCGTGGTCCGCGCGCTGCGAGAAGGGGTGCCCCGGCAGGAACGGCGCCAGGTGCGCCTTGGCGGCGACCGGACCCACTCCCGGACCGCCGCCGCCGTGCGGGATCGCGAACGTCTTGTGCAGATTCAGGTGCGACACGTCCCCGCCGAGGTCGCCGAAGCGCGCGTACCCCAGCAGCGCGTTCAGGTTCGCGCCGTCCACGTACACCTGGCCGCCCGCATCGTGCACGGCCTGGGCGATCTGCAGCACGTCCTGCTCGTAGACGCCGTGGGTCGATGGGTAGGTGATCATCAGCGCCGCCAGTTCGGCCTCGTGCTGGGCGATCTTGGCACGCAGATCGCCCAGGTCGACGTTGCCGTCGTCGTCGCATGCCACCACGACGACCTTCATCCCCGCCAGCACCGCGGATGCCGCGTTCGTGCCGTGCGCGGATGAGGGGATCAGGCACACCGTGCGGCCGAGCTCGTCGTTCGCCCGGTGGTAGCCGCGGATTGCGAGCAGCCCGGCCAGTTCTCCCTGCGAGCCGGCGTTGGGCTGCAGCGAGACGGCATCGTACCCGGTGACCTCCGCCAGCCATCGCTCGAGCTGCTCGATCATCGCGAGGTACCCGCGCACGTCCGCCTCCGGGGCGAACGGGTGCACGCGGGAGAACTCCGGCCACGAGATCGCCGCCATCTCTGCGGCCGCATTCAGCTTCATCGTGCAGGAGCCGAGTGGGATCATGCCGCGATCCAGCGCGTAGTCCCGGTCGGCGAGCTGCTTGAGGTAGCGCATCATCGCCGTCTCGCTGCGGTGCGTGGTGAACACCGGGTGCGTCAGGTAGTCGTCACGGCGGTGCAGCGCGTCAGCGACACCGGACAGCGGCGTGGCGTGGTGGAACGGCACGTTCCGCTCGCCGTCCGCCTCCGCCGAGGGAAGCCCGAAGGCCCAGGCGACGGCGGCGAGGTCATCGGCGGTGGTGGTCTCGTCCACCGAGACGCCCACGGTCGCGTCGTTCACCCAGAACAGCTGGTAGCCGCGGGAGCGGGCGCGCTCGATCACATGCCGCGAGGGGCCGGGCGTCACGACCCGGATGGTGTCGAAGAAGGCGTCGGACACCAGCGACAGGTCGTAGGAGCGGAGCCGCTCGGCGAGGGCCTGCGCCTTCTGGGCGACCTCCGTGGCGATCGCGCGAAGTCCGTCGGGACCGTGGTAGACGGCGTACATCGCGGCCATCACGGCCAGCAGCACCTGTGCGGTGCAGATGTTCGAGGTCGCCTTCTCGCGGCGGATGTGCTGCTCACGGGTCTGCAGCGACAGCCGATAGGCGGGATGGCCCGCGGCATCCTGGGACACGCCGACGAGTCGACCGGGCAGCTGGCGCTCCAGTCCGGTGCGCACCGCCATATACCCGGCATGCGGACCGCCGAAGCCCAACGGCACGCCGAACCGCTGCGTCGTGCCCACCGCGACATCCGCACCCAGCGAACCCGGCGAGCGCAGCAGGGTCAGCGCCAGCAGGTCCGCCGCGATGACCACGAGCCCACCCTGCGCGTGCACGGCGGCGGCGGCCTGGGCCGGATCCCAGACCCGCCCCGAGGCGCCGGGGTACTGCACGAAGGCGCCGAACGCCTCCACGCGGTCCAACGAGGCGGGATCGTAGGCGGTGTACTGCACTCGGATCCCGAGCGCCGCAGCGCGTTGCTCGAGCACCGCCTTGGTCTGCGGCATCGCGTCGGCGTCGACGAGGAACACGTTCGACGCCGACGTGGAGGCGCGCCTGGCCACTAGCATCCCCTCGACGACGGCGGTCGGCTCGTCGAGCATGGAGGCGTTGGCCGTCGCGAGGCCGGTCAGGTCTGTGACCATCGTCTGGAAGTTGATCAGCGCTTCCAGCCGGCCCTGCGAGATCTCGGGCTGATACGGGGTGTACGCGGTGTACCAGGAGGGGTTCTCCAGCACGTTCCGGGCGATCACCGACGGGGTGAAGGTGTCGTAGTAGCCGAGTCCGATCATGGGGCGGGCGACCCGGTTCATCGACGCGATCTCGCGCAGCTCCTCCAGCGCCTCGGCCTCCGTCGCGGCGGACGGGATGTCGGATGTCGTGCGCGAGCTCGCCTGGATGGATGCCGGCACCGCAGCCCGGACGAGGGCGTCGACGGTGTCGTAGCCCAGTGCGCTCAGCATGCGCGCCTGGGCCGCGGCATCCGTTCCGATGTGACGGGCGGAGAATCCGTCGAGCGGTGTGCTCTGCCCCGCCGAAGAGGTCGCACTCACGCGTCGCCGCCGGTCAGCGCGACGTAGGCTTCGCGATCGAGCAGCTCGGACGCATCCGAGCTGTCGACTTTCAGCTTCATCAGCCATCCGTCACCGTACGGGTCGGCGTTGACCATGGACGGGTCATCCACGACGGCCTGGTTGACACCCACGACGGCGCCGGTGAGGGGTGCGTACAGCTCGCCGACCGACTTGGTCGACTCGATCTCGCCGACGACCTGGCCGGCCGAGACGCCGGAGTCGACCCCGGGCAGGTCGATGAAGACGACATCGCCGAGTTTGTCGGCGGCGTAGTCGGTGATGCCGATGGTGGCCACATCGCCGTCCAAGGCGACCCACTCGTGCTCGGCGGTGTATTTGAGGCTGTTGAGGTCGGTCACTTCTTCCTCCGGTGTGCTCTGGTGGATCACGGAGCGCGCTGCGCGGGTCACGCAGTGCGCCGGTAGAACGGCAGGGGGGTCACGGTCGCGGGAACGCGCGTACCGCGCACGTCGATGAACAGTTCGGTGCCTGCGCTGCTATGCGCGGGTGAGACCAGAGCCATCGCGATGGGATGACCGAGGGTCGGGCTCAGTGCGCCGCTGGTGACCTCGCCGACCGCGGTGCCGGCCGCATCCAGCACCGCGTAGCCGGCGCGTCCGGCGCGCTTGCCCTCGGCGGCGAGCCCCACCAGCACGGGCGCATCCGCCGCGACCACGGCGGCCAGTCCGGTGCGGCCGACGAAGTCGTCCTTGTCGATGGCCACGACCCGGGCTAGCCCGACCTGGGCCGGGACGATGTCTGGGGACAGCTCATGTCCGTACAGCGGCATGCCCGCTTCGAGGCGCAGCGTGTCGCGGGCGGCCAGCCCCGCCGGCACCAGCCCGAACGGCGCGCCGGCGGACAGCACAGCGTCCCAGAGCGCGGCGGCGGACCCGTTCGGGATGAGCAGTTCGTACCCGTCCTCGCCGGTGTAGCCGGTGCGCGCGATCAGCACGGGCTGCCCCTCGAAACTCGCCCAGGTCGCGGCGTAGTACGTGAGCTCATCGAGCGGGGAGGCCGATTGCGCCAGTCCGACCGTCGCGTCCAGCACTGCCCGGGCAGCGGGGCCCTGCACCGCGATCAGGCAGTGGTCATCAGTCGCGTCCACCACGGTCACCCCTCTCCCCACCGCCGCCGCGGCAAGCGCCGCCGCGACGGCGTCGCGGTTGCCGGCGTTGGCGATGACGAGGAACGACTCCTCCTCGAGGCGGTAGACGATCAGGTCATCGACGATCCCACCGCGCTCGGACAACAGCAGCGAATACTTCGCCCGGCCCACCGGCAGGGTGGACAGGCGACCGGCCAGGACGTAGTCCAGGTACTCGCCCGCCCCGGGGCCGGAGACGAAGAACTCCGCCATGTGCGAGATGTCGAACAATCCGGCGGCGGTGCGCACGGCACGGTGCTCGGCGAGTTCCGACGAGTAGCGCACCGGCATCGCCCAGCCGCCGAAGTCCGTGAACGAAGCTCCGAGCGACTCGTGCCGGTCGCGAAGCGGTGTGTAGCGGGGCGATGTCATGAGTTCTCCCGGTCACGTGCGGGCAGACGCCGATCGGCGCCTGTGAACTCCCCCTCTGTCATGGGCCTGAGAGCTTCGCCTCGGCATCCCTCCGCGTCGAGCGGATGCCGGGACTTTCACCGTCGGCGGATCCTCGAAGGATCGCTTTCCAGAGTGGCCGAGCCCGGGCGGTACGCATACCTGAGAGATTGGCGGGGAGGCTTGCTCCTTCGGTGCTCGGCGCACGTGCAGCCGAGGCTCTCCCGTCCGGGTTGTTGGCCGGTATTGACTTGCCGTGCCAGCATAGCGTCCGCAGCGTGCGTGCGGTCAGCCGATGCAGCGCCCCGACGAAGCGGCATCCGTCCAGCCGGTGGCGCCGGCGAGGATGGGCTCGAGCTCAGCCGTGGTCATCGCGTAGCCGCGGTCCGAGTCCGCCTCCGCCCGCGCGAAGACCACCCCGCCCACCGCGCCGTCGGCGGTCAGCAGGGGGCCGCCCGAGTTGCCGGGATTGACCTGCGCCGCCAGGGCATAGATGTCCCGCAGAGCCGTCGACTCGCCGTAGATGTCCGGCACCTCCGCCGCCCCGGCGGAGATCACTTCGGCGTTCACCATCGAGAAGGGTCCGCCGAACGGGTAGCCCTGGATGACGCCCGCCGTTCCGGGGCTCAGCGGTGGCACCACCGGCAGCGGGGAGGCGCCGAGTCCATCGACGGCGATCACGGCGAGGTCATCGATCGGGTCGAAGTACACGATCCGACCCTCGCGCGCCGGGACGCCCGGGAGTTCGACGATCGGCGTCTGGACGCCTGCGACCACGTGGGCGTTGGTCACCACACGGTCCGGCGCGATGACGAAGCCGGACCCGGCAGCGCTGGTGCCGCAGGCGAACGCGACGCCTGACACGCGCGCGACGGATGCCGCGGCGTCGGCCAGCAGCGGGTCATCCAGCGCCACCGGCGGAGCGCTGGGCTCGATGTCCAGTTCCAGCAGCTCTCCCAGCCGCGGGAGCGCGTCCTCCATCACCGCCGAGCGCACTCGGGCCAGCGCCTCCGCCACCGGTGCGGGCGTCACTGAGGAGATCGTCCGGAGCACCTGTGAAGACTTCAGGGCGGTCGAGACCACCGGCGTCCCGGTCGCCGCGACGCTGGAGCCGATCAGGCTCAGTGACAACGCTCCGGCGAGGACCGCGAGCGCGCCGCCGAGCAGGCGGTCGACGGCCCGCAGCGGCGTCCGGTCGACCCCGCGTCGCAGTGCGGCGCCGATCGCGCCGATCGCGGTCGCCCCGGCTACCAGCAGAACCAGCACCAGCGCGATCACCGCCACCACCCGCGTGGTCGGCCACGGCCAGAGCTCATTGACGATCGGCACGAGCCAGAACGCCGCCAAGCCGCCCAGCACGATGCCGATCAGGACGCCCAGGCTGGCGAGCAAGCCGCGCTGCAGACCGACGACCAGCGCGAGAACGAGCAGCACGATCAGCACGATGTCGATGACGAGCACGCTCTCCCCATCTCTGCCATGCCAACCCGGGCGTTCAGCGTAGCTCCTGGAGATTTCCGGAGTCTGGGTGCCGCCGGTACGCCCGGCCGGGTCCGAACGCCCGTGCGGTTCGGTGCCGCGCGCGCGGGCGTGACACGATCGCGCGGATTCTTGCCCTTCGGGTCAGAACGACACTAAGATCGAATCGAGGTAATGGTCATGATGACACAAACAACCGCGAGTGCCGGCACGCCGGAGGGCGTCCCCGCGCCCGAGGACGTGACCCGCGTTGCGGTCTCGACGGTGATCTTCACGCTGCGCCGCGACCCGCACAACGACCGCTCTACCGTCGCCCTGCCGCTGGTGCGTCGCACGCGTGATCCGCACGCGGGTCTGTGGGCTCTTCCCGGCGGCTGGCTGAACCCGACCGAGAGTCTGGATGCCGCGGCATCCCGCACCCTGGCCGAGACGACCCGGATCGCGCCCAGCTACCTCGAGCAGCTGTACGCCTTCGGAGCGGTCGACCGCTCCCCCACCCGGGTCGTCTCGATCGTCTACTGGGCGCTGGTGCGTCCGGACGAGATCCCGAGCGATGTCGTCGAGAACGTCGCCTGGTTCGACGCGGCAGAGCTGCCGCGACTGGCCTTCGACCACAACGAGATCGTCGAGTACGCCCTGTGGCGGCTGCGCAACAAGGTGGGGTACAGCCGGATCGCGCATGGGCTGCTGGCCGACGCGTTCACGCTCGCCGAACTGCGCGAGGTCTACGAGTCGATTCTGGGTCGGCGCCTGGACCCCGCGAACTTCCGCCGCCAGGTGGAGAACTCCGGGACGCTGATCCCCACCGACCGCTTCCGCACCGGCAGCCACCGCCCCGCGCGGCTGTACCGCTACAACCAGGACGTCGAACTCGCAGACCGCGGGCCTCTCGTCGTCCGCCACTGAATCCGTCCAGATCGAAACGAGCCCGCGATGTCCGCACCAGTCCTCATCCCCCAGCCTCGCTCGGCCGACCCGTCCGTGGATCACACGATCCAGGCGATCGTGACGGGCGCATCGACCACCGAGACCTGCACGACGGAGCTCGCCGCCGGGCCGTGGAACTTCGACTCCCGGCCGGGATACGGCCCCGGGTCCTCGATGGGCGATGTCATCCCGACCGGCTCGCCCCGTCAGGGCGAGTTGCCGGTGGAGTACCGCGAGGCGTCGGCGGAGCAGCTGGACCTGCGCGTGCGGGCGGCGAAGGCCACGCTCGGCGACCGGGTCAAGATCCTCGGCCACTTCTACCAGCGCGAAGAGGTGGTGCGGCACGCCGACTACATCGGCGACTCGTTCCAGCTGGCCAACGCGGCCAAGGCCCACCCCGAGGCCGAGGCGATCGTCTTCTGCGGCGTGCATTTCATGGCCGAGACCGCCGACCTGCTCTCCGGGCCCGAGCAGGCCGTCATCCTGCCGAACCTCGCCGCGGGCTGTTCGATGGCCGACATGGCCGACATCGACCAGGTCGAAGACTGCTGGGAGCAGCTCGCGGAGATCTACGGCGACATGGACGCCCCGGATGCCGCCGGCCGGGTCCCGGTGATCCCGGTCACGTACATGAATTCCTCCGCGGCGATCAAGGGATTCGTGGGACGCCACGGCGGCATCGTCTGCACGTCCTCGAACGCGCAGACCGTGCTGGAGTGGGCATTCGAGCGTGGACGCCGCGTCCTGTTCTTCCCGGACCAGCACCTGGGCCGCAACACCGCGAAGGCGATGGGCGTGCCGCTCGAGCACATGCCGATGTGGAACCCGCGCAAGCCGCTGGGCGGTGCGACGCCGGGCGAACTGGCGGCGGCCCGCGTGATCCTGTGGCACGGCTTCTGCTCGGTGCATCGCCGGTTCACCGTCGACCAGATCGACAAGGCGCGCGCGGAGCACCCAGGCGTGCGCGTGATCGTGCACCCGGAGTGCCCGATGGCCGTCGTGGACGCCGCAGACGAATCCGGTTCCACCGACTACATCCGCCGGGCGATCGAGGGCGCGAGCGAGCCCACGACGTTCGCGATCGGCACCGAGGTGAACCTGGTGCAGCGTCTGGCGGCGGACCACCCGCAGCACACGATCTTCTGCCTGGACCCGGTGGTGTGCCCCTGCTCGACCATGTACCGCATCCACCCCGGCTACCTGGCGTGGGTGCTCGAGGGCCTGGTCGCCGGCCGGATCCTGAACCGCATCAGCGTGCCGCAGGACGTCGCCGGTCCGGCCCAGATCGCGCTGGAGCGGATGCTGGCGGCCAAGCCGCCCGCCGCCGCGGCATCCGGCTGGGAGAACGCCTCATGACGGCGCCGGTGCACGCGATCGTCGTCGGCAGCGGCATCGCCGGCCTCACCGTCGCGCTGCACGCGCTCGGGCACGGCTGCCGCGTCACGCTGGTGACCAAGGACGTGCTCGAGCACGCCAACACCCGGTACGCGCAGGGCGGCATCGCCGGCGTGATGTTCGACGATGACCGCGCCGAGGATCACCTCCGGGACACGCTGACCGCCGGAGCGGGCCTGGGCGACCCGGCTGCGGTGCGCGTCCTCGTCGAGGAGGGCCCGGCCCGCATCCGCGAACTGATCGCCCTCGGCGTCGCGTTCGACCGCGGTACGGACGGCGCGTTCGTGAAGGGGCTCGAGGCCGCGCACTCCTATCCGCGCATCCTGCACTCCGGCGGTGACGCGACCGGCACCGCGATCGAGAAGGCGCTCGTCGCACGACTGCGTGCGAGCAGCGTGCGGGTCCTCGAGCACGCGTTCCTGGTGGACCTCGTCCGGCAGGGTGAGCGCATCACCGGCGTCGATCTGCTGATCGGGGAGCCCGCAGGCTCGGATGCCGCACCGACAGCTGCCGGCCGCCGCGAGCGGATCCACGCCGATGCGGTCGTGCTGGCCACCGGCGGCGCCGGTGAGCTCTACGCGCACACCACCAACCCCGCCGTCGCCACCGCGGACGGCATCGCGGCCGCGCTGCGCGCCGGTGCGGATGTCACCGACCTCGAGTTCTTCCAGTTCCACCCGACCGTCCTGGAAGGCGCGAACACCGCGGCCGGACCACGAGCGGGCGATGCCGAACCGGGCGCGGGTGGCTCGTTCCTCGTCTCGGAGGCGGTCCGCGGCGAGGGCGCGACGCTGATCGACGAGACCGGGCGGCGCTTCGCGTTCGATGCGCACCCGGACGGCGAACTGGCACCGCGCGATGTCGTCGCACGGGCGATCGCACGGCAGATGGAGGCCCAGGGCGGACGCCCGGTGTTCCTGGACGCCACCCATCTGCGCCCGACACCGGAGGCGCTGGCCGAATTCCTCGCCCGCCGGTTCCCGACCATCGACCGCGCCGTTCGCGACCGCGGCCTGGACTGGTCCCGCGAACCGATCCCGGTGACCCCGGCCGCGCACTACCTGATGGGCGGCGTGAGGACCGACCTGGCCGGACGGACCAGCATCCCCGGTCTCTACGCCGTCGGTGAGGTGGCCCGGACCGGAGTGCACGGCGCCAACCGCCTCGCCTCCAACTCCCTCCTGGAGGGCGCCGTCTTCGGCGCACGCGCCGGCGACGCCATCGCGGCGGACGCGGTCTCCGGACGCTGGACCGGCCCCGCGCAACCCGCCATCGCACGCGACCTGGACCCGGTACGTCCGGATTCCGCCGGCCTCGAGCCGGACTCGGTGCCGCGGTTCAGCCGGGCCGCGCTGCAGGAGCTGATGTGGGAGCACGCCGGACTCGTCCGTGACGCCGCGGGGCTGGAGCGCGCGGGATCCGTCCTCGCGTCGTGGCGCGCACTCCCGCGCGTCCGGCGCACCGAGGCCGACTTCGAGGACGAGAACCTCCTGCTCGTCGCCGAGGAACTCGTCCGCGCGGCGCTGCGCCGCCGCGACTCGCTCGGCGCGCACTTCCGCCGTGACGACCTCCCGCGGCCGGACCGCGCCGCGGTGTCGTCGGTCTCAGGCGTGCTGGCCGGCAGGGGCGCCTGATGCTCACCAGGACCACCATCGACCGGGTCGTGGGCATCGCGCTCGAAGAGGACGCTCCGTGGGGCGATCTGACCAGCGAGATGCTCATTCCCGACACGGCGACGGGCCGAGCCGAGCTGGTCGCGCGCGAAGCCGGCGTCTTCAGCGGCGCCGACGTCTTCCGCGCCGCTTTCCGCCTCACCGACCCTGCGATCGACGTGCAGCTGCACGTCGCGGACGGGACGTCCTTCGTCCCCGGCGCTGTGCTGGCGGTCGTGTCCGGACCGGCCCGCGGCATGCTCACCGCGGAGCGGATCGGCTTGAACTTCGTGCAGCGGATGTCCGGGATCGCCACGCTCACGGCGCGCTACGTCGCCGAGGTCGCCCACACGGGTGCCCGGATCGTCGACACCCGCAAGACCACACCGGGACTGCGCGCCTTCGAACGGCACGCGGTCACGGCCGGCGGCGGCCACAACCACCGCTTCTCGCTCTCGGATGCCGTCATGGCCAAGGACAACCACCTCGCGGTGCTGGCGAACAAGGGCGTGTCGGTGACGGCCGCGCTGCAGGGTGCGATCGCCCGTCTTCCGCACACGACCCACGTCGAGGTGGAGGTGGACCGGCTCGAGCAGATCGAGCCCGTCCTGGCCGCCGGCATCGGCACGATCATGCTGGACAACTTCTCGCTGGATGACCTGCGCCGCGGCGTCGAGCAGATCGCCGGCAGGGCGACGGTGGAAGCGTCCGGGGGCGTGTCGCTGGACACGGTGCGCGCGATCGCCGAGACCGGCGTGGATGTCATCTCGGTCGGTGCGCTCACCCACTCCGCCCGTGCTCTGGACCTCGGCCTGGACATCCGCATCTTCTGAGGCGACCATGAGCATGCTCTATCTCGACAACGCGGCCACGACACCCGTCCGGCGCGAGGTGCTCGAGGCGATGATGCCGTTCCTGACCCGCTGGTTCGGAAACCCGTCGAGCCGTCACACCGTGGGCGAAGCCGCCGCCGACGCCTTGGCGGATGCCCGCTCCCGTGTCGCCCGCGTGCTGGGGATGCGCCCCGGCGACGTGATCTTCACCTCCGGCGGCACCGAGTCCAACAACCTGCTGGTGAAGGGCGCCGCCATCGCCGCGGCGAGCGGCCGCGGCGCGAGACACCTGGTCACCACTCCCGTCGAGCACGAATCGATCCTGGAGTCGGCCGCCTACCTGGCGCGCGTCCACGGGTTCGAGGTGACGCACGTCCCGGTTGACCGGTCCGGCCGGGTCTCCCCCGCCGACGTCGCCGGCGCCGTGCGCGAAGACACCGCCCTGGTCAGCCTCGGCTATGCGAACAACGAAACCGGCACTGTGCAGGACATCGTCGCCGTGACGGCGGCCGTCCGCGCCACCGGGGTGCGCGTGCCGATCCACATCGACGCGGTCCAGGCCGCCGGTTGGCTGCCGCTGGATGCGGGCGAGCTGGGGGTGGACGCGGTCTCGCTGGCCGGCCACAAGCTCGGCGCGCCGAAGGGGACCGGCGTCCTGGCCATTCGCGCCCGCGTGCCGCTGGAACCGCTGATGCACGGCGGCGGGCAGGAGCGCGGCCGCCGAAGCGGCACCGAGGATGTCGCCGGCGCCGTGGGGTTCGCCACCGCCCTCGAACTGGCCGAGGCGGAGCGTGCGGCGGCATCCGCCCGCGTCGGCGACCTGCGGGACCGGTTCATCGCCCGCGTGCTGGACCGGGTCCCGACAGCACGTCTCACCGGCGACGCGGTCCACCGTCTCCCCGGGACGGCCAGCTTCACGTTCGCGGGCACCAGCGGCGAGGCGGTCCTGCTCGAGCTGGAGCGCCGCGGCGTGGTCTCCTCCAGCGGCTCGGCGTGCGCGGCGGGCAGCGACGAGCCCTCGCACGTCCTGCTGGCGATGGGCGTGCCGCCGGACCTGGCCCAGACCGCGGTGCGGTTCACCTTCCCCCACCACCTCGATCGGCCCCTGGATGCCGTAGCGGACGCGGTTGCGGCATCCGTCCTCGCCGTACAATCGGGCGGGTGAGCACCCCCGCCGCAGTCACCGTCATCGTGCCCGGCCACGACGTCGCCCGGTACGCCGCCGATGCTCTGGCGTCGCTGCGCGCGCAGAGCATGCCGGATTGGACGGCGATCCTGGTGGACGACGCGTCCACGGATGCCACCGCCGAGGTGTTCGCCGCCGCTGCGGCGGCCGACCCGCGGTTCCGGTTCGTGCGGCACGAGCAGCGGGCCGGACTGGGCGCCGCCCGCAACACCGGCCTGGACCTGGTCGAGACGCCCTTCCTCGGCTTCCTCGACGCCGATGACACGTTCACGCCGAACGCGCTGCAGCGACTGCTCGGCGTGCTCGATCAGAGCGGCAGCGACTTCGCTCTCGGCGCCTATGTGCGGCTGCGACCCGACGACACCGGCGGGTACCGCCTGGGTGAGGTGCAGCCGTGGGTCCGCGCCTCCAGCGCCCCGGAGCGGCGCGGCACGACGATCGACGAGCACCCCGAGGCGTCGGCCAACATCGTGGCGTGGTCGAAGGTGAGCCGCACCGACTTCTGGCAGCGGACCGGCCTGCGGTTCCCCGAGGGTCGCCTGTACGAGGATCAGATCGTGGCGCAGCAGATGTACGCCCGGGCGCGCCGCTTCGACACCGTCCCGGATGTCGTGGCGCACTGGCGGGTCCGGGCCGATGGGTCCTCGATCACCCAGCGCGAGGCTCAGCTGGACGTGCTGCGGGACTGCCTCGCGGCGATGGATGCGGGACTGCGCGTCCTGGAGTCCACCGGCCACCCGCTGGCCGCGCAGGCGCGGCTCGGACAGCTTCTGCGCATGGATGTCCCCCGGTTGGCGCAGATCGCACGCACGCACCCGGATGCCGCGTACCGCCGCGCGCTCGGCGCGTTCACCCGCGAGATCTGGGCCCGCGCCGGCAGCGCACGCGCAGACCTGGATGCGGCCTCCGCCACCGTGGTCGACGCCGCGCGACTGTGGTAGCCCGCCCCGGCTAGCGGTCGCCGAGCCGCGGCCAGGGCTCGTCTTCGGCCAGGTCGTCGGCCAGAACCGGCAGCGGTCCGGTCAGCGACAGCGAGCCGGCCAGCACGGCCAGCGGATCATCCGGGGGGACCCGAGCGGGCTCGTCCGGGGCGCGGTCCGCGCGCCGCGTGGGCAAGGTTCCGAGCGGCTCGGTCGCTTCCTCCTCGAGGATCCGGGACGCCGCGAGCTGCTGGGCGGCCAGATCTGCGTACAGCCCGCCCTCGGCGATCAGGCCGGAGTGGGTTCCGGACTCCACGATGCGACCCGCGTCGACGACGTGGATCACGTCGGCGCCGATCACCGTGGAGAGGCGGTGCGCGATCGTCAGCGTGGTCCTGCCTCGGGCTGCGGCATCCAGTGCCTCCTGAACGACGCGCTCCGAGACCGTGTCCAAGGCCGATGTGGCCTCGTCGAGCAGAAGAACGGGCGGATCCTTCAACAGGACGCGCGCGATCGCGATGCGCTGCTTCTCACCGCCGGACAGGCGATAGCCGCGCTCTCCCACGATCGTGTCGTACCCCTCCTCGAAGCCGGAGATGATGTGGTGGATGTTCGCAGCGCGGCACGCCTCTTCCAGTTCCGCCTGGGTCGCCTCCGGCTTGGCGTAGCGGAGGTTCTCGCGGATCGTGGCGTGGAAGAGGTAGGTCTCCTGCGAGACGATTCCGACGTGGTCGATGATCGATTCCTGCGTCAGCCGCCGCACATCCTCACCCGCGAACAGGACTGCGCCGCCGGATGCCTCGTACATCCGCGGCGTCAGGTACAGGACGGTGGTCTTGCCCGCCCCCGACGGGCCGACGAACGCGACGTGCTGCCCGGGCTCTGCGGTGAACGAGATGCCGCGCAGGGTGGGTGGGGCGTCCGGGCCGGCATCCGGGTAGCGGAAGACCACGTCACGGAACTCGATCCGGCCGACCGGACCCGGGGCGGCCGCGACCGGAATCGCATCCGGGGCGTCGCTGATGGCCGGCACCAGGTCGAGGTACTCGAAGATGCGCGCGAAGAGCGCGCCGGATGTCTGCACATCCAGCGCCACCCGCATGAGGCCCATCAGCGGCATGAGCAGGCGGGCCTGCACGGTCGTGAACGCGACCACCGTCCCGGCCGTGATGGCATCGCTTCCGCCGGTGATCAGGTAGCCGGAGACGAGGTAGATCACCGCGGGGACACTGGCCATCAGCACCTGGACGACGGCGAAGAAGCCCTGGCCGCTCATCGCCCGCCGCACCTGCAGGCGCACCTGATTGACGTTCTCGGCACCATAGCGGGCGGACTCGGTCCGCTGGCGGTTGAAGGACTTCGACAGCAGGATGCCCGAGACGCTCAGCGTCTCCTGGGTGATCGCGGTCAGCTCGGAGAGGGATTCCTGCGTCTCGCCCGCGATGCGAGCCCGCACCTGCCCGACGCGCCGCTGGACCACCACCAGGACCGGCATCATCACCACCGCGATGATGGTCAGCCGCCAATCGATGATGATCATCGCCACCAGCGACGCGGCCACGGTGACGACGTTGCCCAGGATGCTGGTGACGGTGTTGGTCAGCACTCCCGAGACGCCGCCCACGTCGTTCTGCAGCCGGGATTGGATGACCCCGGTCTTGGTGCGGGTGAAAAAGCCCAGCTCCATGGCCTGCAGATGCTCGAACAGCTTCACGCGCAGATCCCCGGTGACGCGGTTGCCGACCGTCGAGGTGAACCAGGTCTGCAGCACGCCGAGTCCGGAAGAGAGCACGAACAGCCCGACCATGAGCAGAACCAGCCGCAGCAGCAGGGACAGGTTCGGTCCGCTGCCGTCCGTCGGAAAGAGCGCGTCGTCGAAGATCCGCTGCACGATCAGCGCCGGAACCACGGCGATCGCGGCGCCTGCGATCACGAGCACGCCGGTCAGCAGGATCTGCATCCGATACGGGCGGAACAGGCCGATCACGCGGCGGCCGAGATGTGGGATGCGGGGCGCTTCGGCGTTGAGCTTCTTCTGCGCCGCGATGTCGACCGGGCGGAATCCCACCGCCGGTCCACCACCCCGCCCGCCCATGCTCACGCCTGCAAGCCTAATGACGCACGCCGACGCGGGGGCGGAGTCGGCCGGTCCGCCACGGCACTGCTACCGGGACTCGACCGGAGCGGTCACCCGAGGTCGATGACGAGGTTGACGACCGTGCCGATGATCACCGCGCCGAACAGGTACGCCACCAGGGACTGGGCGATCACGAGCCGACGGATCGCGTTGGTGCGCACAGCGCTGTCGCCGACCTGGTAGCCCATGCCGATGCCCACGGAGAAGTAGACGAAATCGGTGTACGACGGGTCCTCTTCCTGGTTGAAGTCGATTCCGCCGACCGGAGCGGAGTAGTACAGGTGCGCATACCGCAGCATGTAATCGGATTGGATGAGGGCCCAGGACGCCGCGACGCTGACCACCGCGATGGCGGCGAGCAGGTACGACTCCAGCTCCGATGTGTCCTGCGTCTGGATCAGCACGACCACCACCGCGCCCAGGCTGGCGATGCTGCCGATCAGGGCGACCAGCCGTGCGAACGATCTGCCCGGATCCTCGCCGGTGGCATGCTCACGGGTCTGCGGACCGTCCATCGGCCAGACCAGCAGCGACACCCAGGCGACGTTCGTGGCGGCCGCGCCCGCCCAGCCGGCCAGCAGCCCCGCCGCCCACCCGAGCACGGGGCCCACAGCGACGACGACGATCGCGCCGACCGCGATCGCGACACCCGTCCGGAATAGGACCGCTCGGCGAACTGGACTCATGGCCATACGCGAATATTTCCACGCGATTCGGGAATGCCGCGCCCGACGTGGCCGTTACTGTGTGGGCTCGTCCTTTTCGTGTGACCGCCTGCGGGATGTTGTCGTGCACGCCCATCCCCTGAGGAGACGCCCTATGGCCGCCACCGACATCTCTGCCCGCACCGACAGCGTCGTGGTGCCCCCGGGCGCGATCCTCAGCCGCGCTGACAGCCGCATCATCTGGCTCCTGCTCGGGGCCGCCTTCGTGGCGATCCTGAACGAGATGACGATGGGGGTGGCCATCCCGCATCTGATCACCGATCTGGGGATCACCGCCGTCGCGGCCCAGTGGCTGACCACGGCGTTCATGCTGACGATGGCCGTCGTCATCCCGATCTCGGGCTTCCTCCTGCAGAGATTCACCACCCGCGCCGTGTTCGTCACCGCGATGGGCCTGTTCTCCCTGGGCACTCTGATCGCATTCGTGTCCCCCGGATTCCCGCTGCTGCTGGTGGCGCGCGTGGTCCAGGCATCCGGCACCGCCATCATGATGCCGTTGCTGATGACGACCCTGATGACGCTCGTGCCCGCCCACTCGCGGGGCAGGATGATGGGCCGCGTCAGCGTCGTCATGTCCCTGGCCCCCGCGATCGGTCCGACGCTGTCCGGCCTGCTCCTGGACACGGTCGGCTGGCGCTGGATCTTCGGCATCGTGCTGCCGATCGCGCTGATCGCACTCGCCGTCGGCGCGCGCTGGATCCACAACCTGGGTGAGCCGACGCGGGTGGCGATCGACGTACCGTCGATCATCCTGTCCGCGCTCGGCTTCGGCGGGCTGGTGTTCGGTCTCAGCCAGATCGGCGGGCCGGCCGCCCACGGCGGTGGCGCCGCGGCCGCAGCCGCCGCCGACGCCCTGTCCACGACGACGCTGGTGGTCTCCTTCAGCGTGGGCGCGGTGGCTCTCGCGCTGTTCGTCTGGCGTCAGCTGCGGATGCAGCGCACCGATCGCGCGCTGCTTGATCTGCGCGTGTTCCGCTCGCTGAACTTCTCGCTGTCCATCGCCCAGATGCTGCTGCTGTCGCTGTCCTTCTTCGGGACGCTGACCGTCGTACCGCTGTACCTGCAGACCGTGCTGCGCGTGAGTGCGCTCGAGACCGGTCTGATCCTGCTGCCCGGGGCGCTGGCGATGGGGCTGGCGGGGCCGCTGATCGGCCGCGTCTACGACCGGTGGGGTACGCGTGTGCTGCTGATCCCGGGGTCGTTCATCGCCGTCGCGATGCTGTGGACGTTCACGAGCTTCGATCAGTTCACTCCGATCTGGGTGATCGCGGTGTCCCAGACGGTGCTGTCCATCGGGCTGGCTCTTTCGCTGACTCCGCTGTTCACCGCGTCGCTGGCGTCGCTGCAGCCGCGGTTCTACTCGTACGGGTCCGCCGTGCTCGGCACGGTGCAGCAGGTGGGCGGCGCGGCCGGCATCGCGCTGATGATCACGATCCTCAGCGGGGTGCGCGACACCGCGATCGGTCGCGGGCTGTCCGAAGCGGCGGCCGGCGCGGCCGGAGCGCAGGCCGCGTTCACGATCGCCGCGATCGCGGCTCTGCCGCTGATCGTGGGCGCCTTCCTCATCCGCAAGCCGGTCGACGGCATCTCCGCGCCGATCGCCATGCACTGACACGCCGATTCTTCCGGGCGCACGTCGCGGGCGGATCTCGTCAGCGGCGTGTCGCGCATGGCATGCTGAGCGTTGCCCCGGCACGACCGGCCGGCGCGCGAGGAAGGAACCCGGCCGTGATCGTTCACCCGCCCCCCGCCGACAGCGCTGTCGGCACCGTCGCCGAGATGTACGAAGCAGACCTCAGGGAGGACGGCTTCGTCTCCAGCGTCACCCAGGCGATGGCACTGAACCCCGAGGCCCATTCCGCGTTCGAAGCGCTGATCGCGGCGATCGTGCCTTCGATCGGTGTGCGCACGTACGAGCTGGTCACCCTCGCGGCCGCCCGCGGCATCCCCTCGCCGCATTGCCTGCTCGCGCACGGCCGCAAAGCACTTCGCGCCGACGCGCTCGATGAGGATCAGCTCGAACGGGTCGCCCTCGATTACGAGTCGGCCGGATTGGAGGAGGCCGACGTCGCGGTGATGCGGTTCGCCGAGAAGATCTCCACGGATGCGGCGTCCATGACGGACGACGATTCGCGGGTGCTCCGCGAGTACGGGTTCACCGACCGCCAGATCGTCGACATCGCCCTCGCCGCGGCAGCTCGGAACTACCTCAGCCGCGCGTTGCGCGCCCTCGCGGTGCCGGTGCAGGAGATACCCGGCCTGAGCCCGCGGTTGGTGCGCGCGCTGCTGTCCCCCGTTCCCGGGTGAGCGCCGCGGCCACGCCCGACCGCTAGTGGTGGATGAAGGCCTTCATCGCGACGATGACGAGCCCGAACGCGGCGGTGGTGAGCGCGCTGACGACCCGGACCCAGAAGCGCGAGGTCCACTTCAGCACGGCCAGCCAACCCAGCACCCCGAGCGCGACCGTATCCACCACCAGAGCCGTCCAGACCGCCAGGTCGTCGTCCACGACCCGGGTCACGCCCAGCAGCAGCACCGCGATCGGCGCCAGCGAGATCAACAGCATCCCCCGCGAGTGACGGGCCGCAGCGCGCAGGCTCTGCGGCAGGCCCGCTTTTCCCTCGGTCAGGGCGAGGCGGGCGAGGGTTCCGGCGTAGACGTGCGCGGCGAAGAACACCAGCACCGTCACCACGACAGTCACGAGCGCACTGAGCGAGGTGCCCGTCAGGTTGTAGCTGACCACGATCATGCCGGACACGAGGATCAGCCCGTACACGGCCTCTTCGGACATGAGGATGCGGGAGACCCGAGGGGTCATTCCCAGCACCAGTTCGTCGCTCATCGCCGCCTCCCCTTACAGAGTGTCAGAAGGGGTTGCTCCCGCGGGTGGATCCGGCGACGCGATGAGCGGTCAAATCCGCTCGACGCGGATCAGTTGGCTGAACCGCAGGCCGAACCACCGCAGCAGGAACCGCTGGATTCGACCACCGTGAGGAGGTTCTTCTCCTCGGCGATGGGCTGGAGGGTCACGGGGGCGGGCTGCTGCGAAGTCGTCATGGCATCATCGTAGTCGCGTCCCCGCTGCGGCGGCGCATCACGACAGCACCACGCCGCCCGTCTGGCACGTGGGGCAGTACTGTGCGGCCGCCCCGGAGAACGCGAACTCCCGGATCCGGTCCCCGCAGACCGGGCAGATCGCACCCGTCTTGCGGTGGACCTGCAGCGCCGCATGCTTGGCGGCGCGCAGCTGCGATGGCGGTGTCCCCCGCCGCGCGTCGACCGCGCCGGTCAGGACGCTTCGGGTCTGCGCGGCCAGCCGCGCCACCTCGTCTTCGCTCAGGGTCGCCGCGTGCGTCAGCGGTGAGATCTTGGCTGCGTGCAGGATCTCGTCCGAGTACGCGTTGCCGATGCCGGCGAAGGCGGTCTGATCCTGGAGGAGGGCCTTGATCTGCTTCCGGCGACCGGAGAGGACGGCCGCGAACGCGGCGGGGTCGAAGGACCCCGAGAGCGGGTCGATGCCGAGCTTGGCCACCGCGGGCACGTCGGCCGCCCGCGGCACGATGTGCAGGGTCAGCGACTTCCACTGTCCGGCATCCGTCAGGTCGAATCCCGACCCGTCATCGAGCCGGAAACGCGCCATCAGCGTGGCATCCCCCGCGCGTTTCAGTCCCTCGGGGGCGACCTCGTGCCAGGGCACCCATCCGTCGTGGCCGAAATGGACGACCAGGTGCAGCTCGCCGCCGGCCGCGTCCGCCGTGGCGATATCGATCATCTTGCCGAGCCGGGTCACGTCGCTGACCCGGCGCCCGATGAGATCGGCCGGGGCGGGACGCTGCGTCTTCAGTGCTTTGGGCAGCAGCACGTCGGCGCTGCGGATCACGCGGCCGACCGTGTGCGCGCGCAGGAAGGACGCGAGTTCCTGAACCTCCGGCGACTCGGGCATGGCCCCATGATTCCACGGGGCTCGGACCTGCGGTCGGCCCCGGTTGCCAACGCCTGCCCGCCCCGGGCGGCAGGTTATGCCTGCGCACCCGACATGACAACCCCTTGGCCGGGCGTGCGCCGACATTCACGATGGGAGGATGCTGCGTCTGCACTACACGGGAGACTGGGTGCTGATCGCCGACGACGTGGGCGAGGCACTCGTGGCCTACGCGCGCGCCCTGGCGGAAGCGAAGACCGCGGCCGTGATCGTCGTTCCGGTGGTCGCCGCGGACGGGCAGGTGCAGAACGCGGAATTCCTGTTGGGCCCGGCCAGCCAGCTCTACCTCACCCAGGCAGAGGAGGTCGCGCACGCCGAAGAGGCCGACCGCGAGGTCGTGCGGGAGTTGCAACGGCGCACGCGCAACCTGCAGACCACCATGACCTTCTCCAGCGAACCGGGCGCCGCCGAGGCGCCCTTCGACCACGACGCCTCCTAGCGGCCGGACCGCTCAGGAGACGCGGAGCTCCTCCGGCTCCACCACGATGTCGACCAGGGCGCCGTTGCGCCAGACGGTCATCTCGATGCGGCGACCGATCGCGTGCTCCACCATGAGCCGCTGGATGCCGGTCGCGCTCGTGACGGGAATGCCGCCGACGGAGATGACGATGTCTCCGCGTCGCGCCCCGGCCGCCGCAGCGGGACTACCCGCCACGACGGAGGCGACCTGCATGCCGGTGCGGGAGCCGACGCGGGCCGCAAGCTCGGGACTGAGTGTGATCTCCGCTCCGGCAACACCCAGCCACGCGCGCCGGACCCGTCCGCGCGCGATGAGCGCGTCGATGATCTCGCGCGTGGTGGTGTTGATGGGCACGGCCAGGCCCAGGCCGATCCCGGCGACCGCCGTGCTGACGCCGACCATGCGCCCGCGGCTGTCGGCCAGGACGCCCCCGCTGTTGCCGGGATTGAGCGAGGCATCGGTCTGGATCACCTCGTCCACCACCCGCCCTGATCGGGTCGGCAGCGAGCGTCCGAGTGCCGAGACGATCCCCGCGGTGACACTGCCGGCAAGGCCGAGCGGGTTGCCGAGCGCCACGACGAGCTGTCCCACTCGAAGTGTCGACGCGTCACCCCACGGCACCGGAGGCGGGACATCGCCGTCCGCGCGGAGTACGGCGAGGTCGGACAGCGGGTCACTGCCCACGACGCGTGCGGACAGCACCGTTCCGTCCGCGAACGCGACCTCGGCGCGGTCCGCGCCGGCGACCACGTGCGCGCTGGTCAGCAGATGCGAGTCCGTCGAGATCACCGAGGCGCTGCCGGCGCCCTCCCCGCGTGCGGTGCGCACCGTGACTGCCGCGACGGAGGGCAGCAGCGTCTCGGCGATCCGCACCACCGCGGCGGAGTAGGCATCCAGCGCGTCGTCCTCGTTCATGCGACCATTCCAGCACCGCCCGGTCGCCGTGCGGCGACGTTCGCCCAGGGCGCACGCTGCCGGACCGGTTCGATGGCGATCAGCCGGTCCGCGCGGGGATCACAGTTCGACGAGCCGGACCTCGCGGATCCTCGCGTCCTCGACCAGCGCGGTCATCATCGTGCACCGGGGCTGCCGCCGGCGGTCCGTCGGTGATCCGGGGTTCAGCAGCCGGAGTCCTCCCGGGGTCTGCGTATCCCACGGGATGTGGCTGTGGCCGAAGACCAGCACGTCGGCGTCCGGGAAAGCGGCGTCCGTTCGCGCGTGGCGCCGCGCCGCGTCGCCGGTCTCGTGGATCACGGCGAAGCGGACGCCCTCGATGTCTCGGCGCGCCGCCTCGGGCAGCCGCGCGCGCACGTCCGGTCCGTCGTTGTTCCCGTACACGCCGAGCACCTCGGCGTGCTGCGAGAGATCGTCCAGCACGGATGCCGCGACCCAGTCCCCGGCGTGGATGACGAGGTCGGCGGCGTCCGCCGCAGCACGCACCGGTGCCGGAAGCGCGCGGGCGCGCCCCGGGATGTGGGTGTCCGAAACGAGAAGCAGCCGCGTCACCATGCCAGCGACGTTACGTGAGGCGCACCGGCTACACGATGCCCAGGGCCAGCATCGCGTCGGCCACGCGGGTGAACCCGGTGATGTTCGCGCCGGCGACGTAGTTGCCCGGGTTGCCGTACTCGTCGGCGGTGTGCAGGCACCGGTCGTGGATGGACCGCATGATCTCGGCCAGGCGCCGCTCGGTGTACTCGAAGGTCCAGGAAGCCCGGGAGGCGTTCTGCTGCATCTCCAACGCGCTGGTGGCCACGCCGCCCGCGTTGGCGGCCTTGCCCGGCGCGAAGCGCATGCCCGACTCGGCGAACACGCGGATCGCCGCGGGCGTCGAGGGCATGTTGGCGCCCTCGGCGACGATGAGACAGCCGTTGCGTGCCAGCGTCAGCGCCCCGGACTCGTCCAGCTCGTTCTGCGTCGCGCACGGCAGCGCGATGTCGCACGGCACGTCCCAGATCGATCCGGTCGCGCTGAACACGGCGCGGTTCCGGCGGTCCGCGTACTCGCTGATGCGTCCGCGCTGCTCGGTCTTGATCTCCTTCAGCAGCTCCAGGTCGATGCCGTCCTCGTCGACGACGTATCCGGACGAGTCCGAGCACGCGATCACGACTCCGCCGAGCTGGCGCACCTTCTCGATCGCGTAGATGGCGACGTTGCCGGAGCCGGAGACGACGACCTTCTTGCCCTCGAAGGAGCCGCCCTGGGCCCGGAGCATCTCGTCGACGAAGAACACCACACCGTAGCCGGTGGCCTCGGTGCGCACCTGCGAGCCGCCCCAGGTCAGGCCCTTGCCGGTGAAGACGCCGGACTCGTAGCGGTTCGTGATCCGCTTGTACTGCCCGAACAGGTAGCCGATCTCCCGGCCGCCCACGCCGATGTCGCCCGCGGGCACGTCGGTGTACTCGCCGAGGTGCCGGTACAGCTCCATCATGAACGACTGGCAGAAGCGCATGACCTCGGCGTCCGAACGGCCCTTGGGATCGAAGTCGGATCCCCCTTTCGCGCCGCCGATCGGCAGCGCGGTGAGCGCGTTCTTGAAGATCTGCTCGAAGCCGAGGAACTTCACGATCCCGAGGTACACCGTCGGGTGGAACCGCAGCCCGCCCTTGAACGGGCCCAGAGCCGAATTGAACTCGACGCGGAAGCCCCGGTTCAGCTGCGCGCGGCCGCTGTCATCCACCCACGGCACGCGGAAGATGATCTGGCGCTCGGGCTCGCAGAGCCGGCGGATCACTTCGGAGTCGGCGTAGGCGGGATGCTTGGCCACCACGGGGCCGAGACTCTCCAGCACTTCGCGCACCGCCTGGTGGAATTCCGTCTCTCCCTGGTTCCTGCCGACGACTTCATCGAATACGGAAACAAGACGGTCATCGAGCACAGCCACAGCGGATCTCCATTCCGGTGGCGCTCGGTACTCGCGCACACCATCGTCGAACTTATCGCGCACCGGGCCCCGACGCCGCATCGGGGCCTCCCGCCGTGCGGTCGCCCGCGCGCGGCCGACGCCCGTGCGGCGCGGTTCCGCTCGGGTGAGCGCTCCAACCTGCACCGGACATCGGCGGCGGGCTACCGGGGGACGATGGCGTCGAACTCGACCTCGACGAGCTGATCGGGGTAGGCCAGCACCGTCACCCCGACCAGGGTGCTCGGAAACTCGCTGCCGTCGAAGATGCCGGTGAACGCCTGCCACCCGGCGTACAGCTCTGCTCGCTCGGCGGATGCGATGTAGATGCGGGCGCGGACGATCGAGTCGAGATCAGCGCCGGCGTGACGCAGGACGGTCCTGGCGTTCTGGACAGTGACCCGCATCTGCTCGGTCACATCGCCCGGAGCCACGACGGCCCCGCTCGCATCCAGGGGGGACATCCCCGCCAGCAGGATCATCCGACCGTCCGCGGGCAGAGCGATCCCGTGCGCGTACGTGGTGGGCGCGAGGGCATCCGCACGGAACGGTCCGGCGTGTTCAGGCATGCGAGGGCTCCTTCTGCAGAGAGGACGACCGGGGACCCGGTCGTGGGGATGGCCGACCGGAAGCGGCGCCGCCGATGCCACGCCGGCGGACCTGCGTGCGATCGCTAGACGTTGAAGCGGAACTCCACCACGTCGCCGTCCTGCATGACGTAGTCCTTGCCTTCCAGCCGGGCCTTGCCGCGAGCGCGGGCCTCGAGGACGGACCCGGATTCGATCAGATCGTCGAACGAGATGACCTCGGCCTTGATGAAGCCCTTCTCGAAGTCGGTGTGGATGACCCCGGCCGCCTGCGGCGCCTTCGATCCCTTCGGGATGGTCCACGCCCGCGCCTCCTTCGGGCCGGCGGTGAGGTAGGTCTGCAGCCCGAGGGTGTCGAACCCGATGCGAGCCAGCTGGTTCAGGCCGGACTCCTCCTGGCCCGTCGAGGCGAGCAGTTCGGCCGCGTCCTCGGGGTCGAGGTCGATCAGCTCGGACTCGATCTTCGCGTCCAGGAACACGGCGTGGGCGGGAGCCACCAGCGCCTCCAGCGCGGCTTTGGCCGCGGCATCCGTCAGCACTGCCTCATCCACGTTGAAGACGTAGATGTACGGTTTGGCGGTCAGCAGGCCCAGCTCTTTGATCGGTGTCAGGTCCAGCCCGGAGTGGGAGAGCAGGATGCCGCGTTCCAGCGCGTCCTTGGCCGCCGTGGCCGCCTCCAACGCGGAGGGGTCGGCCTTTTTTCCCTTGACCTCTTTCTCGATCCGCGGAATCGCCTTCTCGAGCGTCTGCAGGTCGGCCAGCATCAGCTCGGCGTTGATCGTCTCCAGGTCGTTCTTGGGGTTCACGCCGCCCTCGACGTGCACCACGTCGTCGTCGGTGAAGCCGCGCACGACCTGCGCGATGGCGTCGGCCTCGCGGATGTTCGCGAGGAACTGGTTGCCCAGCCCCTCCCCCTCGCTGGCGCCGCGGACGATGCCCGCGATGTCGACGAACGAGACCGTCGCCGGCAGGATCCGCTCGGAGTGGAACACCTCGGCCAGCTTGTCCAGACGCGGGTCCGGAAGGCTCACGACTCCGATGTTCGGCTCGATCGTCGCGAACGGATAGTTCGCCGCGAGCACGTCGTTCTTGGTGAGCGCGTTGAACAGGGTGGACTTGCCGACGTTGGGCAGGCCGACGATGCCGATAGTGAGAGCCACGGGAGTCCAGTCTACGTTGAGGCGGTCGGGGGCCGCCCCGGCCGCCCCCGGCCGGGCTCGGATGTGCGCCCCGGATTCGGATCTACGCGCCGGCTCCGTCCGAATCCCGCGCCGATGTCCGAATCCGATCGACGCGGCGGTCAGCGTAACGCCGTCTCAGGGCCGCAGCGCGCGGTACGCGCGCGTGACGTAGGGCAGCTGCACCACCGCATCGCCGACGGCACCGAGCTCGTCGAACAACTCGTGCAGGCCGGCCTCGACGCGGGCGCGCTCGTCGGGCGCTGCGGTGATGAGGTAGCTCCGCGAGCGCGCCATCGCCAGCAGCGACTCCCGGGTCATCGCTCGCGACCACCGCCACTGAGCGTCCTCCACCTCACCGAACGGCTCCGCCACGGGTGGAACACCCTGCCCGAGCATCTGCTCCGCGCGGCTTCCGTGCATGATCGCGGTCATGCGGCGCACCCAGTCCACGGAGTCGTCGCGGATGTTCCAGATCAGTCCGAGCACGCCTCCCGAGCGCAGCACCCGCGCCGCTTCGGCTGCGCCGGCATCCGGGTCGACCCAGTGCCACGCCTGACCGAGCAGCACGGCGTCCAGACTCGCGTCCGGCACCGGCAGGTTCTCGGCGGTACCGACGAAGGTCGGGACGCCGTGCACGTGCTCGCGGAGCACCGCGAGCATCTTCGGGTCCGGGTCGATGGCGACGACCTCGGCGCCCAACTCGACGACCGAGCGCGTCAGCTTGCCTGTCCCGGCACCGACATCGGCGACGCGGATGCTGCGCTCGCCGCCCACGACGGGCTGAAGCATCCAATCCACTGCCTGGATCGGGTAGTCGGGGCGACCGGTTTCGTACGTCCCGGCTGCGGACCCGAAGGAGGTCGACATCTCTTCGTTGCTGGCCATGCCAGAACCCTAATCCGGTCCACCGGAAACTCGTGCGCACCGACCGGCGGTCTGCATCCGTGGGGTCCGCGGCGCGCCTCCGGCCTCCGGCGCCCGCCCGCCACGACGCTGGATGCGTGCCCCTGGACTTCACCGCAATCGACTTCGAAACGGCGAACTCCAGCAATGCCTCCGCGTGCGCTGTGGGTCTGGCCCGCGTGCGTGACGGCGTCGTGGTCGCCACGGCCGGGTGGCTGATCCAGCCGCCACCGGGCCACGACCGGTTCTTCGAGCTCAACACGCGCATCCACGGCCTCCGCGCGGAGGATGTCGTGGGCGCGAAGACCTGGAGCGAGCAACTGGACGATCTCGCCGCATTCGCCGGCGCGGACGTCCTGGTCGCCCACAATGCCGGCTTCGACATGATGGTGCTCCGCCGTGCGTGCGAGGCGACCGGCGACGCGTACCCGCCGTACCGCTACGTGTGCAGCCTGCAGGTGGCGCGCAAGCTCTACGAGCTGGATTCCTACCGCCTGCCCTCGGTCGCCGCGGCGGCCGGGTTCCTGGACTTCGCGCATCACGATGCGACCGCGGACGCGCTCGCCTGCGCGCACATCATGATCGACGCTGCCCGGCGCGTCGGCGCGGTGGACATCACGGCACTGGCCGATGCGGCCGGAGTGCGCACGTCGCAGATCTTTATGCCGGAGCCGGCAGCGGCCGCGCCTCAGCCGGAGCTGCCGCTGGTCGAGCCGACCGCAGCCACGGTCCCGTTGGTCGGCGCCGTCGCCTGATTTGCACGGCGCCAGCGTCAGGTGCTGCTGGCCTGGGCGATGCGGACCATGTTGCCGGAGGGATCGCGGAACGCGCAGTCCCGCTGCCCCCAGCCCATGTCCATGGGCTCCTGCATCACCTCGGCGCCGGACGCGCGGACCTTTTCGAACGTGGCGTCGAGGTCGTCCGTGCTGAACACGAGCATCGGCAGCACACCCTTGGTGAGCAGCTCCTGCATCGCGTCCCCGTCGGCCTGGGATCGGCCGGCGTGCGGATCGGACAGGACGATGCCCAGTCCGGGCTGCGCCGGAGAGCCGAGGGTGACCCAGCGATGGTTTCCGGAGGACACGTCGTTCTGCACGTCGAGTCCGAGGGCGTCGCGATAGAAGCCGATGGCCTCATCGACGTCGTTGACGGTGACGTTGGTGAATTGGAGTGCGATGGTCATGCCGCGACGCTACGCCGCGTGGCGCCGGCGGACTTCTTGGTTTCTGCTCGATGCGTGCCGATCCGGTCGCGTGTGGGTCTTGGCCACGCACGAGGGCATGGCCCGCACCGCATCGTGCCCGCGTCTGCGGTACTGCGACGGGCTCATCCCGACGATCTCGGCGAAGCGCGAGCTGAATGAGCCGAGCGAGGTGCAGCCGACGGCCATGCACGCGTCGGTGACGCTGGCGCCGCCCCGCAGCAGCGCCATGGCGCGTTCGATGCGCCGGGTCATCAGATAGCTGTACGGCGTCTCTCCGTATGCCGCGCGGAACTGTCGGGAGAAGTGCGCGGGCGACATCAGCGCCTTCGCCGCCATGGTGGGCACATCCAGCGGTCGCGCGTACTCGCGGTCGATCAGGTCTCGTGCACGGCGCAGGTGAGCCAGATTCTCAAGCTCCTGCGGAGTCATGCTTGTCACGCTAGCACCGGGGGGATGTCGGATGTCCAGGGCATTCTGGACAGATGGATGCATTCACCGTCTCCGTCCTCGTGATCGGATGCCTCGCCGCAGGTGTGCTCGCCGGCTGGTTCGCGGGCGGGGCGCGCGTCGCGGCACGTGCCGCGATCGCGAGCGCGGACCTGCGCGCCCGGCTCGCCGCCAGCGACGCCACCCGGCAGGGCGTGCGGGCGCAGCTGGAGCACCAGCATCTCCTGTATCGCGAGCTGGCCGCACAGGCCCGCGCGGATCAGGCATCGCGGGAGGAGCGGGAACGTCGCGAGCAGGCGGTGCTGCGGGCGCTGGCGCCGGTGCACGAGACGCTGCAGTCCATGCAGACGAAGGTCGATGACCTCGAGCGCGACCGTTCCGCGCAGTTCGGTTCGCTGGCCGAGCAGTTGCGGCGCGCGCAGCAGTCCGACGAAGCGCTGCGCGCCACCACCGAGTCGCTGGCCAGCGCCCTGCGCTCCGGCGCCACGCGCGGCGTGTGGGGCGAGACGCAGCTGCGGCGCGTGGTCGAAGCTGCCGGCCTGACCCGCTATGTGGATTTCGACACCCAGACCTCCATCACCTCGGATGCCGGTGCCGGCCGCCCCGACATGGTGATCCGGCTTCCGGGCGACAAGGCGATCGCCGTCGATGCCAAAGTCCCGCTCGATGCCTATCTCGAGGCCAGTGCGATCCCGTTCACCGCGGTCGGCGCAGAAGCCGCGCGGCGCAAGTCGCTGCTCGACAAGCATGTCAAGGCGCTGCGCGGACACGTGGACGCGCTGGCGAAGAAGGCGTACTGGGCAGGCCTGGCCTCGAGCCCGGAGTTCGTGGTGTGCTTCGTTCCGAGCGAGTCCCTCCTGGCCGCCGCCCTGGAAGAGGACCCCTCCCTGCTGGACTACGCGTTCGGCAAACGCGTGGCGCTGGCTTCGCCGGTGAACCTGTGGGCGGTGCTGAAGACGGTCGCCTTCACCTGGACGCAGCAGGACGTGTCGCAGGAGGCGCGTGCGCTGTTCGTGCTCGGCAACGAGCTGTACGAGCGGCTGGGCAAGCTCGCCGGGCACGCCGACGACCTGCGCAGGGCCATCGAACGGACCGTCGACAGTTACAACCGGTTCGCGGGCTCGCTCGAATCGCGGGTACTGGTCACCGCGCGGCGCTTCCCCGGCATCGATCAGACGAAACTCGACGGGCTGGCAGTGCCGGCGCTGGTCGAGAAGTCACCACGGCGCCTGCGGGCGCCGGAGCTGCTGGACGGCACGCTGGCCCCCGACGACGTTCGAGAGCCGGCATCCGACGCGTCGCTTCTTGCGGCTGAGCTCGGCGCCGACCTCGGCGACGTGCGCGAACGCATCACGCCCTTCGCGGACTGAGTCGGCTCAGGCGCCGCCGGGCACGAAGCTCAGGAGCGCGATCGCCGCGGCGGACACGGCGACGAAGGCGCCCACCATCCACCACGCCGAGACCTGATGGTCCTCGTCCCGACGCACGCGGAAGAGTACGTCGGGCCGCCGGGCCGGATCGGTGGCATTCGCTACGACGGCGATGGCGCCCGTCTGGGGCTTGGGACCGCCAACCTGTGCTGACATCGTCAACTCCCTAGTGTCTGAGTACACGACCGCGTCCTCATCGACACACCTGTTCGATTCTGCCAGAGTTCCGCGGTCCCAGGATCACGAGTACGTCACATCCGTCACAACGGTCACAGCAGACCCATCCGTCACACGATGCGCCGCGGACGCCACCGCGGCGTGCCAGCGGTGGGTCAGCGAGCGGGGACTCCCGGCAGCCGCCGGGATGCCGGCGTTACAGCCATTTCGAGGTGAGGTGCTCCGAGACGATGCGGCGCAGAGTGCCGGAGGTGCCGCGCAGCACCACGCTTTCGCTGTAGACGTAATCCCCCTCGCGGCGAACGCCCGCGACGAGCTGACCGTCGGTGACCCCGGTGGCGACGAAGATCGTGTTCCTGCCGGTGACGAGCTCGTCCGCTTCGTACACGTAGCCGTCGGTCTTCAGTCCGTGGTCGGCGCCCTTCTGCTTCTCGTCGTCGTGGCGCGGCCAGAGGATCCCCTGGATGTGCCCGCCGAGCGCCTTGATGGCGCAGGCCGTGACGATGCCCTCGGGGCTGCCGCCGACGCCGACGCACATGTCGGTGCGGGCGTTGTGCCGGGCGGCGTTGATGCCGCCTGCGACGTCGCCGTCGGACATCAGGCGGGTGCCGGCGCCGGCCGCGCGGATGTCGGCGATCAGCTGCTCGTGGCGTGGTCGGTTCAGCACGGACACGACCATCTCGTCCACGGGCTTGCCGAGCGCCTTGGACAGCAGCCGGATGTTCTCGCCGATCGGAAGGCGGATGTCGACCACGCCCACGCCGGCGGGTCCGGTGACCAGCTTGTCCATGTAGAACACCGTGGAGGCATCGAGCATCGTGCCCCGGTCGGACACGGCGATCACCGAGAGTGCGTTCTGCCGGCCGGCGGCGGTCAGGGACGTGCCGTCGATGGGATCCACCGCCACGTCGCACTGCGGACCGCGGCCGTTGCCGACTTTCTCGCCGTTGAAGAGCATCGGCGCTTCGTCCTTCTCGCCTTCGCCGATCACGATCGTGCCGTCGAAGTTCACCGTCGTGAGGAACGCGCGCATCGCGTCGACCGCGGCGCCGTCAGCCGCCAGTTTGTCACCCCGCCCGATGAAGGGCACGGCGCGGATCGCGGCCGCCTCGGTGGCGCGCACCAGCTCCAGCGCGAGGTTGCGGTCGGGATGCAGCGGACTCATGTCGGCGGTAAGGCTCACCATGTCCTCAGCCTAACCAGCAGGCCGCCCCGTGACCGGGCGAGTCGGCGCCGACGGCGTGAAGGAATCGCGTTTCTTGCGCTGGTGGCATGCGACCGCGGTTCCGGCCGGAGCCGCATCCCCCCAGCAGCGCACACCCGCTCGGTAGAGTGACGGGGTACCCCCGCACACGAGCAAGGAGCTGTCATGCCCGTCGCCACCCCAGAACAGTACGCCCAGATGCTGGACCGCGCGAAGGCCGGCGGATTCGCCTACCCGGCGTTCAACGTCTCGAGCTCGCAGACCGTGAACGCGGTCCTGCAGGGACTGACCGAAGCCGGCTCCGACGGCATCATCCAGGTGACCACGGGTGGCGCGGACTACTTCGCCGGCCACACCGTCAAGGCCCGCGCCACCGGCGCACTGGCATTCGCCCGATTCGTTCACGAGGCGGCCAAGAGCTACCCGATCACGGTGGCACTGCACACCGATCACTGCCCCAAGCCGGCGCTGGAGGACTTCGTCCTGCCCCTGATCGCCGAGTCCGAGAAGGTCGTCGCCGACGGCGGCAACCCGATCTTCCAGTCGCACATGTGGGACGGATCCGCGGTGCCACTGGCCGAGAACGTCGAGATCGCCAAGGAGCTTCTCCCCCGTATGAAGGCGATTCGCGCGATCCTCGAGGTCGAGATCGGCGTTGTCGGCGGCGAGGAGGACGGCGTTCAGCACGAAGGCTCCAACGAGGCGCTGTACACGACGGTCGCGGACGTCACGAAGGCGGTGGAAGCCCTCGGTCTGGGCGACCAGGGCCGGTGGATCGCCGCGCTCACCTTCGGCAACGTGCACGGCGTCTACGCCCCCGGCAACGTCAAGCTCCGCCCGGAGCTGCTCGGCGAGATCCAGGAGGGGATCGCGGCGAAATTCGGCACCGGCCCCAAGCCGCTGGATCTCGTCTTCCACGGCGGCAGCGGATCGACCGACGAGGAGATCGCGCTCGCGGTTGCCAACGGCGTGATCAAGATGAACATCGACACGGACACGCAGTACGCGTTCACCCGCGCGGTCGCCGGCTACATGTTCAGCAACTACGACGGCGTGCTCAAGGTCGACGGCTCGGTGGGCAACAAGAAGGCCTACGACCCGCGCGCGTGGGGCAAGGTCGCAGAGTCGGCGATGGCGGCACGCGTCGTGCAGGCCACGCAGCAGCTCGGCTCCGCCGGCAAGTCCCAGTCCTGACCTGCGGCCGTCCGTGGCCCCTACGCGGGGTCGCGGTACCGGTCGAGCAGTCCCGGCGCGCCGTCCGGCCGCGAGATCACCTCGATGGGATCTCCGGCTTGGACGAAGCCGTTGCGGAGCACACGAAGGTACGGGCCGAGGCGACGCTCGGCAGAGAACCGCTTGACCCACCCGCGCTGGTCGGCGCCACCGACCCAGCGCGCGAAGGTCTGGCACGGCGTGCGCGGCATGGTCACCTCGGCCGTGACGGTGTCCCCGATGCGCCACACCTCGCCGATGCGGGCGTCGTTCACGTCGATGCCTTCGGTGCGCAGGTTCTCTCCGAAGAAGCCGGGCGGCAGGTCCCTGCCCAGCTCGTCCGCCCAGAAGGCGGCGTCTTCCTCGGCGTAGGCGTAGAGCGCCTTGTCCAGCCCGCCATGGTGCTTGCGGTCGGCCTGCACGTCGGCGCGCACACCGTAGCGACCGACCCGGACGCGCCCGTCCACGGGGCGTTTGTCGATCGCCGTGACGCCGTTCCCCGGATCGGGGCGCAGCTGGTGGACGACGCAGACGGCGACGAGGCGAGGCATCCGGTCATCCTAACGGCGACTGCGTCATCGCGGCTCACGCCGCGGGCGCTCAGCGCGCGGTATCGAGAATGGCGTTCCACACGGTGGGGTCCGAGACGATCGGCACCATCAGCAGGGTGCCGCTGACGAATGTGAAGACGATCCCTGCGACCAGCGGGATCCACCAGGTGATCCGGCCCCGCCTCAGGCTGCGCCAGGACAGGTACGCGGTCGCCAGCCAGCCGATGGCCAGGATCAGCGCAGCGGCCAGGCCCCAGGGGCGTCCGGCGGCCGGGTCGGCAAGCTCGGCATCGACGCCGAGCAGGCCGAAGACCGTGCCGACGTACGACTCGTAGTCGATCATTCCGGGGATGCCGCTGACCACGTTGACCAGCCCGTAGACCAGCAGCGCGGTCGTGGCGACGAGGTCGGCGAACCGGCCACGCCGAACCGGCGCCCCGGCCTTCGCCGCGGGCGCCACCGCAGCGCCTGCGGGAACCGCCGTGACGGCATCCGGGTCCTGCCCGGCATCCAGAAGCTGCGTCATGTCGGGCCGCTGGATGCGCGCGCGCTGCTCCTCCGGGGTCGCGTACTCGCCGTACTGCGGTCGCGGGCGCAGGTCCGGGGCGCCGTGCGTGCCGGGCCGATCGTCGGGTCCGCTCATGCGCTGACCCGCCCCCCGAGGGCGCGCGCGTCCCGGCGCCCGTCGGCGTCCTGGCGTAGTTCCTTCGGGAGGGAGAACAGCAGGTCCTCTTCGGCAGTCCTGATCTCCCGCACGTCGCGGTAGCCGGCGTCGGAGAGGTCGGCGAGGACTTCCTGCACCAGCACCTCGGGCACCGACGCGCCGCTGGTGACGCCCACGGTCTCCGCGCCCTCCAGCCACTCCTGTTTGACCTCGTCGGCGTAGTCCACGCGGTAGGCGGCTTTCGCACCGTATTCGAGGGCCACTTCGACCAGACGCACACTGTTGGAAGAGTTCGCCGAGCCGACGACGATCACCAGGTCGGCATCCGCGGCGACCTTCTTGATCGCGACCTGACGGTTCTGGGTGGCGTAGCAGATGTCATCCGAGGGCGGATCCTGCAGCTGCGGGAAGCGCACGCGAAGTCGCCGCACCGTCTCCATCGTCTCGTCGACCGAGAGCGTGGTCTGCGAAAGCCACACGACCTTCGACGGGTCACGCACCAGAACCGTGTCGGCGTGGTCCGGCGAGTTGACGATGGTGACGTGATCGGGAGCCTCTCCGGCGGTGCCCTCGACCTCCTCGTGGCCCTCGTGGCCGATCAGGAGGATCTCGAAGTCGTCGCGGGCGAATCTCACGGCCTCGCGATGGACCTTGGTCACCAGGGGGCAGGTCGCGTCGATCGCCTGGAGCTGACGGTCGGATGCCGCGGCCACCACCGCCGGTGAGACGCCGTGTGCGCTGAAGACGACGTGCGCACCCTCGGGGACCTCATCGACCTCGTCGACGAAGATCGCGCCGGCCGCCTCGAGCTCGGTTACCACGTGGATGTTGTGGACGATCTGCTTGCGCACGTACACCGGCGCTCCGAAGCGCTCCAGCGCCTTCTCGACCGCGATGACGGCGCGGTCCACCCCGGCGCAGTATCCGCGGGGGGCGGCGAGCAGGACCCTCTTGTGTCCGGGGACGGGGATATCCTGGAGGCGCTCGCGCCGCCGCGGAACGCGGGGGACGGGCATGCGGACAAGCGGGGTGCTCACGCCTCGAGTCTACGGGGATGCCCCCTGGGGGACGGCCGTGCGCCCGGGACTGACCCGCCGAGCAGACCGCACCACCCGAACACGAAAGGTCCGGATGACGACGTTCCAGGCTGCGCCGATCCCCGGTGAGCCCCCGCCGCCCGACTCGGTGCGTCCGCGGGAGTCCACGGCCGATGCGCCCACCTCCGTCGCACGCCTGAACGACACGATTCGCGGGTTCGTCGAAACCTGGGGTTCGGTCTGGGTCGAGGGCGAGATCACCTCGTGGAACGTCCGTACCGGCAACGTGTTCGGGCGCATGAAGGATCTCGCGACGGATGCCACCATCTCGTTCCGCATCTGGTCCAGCACCCGTCAGCGACTGCCCGCCGACCTGGCCGTCGGCGATCACGTCGTCGCGTGCGTCAAGGCGGACTACTTCACCAAGACCGGGGACTTCAGCTTCTCGGTGTCCTCCATGCGGCACGTCGGCCTCGGCGATCAGCTCGAGAAGCTGGAGCGGCTCCGGGCGACGCTGCGCACCGAGGGGCTCTTCGACCCCGCCCGCAAGAAGCCCATCCCGTTCCTTCCCCATGTCATCGGGCTCATCACCGGCGAGAAGTCCGACGCCGAGAAGGACGTCCGTCACAACGCGGAGATGCGCTGGCCGCAGGTGAGCTTCCGCATGGCGTACGCCGCGGTGCAGGGCGACCGGTGCGTTCCCGAGACGATCGGCGCGCTGAAGGCCCTGGATGCCGATCCCGCCGTCGATGTCATCGTCATCGCGCGCGGGGGCGGCGACCCGCAGCACCTGCTCGGGTTCAGTGACGAGCGCCTGCTGCGGGCGGTGGCCGCGGCATCCACGCCCGTCGTCAGCGCGATCGGCCACGAGAACGATCACCCGCTGCTGGATGACGTCGCCGACCTGCGCGCGAGCACGCCGACGGATGCCGCCAAGCGCATCGTTCCGGATGTCGTCGAGCAGCGCGCCGCCGTCGCCCAGCTGCGCTCCCGGTTGACCATGCGGCTGTCGCAGCGCGTCGGCCATGACATCGCGCAGCTGGAGCAGCTGCGCTCCCGCCCGGTTCTGCGCTCTCCGGAATCGATGATCGACGCCCGCTCCCAGCACCTGTGGCTGCTGGCGGGCCGCGGTCGTGACACGGTCGAGCGACGGCTGGAGACGCAGGCGCGCCGGGCCGCCGAGTTGCGCGCGGCGCTGCGCACGCTGTCGCCGGCGTCCACGCTCGCCCGCGGCTACGCGATCGCACACCTCACCGACGGTGTGATCGTCCGTGACTCGGCACAGGCCCAGCCGGGCGCCCACGTGGTGGTCACGGTGGGGCGCGGCTCCTTCGCCGCTCGTTCGGAGGGTCCCGTCGAGGAGCCCTGACCCGCCGCGGCACCGAACCGCACCCGCGAGCACTCCCCCGGCCCGACTCTAGGATGGAAGCATGAACGCACCGAGCGAAGGCATCGCCGACGTCGCGAGCCTCACGTTCGAGCAGGCCCGCGACGAACTGGTGCGCGTGGTCGCCGAGCTCGAGCAGGGCGCTCCGACCCTCGAGCACTCCCTGGCGCTGTGGGAGCGCGGTGAGGCGCTCGCCGCACGCTGCGAAGAGTGGCTCCTCGGCGCGAAGCGCCGGCTGGAGGCCGCCCGATCGGGCCCCGTCGAGAACGCGGACGCCTGATGGGGCGCAGCTGATGGCCCACGATCCGAAAGTCGTCGCCGAGCTCGGGCGCCCGGAGACCCCCGACGAGGCAGCCGCCCGCAAAGCGGAGTCATCCCGCGTGTACCGGGCGAGCCAGAACACCCGCAATCTGATCGCCGCCCTGCTCGCCACGCTCGCCGTGGTCGCGGTCATCATCTTCGCCGTTCCCCGCGGCGAGCTGCCTCCGCCGCGACCCATCGACGTCGCGGCGATCGCGCAGAACATCGAATCGTCCGAGGGCCGCAGCGTGATCGTGCCCGACGTGCCCGAGGGATGGCTCGTGAACCGCGCATCCATCGAGGGTGATTCCACGGCGGCCTGGACGATCGTCTATGTGCCCGACGAGGCGTCCGGCTTCCTGCGCGTCGCCCAGGGATTCGACGCCGACCCGGCGTGGCCCACGCGCGTTCTGAGCGGAGCATCGGTCGACTCGACGGTGTCGATCGAAGGCATCGAGTGGGACCGGTACCGTATCCCGGACCCCGCCCGTGCGGGCAACATCTCCGCCGCGCTGAGCACCCAGGCCGGCGAGGACACCATCCTGATCTACGGCTCGACCGACGACGAGCATCTCGAACTGGCCGCCGCCTCCGTCGCCGACCAGATCCGCGCCCTCCGCGCAGACACCGCCGGAAAGGACGCGTCGTGAGCGATCCCACGCCGCTGAAGGCCTGGCAGGAAATGCAGCGCGGCAACGAGCGCTTCGTGGCCGGGGAGCCGCGCCACCCACGGCAGGACGTCGAGCGACGCACCGAGCTGGCCGCCGGCCAGCGCCCCCGCGCCGCCCTCTTCGGCTGTTCCGACTCCCGGCTGTCGGCCGAGATCATCTTCGACAAGGGACTCGGCGACCTGTTCGTCGTGCGCAACGCCGGGCAGGTCATCTCCGACTCGGTGGTCGGCAGCCTGGAGTATGCCGTCGCCGTGCTGCACGTGCCCCTGATCGTCGTGCTCGGTCACGACGAGTGCGGAGCGGTGGATGCCGCGATCCACAGCGTCGACGCGGATGCTCCTGCGCTGCCACCGCGGATCTGGCGTCAGATCGCACCGATCGTCCCGGCTGTCCGTCGCGTCCAGCGCGACGCGCGCGAACGCCAACCCGGGTTCGCCGGTCCACTCGACGCCGAACTGGTCGGCCGTGAGCATCTGCGCGACACGGTGGCCGAGTTGCTGCATTCGTCCGAACTGATCAGCGAGGCCGTCGCCGACGGGCGGCTGGCCATCGTCGGCGCGAACTACCGTCTGGCCGAGGGCACTGCCGTGCCTTCCATCACCATGGGCATCGTCGCCGACGAGGCCTGAACACAGTCCGATCTGGAGGAACGACGACGTGACCGACATCGAGTACCGCATCGAGCACGACACCATGGGCGAAGTGCGCGTGCCCAAGGATGCCCTGTATGCGGCACAGACGCAGCGTGCCGTCGAGAACTTCCCGATCTCCGGAGACGCGCTCGACCCGGCGCAGATCGTCGCGCTCGCCCGGATCAAGAAGGCGGCGGCGCTGGCCAACAAGGAGCTGGGCACCCTCGACCCGACCATCGCCGACGCGATCGCACGCGCGGCGGACCGCATCATCGCGGGCGAGTACGCCGACCAGTTCCCGATCGACGTGTACCAGACCGGCAGCGGCACGTCCTCGAACATGAACATGAACGAGGTGCTGGCCACCCTCGCCACCGGCGACCTCGGTTCGCCCGTGCACCCCAACGATCACGTGAACGCGTCGCAGTCCTCCAACGACGTCTTCCCGACGTCGGTGCACCTGGCGGTGACGCAGGAGCTGATCGATGACCTGATCCCCGCCCTGGACCACCTCGCGGTCGCGTTCGAGACGAAGGCCGCGGCCTGGAGCGATGTCGTGAAGTCCGGGCGCACCCACCTGATGGACGCGACCCCGGTCACGCTCGGTCAGGAGTTCGGCGGATACGCACGCCAGATGCGTCTCGGGATCGAACGCGTCCAGTCCGTCCTCCCCCGCGTCGCGGAGGTGCCGCTGGGCGGCACCGCCGTGGGGACCGGCATCAACACCCCGCTCGGCTTTCCGCAGCGCGTGATCGAGCTCATCGTGGCCGACACGGAACTGCCCATCACGGAGGCGAAGGATCACTTCGAGGCGCAGGCCAACCGTGACGGCCTGGTCGAGGCATCCGGCGCGCTGCGCACGATCGCCGTCTCGCTGACCAAGATCAACAACGACATCCGCTGGATGGGTTCGGGACCGAACACCGGCCTGGGCGAGCTGCACATCCCGGATCTGCAGCCGGGCTCCTCGATCATGCCCGGCAAGGTCAACCCGGTGGTCCCCGAGGCGGCGTTGATGGTCTGCGCGCGCGTGATCGGAAACGACGCCACGGTGGCCTGGGCCGGCGCCTCCGGATCGTTCGAGCTGAATGTCGCGATCCCGGTGATGGGCACCGCCCTGCTGGAGTCCATCCGCCTGCTCGCCAACACCATGCGGGTGCTCGCGGACAAGACGATCGACGGGCTCGAAGCCAATGTGGAGCGCGCCGCCGCGTACGCGGGCATGTCCCCGTCGATCGTGACCCCGCTCAACAAGCTGATCGGCTACGAGGCCGCCGCGAAGATCGCCAAGCATTCCGTGGCGAAGGGCATCACGGTGCGTGAGGCCGTCATCGAGCTGGGCTATGTCGATCGCGGTGAGCTGACCCTGCAGCAGCTGGACGACAAGCTCGACCTGCTCTCGATGACCCACCCGGGCTGATCAGCCGAAGACCCCCGCTGGTGTCGCTTCAGCGCGATAATCGGGGGGTGGCTCGCGCGACCCGACCGCTTTCGGCCCGCACTCGGATTCTGGGTGCGATCCTCGCTGTCGCCTGCGTCGGCCTGGCCATCGTGGGCAGTGTGACGTTCATGGTGCAACGCGAGCGGGTGCTTGCGGAGGTCCAAGACCGCCTCACCGCGCAGGTGGCCCGACTGCATACGGTCGCCGATGACGATGCGGGCGCAGCGGATGCCGGCGGCTCGGGCACCGCGACGGCCAGCGAGCCACTCGATATCGACGCCTTCACATCGGTCGAGGAGTATCTGCACGCGGCCGTCGCGCGCCTGGTCCCCGCCCGCAACGAGGGCGCGGTGGCGATCGTGGATGGCAAGGCGCGCTTCCGGCCGTCGACCCTGTCGGGCTTCGACATCTCCACGAACGACCAGCTGATCCAGCGGGTGATCGACGACATCGAACGCGAGGGCGAGACGGTCATCGGCACCGTCGCCACCGACCAGGGATCACTGCGGTACATCGCGATCCCGGTGACGATGGCAGGCGACGCGGAGACCGGCATCTACGTCCGCGCCGTGGACCTCGGAGCCGAGCTGGCGCCGGTGACGGCGGCGATCACGACGTATTCGATCGCGGCTGTCGCCGTGCTCATCGCGATCGGGGTCGTCGGCTGGTTCGTCGCGGGCCGCCTGCTCTCCCCGATCCGCGATCTGCGGGATGCGGCCGACGCGGTGACGCTCGATGACCTGTCCGCGCGGCTGTCGCCCCAGGGCAATGACGACATCTCCGACCTCACCCGCACCGTCAACTCCATGCTGGACCGGCTGGAAGGCTCGGTCGACGTGCAGCGCCAGCTGCTGGACGACGTGCGGCACGAGCTGAAGACACCCATCACGATCGTACGAGGGCACCTCGAGCTGATGAACCCCGGTGACGCGGCCGACGTCGCCAGCACCCGCCAGATCAGCATGGCCGAGCTGGACCGGCTGACGCGGCTGGTCGATGACATCGATCTGCTCGCCACCGTCGAGGGCGACGGTTTCACCATGACCGATGTGGATCTGGCCGCCCTCACCGCCCGCATCGGGGAGCTGGTCTCCGTCATCCCCGACCACGAGTGGAGCGTGGAGGCGCGGGCCGAGGGGCACATCCACGGCGACGAGGATCGTCTTCTGCAGGCATGGCTGCAGCTGGCGGACAACGCGGCGAAATACACCCCGACCGGCTCCGCCATCCAGCTGGGCAGTCGGCTGGACCAGTCCGGTGCTCAGCTGTGGGTCACCGACCACGGCCCCGGCATCCCGCCCGCGCTGCGCCACCGCATCTTCCGCCGTTTCGATCGGGCCCACGGCAAACGGTCGGTGGGCGGCTCCGGCCTCGGACTGGCCATCGTCGACGCGATCGCGAAGGGACATGGCGGGCTCTGCACGGTCACGGACACTCCCGGCGGCGGCGCGACCTTCACGATCTCCCTTCCGCTGCCCACGAGCGAGCTGCCGGCGCCGATCCGCGCCGGAGATGTGGTTCTGCAGAGGGAGGCGGCAGGATGACGAAGATCCTCATCGTCGAAGACGAGCCGCGGATCGCCGACTTCGTCAGTCGTGGTCTGGAAGCGGCCGGCTACATCACGGTGATCGTCGAGGACGGCGCAGAGGCGCTCGAGCGCGGCCTCGGCGACGATATCGACCTGGTGCTTCTGGATGTCGGCCTGCCCACGATGGACGGTTTCGAAGTCCTCCGTCAGATGCGCGCGCAGGGCTCCAACGTTCCGGTGATCATGCTGACGGCCCGCTCCAGCACCCGCGACACGGTCGAGGGATTGGATGCCGGAGCGAACGACTACGTGTCCAAACCGTTCCCGTTCGAGGAGTTGCTCGCACGGGTCCGCTCACGTCTGCGCGAGAGCACGACCAGCGTCGGCGTGGCCGTCTCGCACGGCGACGTCGCGCTGGACATCCTGTCGCGCCGTGCCACGGTCGGGGACCGCGAGGTCGAGCTGTCTGCGCGGGAGTTCGCGCTGGCGGAGCAGTTCCTGCGCAGCCCCGGCCGCGTGCTCAGCCGTGAGCAGCTGCTCAGCAGCGTGTGGGGCCTGGATTTCGACCCCGGCTCGAACGTCGTGGACGTGTACGTGCGATACCTGCGGGGCAAGCTCGGCGCGGCCCACATCGTCACGGTGCGCGGCGCCGGCTACCGCTGGGAGTGACTCCCCCGCCGGGACGAAGAAGCCCCCGGTGTTGGGGGACACCGGGGGCTGGGAGGAGAGACCGGCTTGGGGGAAGCCGACCAGGCAATCGCGTCAGCCTGGGGGAACGCGCGATTGCTCTCTCTTCAATCCGGACATCGACCCAGAAAGGTCGTCTCCGGACGGGTTACCCGATCGGGCGGGAATCTGTGGGTCCGGGCGAGTGCCGACGCGCGGCTCCGGACGGTCGTGACGATCCGGTGCGGTTCCGCGCTCGTTCTCGATCCTGATCGTGAGCTGCGCGATCCACGCCTCGGTGCGTGCGGGCGTCCATCCCCGCTGCTCCGCCCAGGCGCGCACGGCATCCCACGATCCGGATGCCGCCACTGCTGCGGCCAGTTCGGCCTCCAGCTGCGCGGACGGCTCGCCCGCGGGTGTCTGCGGAATCACGGGGGCCGCGACCTCCTGGGGGTCCGGCGCAGGAACCGTCTCCGGCTCGGCGGGCAGCGTCACCACCGGCGCCGCCGTGGACGCGCTGGGTGCCGGCGTCGGCACAGCCGCGGGCAGGGGCACGATGACCGGACGGGCGCCGATGGGGGCGCCGGCGGAATCGGCGAGGGCGACCGTGGTACTGATGGCCACCAGGCACACCACGGCAACGCTCGCAGCGACCGTGGCCATGCCACCGATCGCAAGACGCGTCAGACCGTCCACGTGCCATCCTCTGTTCGCGCGCGGTTCTCGCGCACTATCCATGGTGTCAGACCGTGATGAGCAGAAGAGGAGATACGCATGAGACTCTTCTCATGTGCGGGGTCGGGACGTGGGGTCCCGGCCCCGCACAGGAGAGTCTCGGTCAGCGCGTCAGGCCAGTTCCCCGGCCTCGAGCAGGTCGGTGACCAGAGCGGCGATGGCGGAGCGCTCCGAGCGGACGAGCGTGACGTGCCCGAACAGGTCGTGGCCCTTGAGCGTTTCGATCACCGACGCGACGCCGTCGTGGCGGCCCACGCGCAGGTTGTCGCGCTGGCCGACATCGTGCGTCAGCACGACCCGCGAGTTCTGACCCATCCGGCTCAGAACCGTCAGGAGCACGTTGCGCTCGAGCGATTGCGCCTCATCGACGATCACGAAGGAATCGTGCAGCGAACGTCCGCGGATGTGCGTCAGCGGCATGACCTCGAGCAGGCCGCGCTGGATGACCTCTTCGACGACGTTGCCGGAGACCACCGACCCCAGGGTGTCGAACACGGCCTGACCCCACGGGTTCATCTTCTCCCCCTGATCACCCGGCAGGTACCCGAGTTCCTGACCGCCGACGGCGTACAGGGGGCGGAACACGATGATCTTGCGTTGCTGCTGGCGCTCCAGGACCGATTCCAGTCCCGCGCACAGTGCGAGCGCGGACTTGCCGGTTCCGGCCCGGCCGCCCAGCGACACGATCCCCACGTCGGGATCCAGCAGCAGGTCGATCGCGATGCGCTGCTCGGCCGAACGCCCATGCAACCCGAACACGTCCCGGTCGCCGCGCACGAGGCGGTACTGGCCCTCGCCCGTGACACGGCCCAGCGCGGAGCCGCGTTCGGAGTGGATGATCAGACCGGTGTTGACCGGAAGGCCGCGTACCTCGTCGCCCGATGCGATCTCGCTCTCGTACAGGTCGCTGATGTCGTCCCCGGTGACGTCGATGGTGGCGATTCCGGTCCACCCGGAGTCCACCGCCTGCTCGGCCAGATACTCCTCGGCGGTGATCCCGAGTGAGGCGGCTTTCACACGCATGGGCAGGTCCTTGGACACGATCGTGACCTGCTGCCCGGCCTGGGCCAGATGCATGGCGACGGCGAGTATGCGACTGTCGTTGTCGCCCAGCCGCATGCCGGAGGGCAGCACACCGGCGTCGGTGTTGTTCAGTTCGACGCGCAGCGTGCCGTCTTCGCCCACCGGGACGGGGAAGTCGAGCCTGCCGTGCTCCACGCGCAGTTCGTCCAGGTGTCGGAGCGCCTGTCGCGCGAAGTACCCGATCTCCGGGTCGTGCCGCTTGCCCTCGAGTTCGGTGACCACCACGACCGGAATCACGACATCGTGCTCGGCGAAGCGGAAGAACGCCCGCGGATCGCTCAAGAGCACGGAGGTGTCCAGGACGTACGTGCGCAGGTCTTCCGACTGCTCGCCGACCTCGTCGAAATCCTGACGGTGCTGCTGCTCTGGTGCTCGTGTGGTCACAACCCACTCCCGACCCGGGTGGGATCACCCGGCAGTCACGAGTCGACCAGGGGTCACGAGTCGCGATCCGTGAGGCCGACCCGACCGGGCACCTTGCCCGATGACTGAACGCTACGACCGGCGAAACGACAGTCCCGTCACCGACACGCTGCGCGATGTTGCGGCCGGATGAATTCCGTGTGGCCGGGGAGTGCTCACCACGCCCGGGCGGACGAGAACGCAGCCAGCGCGTCACCGAACAGGCGGAGTGTGTCCGCACCGGTGCCGACGTGCGGCGAGACGCGGATCTGGCCGGAGCGGACGGTGACGGTGATGCCGTGGTTGGCCAGGGACGCCGCCAGCGGACCGACATCCTGCGGTGCGGGTGCGAGGGTGACGATGCCAGCGCGACGCTGCGGATCGCGCGGCGTGACGACCGGGATGTCGTAGCGGTCGGCGAAGAAGATGACGTCGACGGCGCGCTCGGACAGCTCTGCGTCGATGCGTGCGATGCCCACGCCGCTGACGTGACGCAGCGCGGTCGCCAGCCGCGATGCCGCGAGCGCGTCGGGTCTGCTCACCGCGAACGCCTGGGCGGATGCCGCAGGCTGAGGCACGATGTCCAGCGGCAGGTCCCCGTCCACTCCGGCCCAGCCGGACAGGACGGGAGTGATCCGTTCGAGTGCCCGTTCGCCGTACCAGGCGAACGAGGCGCCGCGGCCGGCTCGCAGCCACTTGTAGCCGTTGACGCAGACCACGTCGGCGGCCGCGTAGTCCGCATCGACGGCGCCGAAACCCTGCATCGCGTCGACGATGAGGAGCCGGTCGCCGAGCACATCGCGCAGCGCGGTGAGGTCGGTGCGGTAACCGGTGCGGAAGTCGACCAGGCTCACCGCCAGAGCGCGCGTGTCGTCGGTGAGCGCGTCGCGGACGAGATCGGGCGTGACGAACCCGTCGGCCGGCTCGAGCCACTGCAGGTCGAGCAAGCCGAGCGCGTCCGCGGCCCGCGTGGCGGTGACGGTGAGGCTCGGGAACTCCGCTCGCGAGAGCATCAGCGCACCGGAGAGCCCGTAGATGGCGTGCATCAGACCGTGCGTGGTGGACGGTTGGAGCACGACCTGCTCCGCGTCCGCAGCGAGCAGCCCCGCGGCCAGCTCTCGTGCCTGCAGCAGGTGCTCGCCGACCAGATCGAAGCCGGCGCGTCGACCCGAGCCGAGCAGCTCGGCATCGGCGCGGACCTCGTCGCGCACCGCCGGGGACAGCGGCCCGTACGCGGCCCAGTCCAGATAACCGGGTTCGGCGTCGAACGAGGCCACGAAAGATTCCAGGTCCGTCACCGTCACCGTCACATTCTGCCACGTGCGGACGCTGACGCTGGCACCGGGACGCCTCCGGTCAGCTGCCGTAGCGCCGATCCCGCGTCGCGTAGTCGCGGATCGCCCGGAGGAAGTCGACTTCCCGCAGGTCCGGCCCGAGAGCTTCGACGAAGTAGAACTCGCTGTGCGCGGACTGCCACAGCAGGAAGTCGCTCAAGCGCTGCTCGCCGGACGTGCGGATCACAAGGTCGGGGTCGGGCTGGCCGCCCGTGTACAGGTGCTCGCCGATCTGCTCAGGGGTCAGGCTGGCGGCGAGTTGCTCCAGCGACCCGCCGTCCTCGTCGTGCTTGGCGATGATGCTGCGGACGGCGTCCACGATCTCGCCGCGCCCGCCGTAGCCCACCGCCAGGTTGACATGCAGACCGGTGTGATCCTTCGTCCGCTCCTCGGCTGTGGCGAGCACCCTCGCCAGATCCGGCGGCAGAACCTGCGACCGGCCCACGTGCTGCACGCGCCAGTCCCGCTCGTGCGAGAGCCCGTCCGCCAGTTCCGCGATGATCTCGATCAGGTCGGCGAGTTCCTGGGTGTCCCGCTTGCTCAGGTTGTCGGTGGAGAGCAGATACAGCGAGACCACCTGGACACCGACGTCGTCGCACCATTTCAAGAAGTCGCGCATCTTCGCGGCGCCCGCGCGGTGGCCGTGCGCGGCGGAGTCGTAGCCGAGCTGCCGCGCCCAGCGGCGGTTGCCGTCGATCATCATGGCCACGTGCCGGGGAACGGGGGCGGCGGCAAGCTGTCGACGCAGACGATTGATGTACAGCCGGTAGAGAGGCCCTCTGCCTTCGCTCGACGCGGTCACACGCCTACGCTACCTGCCGCGTGCCGCGCACGTGCCCAGCGGGGCATGCGGCGCCGCGTAGGCTCGGAATGTGGCCCGAAGCACAAGATCCGACGCCGGCGTGATCGAACCGGCGGACGAGGGCGCTGACATGCCGCAGCTCCCCCTTCTGGAGGCGGCCGAGGTCGACGCGACGATGGAGATCCGTCCGACCTGGCGCGGCTGGATCCACGCGGCGACGTTCCCCGTCGCGATCGTCGCCGGCATCCTCCTGATCGTCCTCGCGCAGGGTGCGCCGGCGAAGTGGGCGTGCGCCGTGTTCATGGTGACGTCGTTGCTGCTGTTCGGCAATTCGGCGCTGTACCACCGCTTCGACTGGGGCCCCAGGACCAAGGCCGTCCTCAAGCGGGTCGATCACGCCAACATCCTGCTGCTGATCGCCGGCACGTACACGCCGATCGCCGTCCTCGCGCTGCCCACCGACAAGGCGATCATCCTGCTGTCGCTGGTGTGGGGCGGGGCGATCGTCGGCATCCTGTTCCGGGTCTTCTGGATCGACGCCCCCCGGTGGCTGTACGTGGCCCTGTACCTGGTGCTCGGCTGGGCGGCGGTGATGTACATGATCGACCTGTTCCAGGCCAATGCGACCATGATGACGCTGGTCCTGGCGGGCGGCGTGTTGTACACCGGCGGGGCGGTCGTCTACGCGCTCAAACGCCCGAATCCGTGGCCAGGGCACTTCGGCTTCCACGAGATCTTCCACCTCTGCACGGTGCTGGCCTTCCTCTGCCACTGGACCGCCTGCCTGCTGATCGCACTGGCACCGGCCTACCACGGCTGATTGCGGCCGGAGTCCACCACCGTGACAGCGACTCAGGCGTGCGGCGGCTTCGGGCTCGACGGTCCTTGGCCGGCGTCCTCCCCCGGTGCGCCGAAGTCGACGTCCTGGTCGTCGACGTCGGTGGCGCGGACCGCCGCAGCGGCCTGCTCCTCGGCATCCAACTCGGCATTGATGTCGGCGCGCACCCGGCCCCGGCGGATGCGCCGCATCATGTCCCAGATGAGCGCCACCACCGCGAACGCGAGCAGCGCGATCACGACGAAACCCCACGGCCCGGGGGTGACGAGCGCAGGGTCCACGGTCGGCTCGGGCGTCGGCGTGGCCCCGGAGGCGAGGGCGGTGAACGCATTCAGCATGGGTGTGTCCTCGTTCCGCGCGAGAGCGCATAGCCTGGAGACTCCAGCCTAATCTTCACGGCGACGCACCATTCTTTCGACAGGGCCCCATGACCACGCAGGACATGCTCGACGAGCGCTACGGGCGCACGCGATCGCCTCGCAGGTCGTGGACCATCGGCATCGTCGCCGCGATCGCTGTCATTCTGGTCGGGCTGTTCGCGTGGATGACGGTGGCCGGCACCCTCGATGATGTGCGCGCGGACGCCACCGGCTTCACCGTGCTGGATCCGCATGCGGTCGAGATCTCGTTCCAGATCACCGCGCCGGAGGGTCGCTCGGTCGCCTGCGCGCTGGAGGCGCAGGACGAGGAGCACGGCGTGGTGGGGTGGAAGATCGTGGAATACCCGGCCTCCGAGCTGCGCTCACGCGCTTTCCGCGAGAAGATCCCGACGACCGCTCCGTCGACGACAGGTTTGGTCAACGCCTGCTGGGTGACGTAGTCTGATTCGACCGAAGTTGACATACGCCCTGGCCGGAGCCGGGGCGTTTTGCCATACCGGCCCCTCTGACCGAAGGAGACACACGTGTCCAACGACGCACCGGTGACGTTCCTGACCCAGGACGCGTACGACCGCCTCGTCGCCGAACTCGAGCGACTCTCGACGACGGGTCGCGAAGAGATCGCCAAGCGCATCGAGTCCGCACGCGAAGAGGGCGACCTCAAGGAGAACGGCGGTTATCACGCCGCCAAGGACGAGCAGGGCAAGCAGGAAGCCCGCATCCGCACGCTTCAGCACCTGCTCAAGACGGCCACCGTCAGCGAGGCGCCGGAGAGCAACGGTGTGGTCGAACCCGGGACGGTCGTCACGGCCGTGGTCGCCGGCGGCGAAGAGGTCTTCCTGCTGGGCAACCGCGAGATCGCGGTCGACTCGGAGCTCGATGTCTACAGCGAGGCGTCGCCGCTCGGTGCGGCGATCCTCGGACTCAAGGAGGGCGAGAAGACCTCGTACACCGCGCCCAACGGTCGCAGCATCGCGGTCGAGGTCGTGAAGGTCGAGACGTACTCGGGCCAGTGAGTCCGTCGCGCCGGACCGACCTCAGTCGGGTACGACGACCGGACTGAAACCGGCCGCCGACAGGACGGCGATGACGTGAGCCCGGTGCTCCTCGCCGCGCGTCTCCACGCTCAGCTGCAGGATCACCTCGCTGATCTGCAGTCCCTGACCGTGACGCGTGTGCATGACTTCGATCACGTTGGCCCCGGCCTGCGCGAGCAGTTCCGACACCCGCGCGAGCTGTCCCGGGCGATCCGGCAGCGGGATCCGCAGGCTCATGTAGCGACCTGATGCCGCCAGCCCGTGTGAGACGACCCGCTGCAGCAGCAGGGGGTCGATATTGCCGCCGGACAGCACCGACACGGTCGGACCGGTCGGTGTCACCTTGCCCGCCAGGATTGCCGCGACCCCCACCGCGCCGGCGGGCTCGACCACCTGCTTGGCACGCTCGAGCAGCACCAGGAGGGCGCGGGCGATGTCATCGTCGGTGACGGTGATGACCTCGTCCACGAGCTGGCGGATGATCTCGAACGGGATGTCCCCCGGTCGGGCCACCGCGATCCCGTCCGCGATCGTCGGCAGCGTGTCGACCTGGAGCGGATGCCCGGCTGCGAGCGAGGACGGGTAGGCCGCGGAGTTCTCGGCCTGCACTCCGATGATCCGCACGGTCCGCCCGACCGCGGCAGCGCGCGCCTTGACCGCGGCCGCGACACCGGCGATGAGGCCTCCTCCGCCGATCCCGAGCAGCACCGTGTCCAGATCCGGCACCGCATCGAACAGCTCCAGGCCCAGAGTGCCCTGACCGACGATGATGTCGCGATGGTCGTACGGCGGGATCAGGACGGCACCCGTCCGTTCGGCGAACTCGGCTGCCAGGCGCAGCGGGGTCTCCACGGTGGCGCCGTCCAGGATGACGTCGGCACCGTACCCGCGGGTGGCCAGCAGCTTGGGTACCGGGACGCCGAGCGGCATGAAGATCGTGGCCGCGATGCCCAGCGCCTGCGCCGCCAGCGCGACGCCCTGTGCGTGGTTGCCCGCCGACGCTGCCACGACCCCGCGCGCGCGCTCCTCGGCGGTCAGACGGGACAGCCGATAGGTCGCCCCGCGGATCTTGAAGGAGCCGGTCCGCTGCAGATTCTCCAGCTTGAGATGCACGGGCACGCCCATCAGCTCGGACAGGTGCAGCGACTGGTCGATGGGCGTGCGTGTGATCACGCCGTCGAGGAAGGCGGCGGCGTCCTCGAACTCCGCCAGGGTCGGGATACTCAAGAACGAACCTTCCTTGGGCGGGGCACGGTCGTCCAGATCAGGTCGCGCGAGGACGCCCGCCCGCCGCCCTCCCACGTTCGACCGGTGATGTAGACGGCGAAGACATTGACGAAGGCGGCCAGCGGCACGGCGAACAGGGCCCCGGGGATGCCGGCGATCAGAGCGCCGCCGGCCACCACCAGGACGACGGCGAGGGGGTGGACCTTGACGGCCGAGCCCATGAGCAGCGGCTGCAGGACGTGCCCCTCGATCTGCTGCACCGCCAGGACGACGACCAGCATCCACAGCGCGATCCAGGCGCCGTTGTACACCAGCGCCAAGAACACCGCCAGGGCACCGGTGACCACCGCGCCGACGATGGGGACGAACGCGCCGAGGAAGACCAGCACCGCGACGGGGATCGCCAGCGGAACCCCCAGCAGGAAGGCGCCGAGCCCGATGCCGACCGCGTCGATGGTGGCCACCAGCAGCTGGGTGCGCGAGTAGTTGACCACCATGACCCAGCCGGCGCGCGCGGCTCCGTCCACGGCGGGTCGGGCACGCTGCGGGAACAGCCGCGTGGTCCATCGCCAGATGCCCCCGCCGTCGGCGAGCAGGCACAGCAGGATGAACAGGGACAGCAGTGCTCCGACGGCGACGTGACCGAGCGTGGTTCCGAGCGCGAGAGCCCCGGACAGCAGGAGTTCCGCCTGCTCCTGCACAAGCGTCAGCGACTGGCCCAGCAGGTCATCGATCTGACTCGCGGTCAGGTGCAGCGGCCCATCGATCAGGTACTGACGGAACTGCTCGAGGGCCTCGACCGTGCGGGTCTGCACGGAGGACCACTCGCGGGTCACCTGCCAGATCACCAGCCACAGCAGGCCGGCGACGATGGCAAGGGTGCCGAGGACAGATATCGCGATCGCAAGCCAGCGCGGCACCCGGTGTCGCAGCATCCACGCGAAGGCCGGCCACAGCAACGCGGTCACCAGGATGGAGATCAGCAGCGGGATGACCAGCAGCTTCAGCTGGATGACGAGCCAGATCGCGACACCGACGGCCGCTGCCACCACCAGAAAACGCCACGCGTACGCGGTCGCAACCCGAAGCCCGCGCGGAATGGTTCCCGACAACTCGGAGGTGACCACCCGATTGCGGTCCCGGAGTGCATCGAAGAGGGAGCTTCGAGGCTGGTTGTCGGGGCCACTGCTCATCCCGCCAGTCTAGAGTCGAGCCGGGTCAATGCCGCGAAGCGGCGTTGAGGCGGCTCGACTCTAGATCGAGTAGGCCGCGCAGCGGCCGTATCGAGATCACCGGTCGAGTAGGCCGCGCAGCGGCCGCATCGAGATCCACTCCCCCGCCGGCCGGATCCACGCCGCGGGCGTGTCGGACTCAGCCACTAGGCTTGCCGCCGTGAAGGAGTCGCTGAGCCTGCCGGAGGCGCGCCGGATCGCCCTGGCCGCTCAGGGTTTCGCGCAGCCCGCCCCGACGGTTGCCGGAACGCGGCAGCTGAATCTCGCCCTCACGCGGATGGCGACCCTGCAGATCGACTCGGTCAACGTCTTCGCTCGATCGCATTACATGCCGCTGTTCTCGCGGCTGGGGCCCTACGACACCGCGGCGCTGGACAAGCTCCTGTTCTCGCGGCGGGCACCGTACGTCGAATACTGGGCGCACGTCGCGTCGTTCATCCCCGCCGTCGACTGGGGTCTGTTCCGCTTTCGGATGGATGACCTGCGGGCGAAATACGGCAGCGAGCCGGACAGCTGGTACCAGACTCACCGCGAGATCGTGGATTGGGTTCGCGCCGAGCTGGCCGATCGCGGACCCCTTCGTCCGGCGCAGATCGAGCACGATGCCGGAACGACGGCGCGCGGACCGTGGTGGGACTGGGATGTCGTGAAGCGGGCGTTGGAGTATCTCTGGCTCTTCGGCGAGGTGGCCATCGCCGGGCGCCGCGGTTTCGAGCGACGCTACGGTCTGGCCGAGGATGTCGTGCCCGCCGAGGTGCTCGCCGCACCGGTACCCCGTGATTACGCCATTGCCGAGCTGATCGCGCGCGCCGCCAAAGCGTACGGGGTGGCCACGGCATCCGATCTCGCCGACTACTGGCGCCTGAAAGACCGCGGCGCGGTGGTGTCCGCCATCCGCAACCTCGAGGACGCGGGGGTACTGCGGCCGGTCACCGTCCAGGGATGGCAGGCTGCGGGGCGACCCGCCAAAGCATGGATGCACAGCAGCGCCTCTGTGCCGCGGAGGGTGGATGCCGCGGCGATCCTGACCCCGTTCGATCCGGTGGTCTGGTTCCGCGACCGCGCGCAGCGCCTGTTCGACTTCGACTACCGCATCGAGATCTACACGCCCGCGCCGCGCCGACGCTACGGGTACTACTCGCTGCCTGTGCTGATCGACGATGACATCGTCGGACGCGTGGACCTGAAGGCCGACCGCGGCGCCTCGACCCTGCTGGTCCAGTCCGCATGGTGGGAGCCTGATCACCCCACGGATGCCGCCGCCCGCCTCGCCGACGTGCTCCGGGATGCCGCGCGCTGGCAGGGGCTGAACGCGGTCTCGGTCTCGCGGTGGGGGGACGCGGCCGATGATCTGGCCGGCGCGATGCCGGAGGCCCGGCGACACGAGGCCGGTGCCGCGGCGGCGATCCCGCTGGAGCGGGACGAACCGGCGCCGGAGGATCGAGCCGGCGCTAGCGTGGAGGCGTGAAGCGCACCGCGACCGTCTGGATCGCCGCGGGTGCAGCCGTCCTGCTGGTGATCGCCGGGGCGCTGGCCTGGTGGTCGCTCAGCCGGCCGCCCAGCGCGGAGGATGCCGCTCGCAGCTACCTCACCGCGCTCGCCGGGGGCGATTTCGCGACGATCGACGCCATGCGCGGCAACGACGTGGACGAGGACGCCGAGCGGGTTCTGATGGACTCGTTCGCCGGCGCCGACGCGTACGCCTCGGAAACCCGAGTCGAGGAGATCACGACCGGCGCCGATGCGACGACTGTGCGCGCATCGGCCGTGATCGCCGGGGAGCGCCGCGAGGTGTCCTTCGCACTCCGAGACGACGGCGGCCGGTGGGAGCTCACCGGCGACTACCTGGCGTCTCTCGAGGTGACCGTGGTGTCCGCCGCGGGCACGCCGCTCGGGGATTCCGCGTGGGTGGGCGGTGCGCTGGCGTCGACGGCGCGCCCCATCCTGCTGCTGCCCGCCGAGTATCCGGTTCGCCCCGCGCCCCGCGGACTCCTGACCGGCGAAGCCTCCGTCGCGCTCAGCACCGACGAGCCCGCCGCTGTGCGCATCAACGCATCCATCGCCCCGGACGCGACCGCTGCCGGCCAAGCGCAGCTGAACGCGTACGCGGACGCGTGCACGCAGCCGGCGTCCGCGGTGCCCCCCGACTGCGGCCTGCGGGTGCCCTGGGCGGCCGACCTGGCCACACTGGAGTCCATCGCCTTCCGGATCGAACAGCTGCCCGTGCTCGCCTTCGCCCCCGACCAGCGCACGTTCGCCGCAACCGGTGGCGTCGTGGTGGCCACCGCCACCGGGCTGACCTCTGACGGCGGTGCAGCGAGCTTCACCTATCGCGCGGACGACTGGTCATTGCGTGGGACGGTGACTTTCCGCGGCGACGAGATGGTGCTCGCACTGGACTGACCGCCTCGGCCTGCCACCGCCGCTCCGGAGTCAGGATCCCGGGATGCCGGTCACCTCCAGCCCGAGCCAGGCGGCGAGATCCTGCACCTCCCGCTCCACCGCCGCCGCGACCTCGGCCGTGAACGGCTCGTCGTGATGGATGGCGGAGACGCGGAAGACCCCGGCTTTGCGGTCTGCCGCGGCATCCAGCTTTCCGATCAGCCGATCGCCGTGGAGGATCGGCAGCGCGAAGTACCCCCATCGGCGCTGCGCGGCCGGTTTGTACATCTCCACGACGTACTCGAAGTCGAACAGCTCCTGAGCGCGGGCACGGTCGGAGACCAGCCGGTCGAACGGCGAGAGCAGTGCGGTGCGCGGCTGGAAGGGATCGGGCGGGTGCAGCAGTGTCGGATCAACGCGCCAGCTGCCCGGGACTCCCTCCACCACGGCCTCCTCCCCCGCCGTCCCGACATCCAGCGGCTCAACCGGCTGGCGTGGCGCCTTCGCGCGGGCCAGCCCGAGGTACCCCAGCCTCCGCTCGGCACGCAGGCGACCCGCCTCCTCCGCGGAGAGCTCGACGGTGTCGGCGGGGTAGACGCGCTCGGCGACATCCCACACCCGCTCCTTGCCGTCCCGGCCGGAGATCGCCACCTCGCCGCGGAGCACCAGGAACTCGAGCATCTGGGTGACGTTCCTGTTGTTCGTCCAGCCCGTGGACTTCCAGGCGACCTGACTGGTGTCCGGGATCTGGCCCGTGCGCAAAGGCCCCTCGCTGCGCAGTCGAGCGAGCACGTCGCGGCGGAAGCGGTCGTTGGCGGCCAGCCACTCGCGGTGCTGACGGTACGGTGGCCACGCGCGCATCAGCGGCCGGAAGAGCGGCAGGTCGGCCATCGGCCGGTAGAAGCCCGCCCACTCGAACACCGCGCGGTCGTCTTCGGTGACGCGCATCAGATCCGCCGCCTGGTAGGGCCATCCGATCCGGCTCCACAGAATGTGGTCGGCGCTGGGAGCGACCGCCGCGGTCGGGTCGATGTTCACCAGAGACAGGCCGTCGACGGCTTCGACGATCCCACCCGGACGATCTGCCGTGAGCAGCTGAGCGCGCACCGCGATGCGACGCGCCCCCTCGCGGGTGAGTCGATGCATACCGGCGAGGATAGCGGTCGGCGACGACGTGGCGGAGGCAGCGGACCAGGGTCTTAGAACGTCCCGCCCATGGTCCTGAGCCGTTCGATCCGGTCGGGGATCGGCGGGTGGGTGGAGAACATCCGGGCCAGCGCATTGGGTTTCAGCGGATCCGCGATCCACAGGTGCGCCATCGACGTGCTGGCTTTCTGCAGCGGGCGCCCGTACTCCGCGAGCTTGCCCAGCGCTGATGCGAGCGCGTCCGGATCCCGGGTGGTCATCGCGCTGGTGGCGTCGGCGAGGTACTCACGCTGACGCGAGATGGCCGCCTGGACGGCGCCTGCCAGCAGCGGGGCGACCAGGGCCGCCACCACACCGAAGACCACGAAGAGCAGCTGCGCCTGGTTGTTTCCGCTGCGACGGGCTCCCCCGAAGAACGCGAGGCGCAGGAACAGGTCGGCCAGGATGGCCACCGCGACGACCAGCCCGAAGACGATCAGCGACACGCGGATGTCGTAGTTGCGGATGTGTCCGAGCTCGTGGCCGAGCACGCCCTCGAGCTCGCGGTCGGTCATCAGTTCGAACAGGCCGGTCGTCGCGGTGATCGAGGCCTCTTCGGGTTTGCGGCCGGTGGCGAACGCGTTCGGTGCCGGATCATCCACGACGTACAGCTTCGGCATCACCGTGCCGGTGGTGATGCACAGGTTCTCCACGATCCGGTAGTAGCGCGGGGCATCGCTGCGCTCCACCTGGACGGCACCTGCCATCGCCAGAGCCTCGCGGTCCGCGAAGAAGTACTGGAAGGTCGCGTACCCGGCCGCGAACACGAGGATGAACGCGGTGATCCACCAGTTGTTGCCGGCCAGCCAGCCGGCCAGGACACCGATCCCGCCCAGGAACAGCACGAAGCCGATCAGGATGACCCACGTGTTGCGCTTGTTGCGGGCGATGGCGGTGTACATCAGAGGTTTCCGCGGAGGCCCACGGGATCTCGATACGCCGTCCGCGGGGCTGCTACTCGAGCCTGACACTCGAGCGCATCATCGTGGCCTCGCACAGTGATCCGCTCGGCGTCAGAACTGAACCCGCGGCGGCTCCGAGATCGCCGCGCCGTCCACGACTTCGAAGAACTCGCGCTCGTGGAAGCCCAGGTTGCGGGCGAAGAGATTGTTCGGGAACACCTTGATCTTGGTGTTCAGCTCCCGCACGCCGCCGTTGTAGAACCGGCGGGACGCCTGGATCTTGTCCTCGGTGTCGACGATGGACTGCTGCAGCTGCAGGAAGTTCTGGCTCGCCTGCAGCTGCGGATACGCTTCGGCGACTGCGAAAAGCGACTTCAGCGCCTGCTGCATGTGCCCTTCGGCCACACCCGCCTCGGCGGGACCCCCCGCCGTCAGCGTCTCAGCCCGGGCACGGGTGACATTCTCGAAGACGGCCTTCTCATGCGCCGCGTAGCCCTTGACGGCCTCGATCAGGTTGGGCAGCAGGTCGGCCCTGCGTTTCAGCTGGACCGTGATGTCGCTCCATGCCTCGTCGACGCGCACGTTCAGCGCGACGAGCGAGTTGTAGGTCGCCCACAGGTAGATGCCGACGATGACGACCAGCGCCACAACGATCAGTACTGGGATAAGCCATTCCCACATAGCGTGCGACTCCGTTCGAGGTTTGTCTCATCCTAGCGAGGCGCACCGGGCTTCATGAGAGCCGTCTCACGACTCCCAGCCCATACTCACCCGAGCACACGCCGGAGGTAGGGGTTATCGAACATCCGGTCGGGGTCCAGCCGATCGCGCAGGGCGACGAACTCGTCGAACCGCCGGTATCGGCCCCGCAGCATCCCGGCGTCCAGCGAGTGCAGCTTGCCCCAGTGCGGGCGACCCTCGAACCCGATCATGATGTGCTCCACGGCCTCGAAATACTCCGCGTGATCCTCCCGCCAGTAGCGGTGCACGGCGATGTATCCGGACGCACGCCCGTGCGCGGTCGACATCCACACGTCATCGGCTGCGGCGAAGCGCACCTCGACCGGGAAGGCGATTCGCCACCCGCGGTCCTCGATCAGCGCGCGCACGGCCTCGAACGCGGGTCGGACGTTCCCGGCCGGCACCGCGAACTCCATCTCGCGGAAGCGGACGAATCGTTCCGTCGCGAAGACGCGGGCCGAGGCATCCGTGAATTCGCGATCGCTCCACACTCTGGCTGAGAGCCGGTTGATCGCCGGCGCCGCGGCCGGGACCGTCCGCGCGATGCTGCAGGCGAGCTGGTGGGCCAGGCCACCGACGGCGACGTCGTCGACCCATCTGCGCAGCGGCGGCAGCGGATGACGCACGGCGCTCTCCGGCAGGCGCGTGTTGGTCTTGGTCATCGCCAGCTCGGTGTGCGGAAACCAGTAGAACTCGAAGTGATCGGATGCCGCGACGAGCGAGTCCAGACTGCCCAAGACCGCTTCCAACGGCTCAGGGCGCTCCACCGCGTGCAGCAGGAAGGCGGGCACGCACTGCAGCGTCACTTCCACCAGGATGCCCAGCGCACCCAGACCCAGAGCGACGGCCCCGAGCAGGTCGGTGTTCTCGTTCTCATCCACCGTGAGCAGGTCACCGCCCGAAGTGATCAGCGTCACGCCGGTCACCTGCGTGGCCAGGCCGCCGAAGCGCGCCCCGGTGCCGTGCGTGCCGGTCGAGATCGCCCCGGCGATGGATTGACGATCGATGTCCCCCAGGTTGGGCATCGCCAGTCCATACGGCGCCAGCAGCTTCGGCACCTGATGCAGCCGCGTGCCGGCGCGCAGGGTGACCCGTGCGCGGTCACGGTCCACTGAGACGAGCCCGGTCAGGTCGGTCAGATCCAGCAGCACGCCGGGGGCCAGCGCGATGCCGGTGAAGCTGTGACCGGCGCCGACCGCCTTGAGCGGCATCCCGCGCGCAGCGGCGGCCTGGACGGAGCGCTGCACGGCGGCGGTCGAGGCGGGCGTCTCGACCCGCTGCGGCCGGACGGTCTCGGTGCGACTCCAGTTGTGCCACGTTCCGCCGAGACGGGTCACAGGAAAGCCTTCCCCTCGCCCCGGTAGGTGGGCGCTTCGCCGACCGCTCGTCCGTCCTCCACCAACCGGTAGCGCTCCACCCGCTCGGCCAGCTCTCCGCTCTTGGCATGACGGAACCACACCCGGTCGCCGACGGCGAGCGATCGTGCGGAATCCCCCCGCAGCGGGGTCTGCACCTCGCCGGCCCCTTCGCGCGCCAGCATGGTCAACCCCGCCGGCCACACCGGCATCGGCTGGCGCGAGGCCACCGGCGGGCCGGACGCGATCCAGCCGCCGCCGAGGACCGTCGCGATCTCCGGCATCGGCTTTCGCACGACCTCGAGGCCGAACGCGGCCGCCGGCGCCGGCTCGAACGCGCGATAGCCGTCGAAGAGATGACCGGCCAGCAGCCCGCTCCCCGCGGTCAACTCGGTGACGGCCAGATCGGATGCGGTCAGCTCGAGCGATCCGGTTCCCCCGCCGTTGACGAACTCCAGCGGGGCGATGTCCCGCAGCGCCGACACGACGACGGCCCGCCGTTCCAGGAGCTCCTGCGCGGAGCGGCGCTGCATCCAGCGGATGATGCCGTCCCCGGCGCCGGTGGCATCTCCCTGGCCCGCTATCTGCGCCTCGTACATCATGAGACCGACCAGGCGGAAGCCGCGCCGAGCAGCGATCGCGCGAGCGAGGCCGGCCACTTCGCCCGGCTCGTGCAGCGGCGAACGCCGCACACCGATGTGCCCCAACCCGGGAGCGCGCCACGATGCATCGGCGTCGATGGCGACGCGGATCGTCGCACGCGCTGCGGGGGCCGCCACTGCATCGACCAGATCCAGCTGCGCGAGGTCGTCCACCATCAGGGTGACCCGGGATGCGGCCCGGTCATCGGCGGCCAGGCGGGCGATCGCAGCGCGGTCCGCCGTCGGGTACCCCATCACCACGTCGTCATGCTCTTCAGCGAGCCAGAGCGCCTCGGGAAGGGCGAAGGCGAGGATGCCGGAATATCCGGGCAGTGCGAGCACGGCATCGAGGACGTCCCGCACGCGGACCGATTTGCTGGCGACGCGGATCGGTACCCCGGCGGCCCGCACCAGCATGTCGAGGGCGTTGTAGCGCAGGGCAGGAAGACTCAGCGCTGCAACCGGCCCGGAGATCTCCGCGACGGCAGCGTCCACCGATCTCCAGTAGACGGCGGGGTCCGCCCAGGGCGTCCCCGAGCCGGCGGTGGAGAGCAGGTCGATCGTCACGGCATCACGTTCTCCGGCGAGGGGAAGCACATGGCGTAAGCCTAGGGCTGCGCCGGAAAGGGTTCCGCACACCGTCCTGCGGATGGTGCGAGGAACCGTACCCCCGGTGGGATTCGAACCCACACTTGGGCGATAGAGGGTTGCGAATCACTCGGCAACACCCTCTCCCTACGTGGCGTGGCGGCCACGGCTCCGTGCACACAAGACAGCAGCCCGCACGCGCCTCTGTCGACCACCCGGGAGACCACGCGCCGCGGTGTGCTGGAAGGAAGACCGGTGGCCCCCCTCCGGGAATCGGGGGAATCCCCGAAGAGAGGCTGACACCTGTCGGCGTCGCCAGGCGTCGTGCAACATTTGACGCCCCGCGTCCATTCACCTGGGGGCGCAGGACGCGGGGCGTTGATGTTGAAACTCGTGATCACCTCCACCAGCTCATGAGCCAGCGTAGGAACCCCCAGAGTTCAGCGAACATGTCGACCTCCCCACCGTTGTCGTATGAGTTCCGATCATCCGGTACCACGCGCCTGCACCTCAATACCTCCGTCTCCCCAGAAAACCCCTCCGCACCGAAGCGGACAGTAGGGATGCGCGGTGCGGGGTGCGCGGAGATACGTCGTCGTCGTCGAGTGGACGCCGTGGCCGCCGACCAACGTCGCGTGGCGGAACGCGGTGAGCCGACGACAGTGCGTGCCTCAATCGTCCTCGGTGAGTCCCTCGTAGAACCCGACGACCGTTCGGAGGGTTGGCACCACCGCCGCCTGGGACAGATGTGCACGGTAGTAGGGCCTGCGATCAGTCTGGTTCTTCCGTGGCGCCTCGAGTTCTTCCTCGACGTCGCCGAAGTCCGACCATCGCATCATCGCGCCGGTAACCACCGCAGGCCTCGGATGCAGATGATCGCTCGGAGACAGCTCACCGAAGGCTGACTCCACCACCACCAGCGAGTGGGTATTCACGTTGCGCACTAGGTTCAGCGCACCAGTGAGCTGACCGTCCGGCGTTCCGTCGACGGCATCCCAATAGACGTTCTTGAGCCGCTTATGCAAGGCATCCTGTACCCGGTACACCAGCGCCAGTGCGGATTCCACGGCCCGGCGCCGGCTGTCGGTATCCGTCGCTACGTCCAGTACCTCCGCGTGGAACGTGATGTCGTCCAGCATCGTTTGGATTTGTCGTTCGAGCACACGTCGAATCGTATGGCGATCGACCCCATAGCGGCTACGACGAATAACGCCCCCGAACCCACCCAATAAGGGGGTGAGCCCGAGGGCGTCATCGGGACCCCAGTTCAATGCATTCGGCAGCGAGCTATTGGTCCTTCAGAGGCTCAGGCGGACATCGTGAGCTGGCGGAGAAGGAACCTCCCACGAGTGGTCGCACTTCTTGCACTCGAATGCGGCGCGAACCGCCACGCGGGCGTCCATGGGTTCGATGTTGTGCGAGCCGCACTCAGGGCAGGTCATGCACTCAGTGTGCCAGCGACGGGTCACACCCGGGTCCACCCGCTCAATGCTCTGAGTTGCCAGCGGGGATGGGAGAACCCAACTGACCGATGCCGTGCTCCGTCTAAATCTGCGCTCGTCGCTCGCTCGGCCTCAGCGGCTGTTCTGGGGCATCGAAGGGCGCATGTGTGCGGTGATAGCAGCGCGAGAAGTACGCGTTGGAAGAAGGTAGGAACTGCAGCACGACGGCCACCACATTTATGGCCGCAGCGATACAGTTCAGCGCAGTCACATACTCGAAATGGAAAGTGATGACCGCGAGGCCCAGTCCGGCCAGCGCCGTGAGGACTGTACGCGCCCAAACGTGGCCGCGAAGCATGAACCACGCGAACACCAGTCGGGCCAGGCTCCAGGCCGCAAGCAGCACCCCGATCCCCGCTGCCCTCTCGCTGTCGCTGGTCGGCACCGCAAGCAGATAACCCGGGGAGGGGACCGCGGAAAAGAGGAGTACCGCGCTGACCAGACCTACCGCCGTGCCCAATATCCACAACCCAGACGCCCATGTCACGGCACGGGGGTGACCTTGGTGGTCTGCATCGCTCGTGGGCATGATCCTCCAGCAGATTCCCGGCCGACCCTAACCGGTGATCGCAAGATACCCCGATTCGCATATGAGGACAACGATGGCGGGCACACGACGAAAGACGCCCCCGAACCCACCCGGTGAAGGGTGAGCCCGAGGGCGTCAGGGCGTTCAGAGTAAGCGTTCGATTGGGGGCACAAGCGACCGACTACATCCAGATGCTGCACGAGGGACCCGACCGACTTCAACGCTCGCGATGTTCGCTGAAAACAGCGAGTAAGTAGCGAATGCGCCCCATCCGGCCGGAGCCAGTTGGGGCGCATTGCGCGGAATCACGCGGGAGAACCGTACCCCCGGTGGGATTCGAACCCACACTTGGGCGATTTTAAGTCGCCTGCCTCTCCCGGTTGGGCTACGGGGGCGTGCACGCAGGCCCGCCTCCACGGTACCGGTCAGCCGCGTGCGGAGACCTGCTTGGGTGCATCCGCCACGACGGGCACCTTGGCGGGAGCCGCCTCGACGGGCTGCGGCGTGCGCGGGCGCGCGGCGAATTCTTCGAAGACGTACCGCGGATCCTGGACGGCCTGCAGATTGACCAGGTCGCGGCCCAGCCACAGGTTGTTCCACCAGCCCCACACGACCCGGAACTTGCGCTCCCACGACGGCATCGCCAGGCCGTGGTATCCACGGTGCGCGACCCACGCGATGAACCCCTTGAGTGCGAGGTTGCCGGATTGGAAGACGCCGTTGTACAGACCGAGGCCGGCGACCGCGCCCAGGTTCTTGTGGAAATACTCCCGCGGCAGCTCGCCGCGCAGGACCGCCACGAGGTTCTTGGCGAGCAGCTTTGCCTGGCGGACGGCGTGCTGCGCGTTCGGAACACAGTATCCGCCGACGCCACCGCCGGACAGGTCGGGAACGGCCGAAACATCCCCTGCTGCCCAGGCGCCCTCGACGATCTCGTCGTCGGTGCCCACGCGGAGGTCGGCGCGGGTCTGGATGCGACCGCGTTCCTCGACGGGCAGGTCTCCGCCGCGGACGACGGTCGGGTTGGCCATGACGCCGGCAGTCCAGATGATCAGGTCGCTCGGAATCACCTCTCCGGTGGACAGCTCGACGTTGCCGCCGAGGGCGCCGGTGACCTGGGTGTCCAGGTGCACGTAGGCGGCGCGCTTGGCGAGATCCTTCAGCACCCATTCGCTGGTCTTCAGCGACACCTCGGGCATGATCCGACCCATCGCCTCGATGAGGTGGAAGTGCGTGTCGTCGAAGGTGATCTCCGGGTAGCGCGCCACCAGCGACGACGCCAGCGAACGCAGTTCTGCGAACACCTCGATTCCCGCGAACCCGCCGCCGACCACGACGACCGTCAGCAGACGGTCCCGCTCGGGTCCGGGCGGAAGCGTGGAGGCCTTGTCGAAGTTGGACATCAGGCGGTCGCGGATCGCGACGGCCTCCTCGATCGTCTTGAGTCCGATCGCGTTGTCGGCGATGCCCGGGATCGGGAACGTGCGCGAGACGGCCCCGGCGGTGACCACGATCTGGTCGTACTCGAGTTCGTAGGGCGCACCGGCGATCGGGGTGATCGTGGCGACTCTGTTCGCGTGGCTTATCCCGGTCACCTTGGCGGCGACCACCGTGGTGCGCTTGAGGTGGCGGCGCAGCGCGACGACGGAGTGCCGGGCTTCGATGGATCCGGCCGCGACCTCAGGCAGGAACGGCTGGTAGGTCATGTACGGCAGCGGGTCGACGATGGTCACCTCGGCCTCGCCCTTGCGCAGATGCTTCTCGAGCTTCCAGGCAGTGTAGAAGCCCGCGTAGCCGCCACCGACTATGAGGATTTTTGGCACGGTGTTGCTCACGTGGGGAGTACTCCTGGGGATCAGCGGCTCGGCGCCCGTGACGCCAATCGGATACGTCGGACAGCTGCGATGACGCCGAGAGCCACAAGTATAGCGGTGGCTGATCCCCCCATCAGCGGCAGCGTGCCATAGAGCAGCGAATCCGTCGAGGGCAGCAGCGGGGTGGAGACCCGGCGTGCGGCATCCGAGGGGGGCAGCGGCGGCACCTCGACAGGCTTGACCGTCGGGGCCGGCTCGGGGTCGGTCTCGGCACGACGGTAGAGGCGGATCCACTCCTCCAGGCTGCCCATGGGGTTGGCGGTGACCGCGGGCACGTTCGCCGAGACGGCCGCCGCGGCATCCACGAGTCCGTACCCGTACAGCGGATCTGGCACCGCCCGTGCGGATGCCACGGGCCGGGCGGTGCGGATGATGCGGTTGATGACGTTGGCGGCGTCCAGATCCGGGTGGGCGGCGCGCACGAGCGCCGCGACGCCGGCTACGATCGGCGCGGCGCCGCTGGTGCCGTTCCACAGCACGAGCCGGCCGTCGGCAGACACCCCGACGAGATCCTCACTCGGTGCCGAGACGCCGATGGTGATGCCCTGGGTGGATGCCTCGAGACTCGCCCGCCCGGACGGGTCGACTCCGGCCACGGTCAGCACGCCGGGGATCGTTGCCGGCGCGCCGACGCGGGACGTGCCGCTGCCCCGGTTTCCGGCGGCGACGACGACGACGACGTCGTGTTCGTGGGCGTACAGGAACGCGGAGTCCCAGCTCTTGTCCCAGTCCAGTGTGTTGGTGGTCAGCGACAGGTTGATCACGTCGGCACCGTTGTCGACCGACCACCGGATCGCCTCGGCGATCTGCTCCGTGAAGGGCACCTTCGCGGACGACCCGAAGCCGACCGATACCGAGAGCAGCTCCGCCTGCGGCGCGACGCCGATCATCCCGGTCGACGGGCCGGTGCCGCGTGCGGCGGCCAGCGAGGCCACCCAGCTGCCGTGATTGGAGTCCACGGCGCCGACCGGCGCGCGACCGTCCGGTGCGCCCGTTCCCGACACGTCGGTCCCGCCGACCACCGCGCCCTCGAACTCCGCCGGACCGCGAGCGATCCCGGTGTCGATGATCGCGATCCGCACTCCCGCGCCCCGAGTGGTGGCCCACGCCGCCTTGACGCCGTAGTCGTCGAGCCAGTACTCCGCGGCGCGCACCGGATCCTGCGCGGATGCGTCCGGGATCACGGCCGACCCGGTCAGCAGCACCACGGCCAGCGCTGAGGCGCAGACGGCCAGCAGCGGCCGGATCATGCACCGCCTCCCGGTTCTGCGCATACGCAGCGCAGCGGTGACCACGAGGACAGCGCCAGTGCGCGGTCGCCGATCGGGTTCACGCCGGGTCCCGCCGCGAGCGAATGCGCCACCAGCGCGTGCAGGCACTTGATCCGGGTGGGCATGCCCCCGGCCGAGATCCCGGAGATCTCCGCGACCGCACCGAACCCCGCACGGTCGCGCAGATACGCCTCGTGGGCGCGCTGGTACGCGTCGGCGAGGTCGGAGTCCGCCTCCAGGTCGTCGCTCAGCGCGCGCATCACCTGCCCCGCCTCCAGCCCCGACATGGCGGCGGTCGCGGCCGGGTGAGTCAGGTAGTAGAACGTCGGAAACGGCGTTCCGTCCTCGAGGCGAGGTGCCGTGGCCGCCACCGTCGGGTTGCCGCACACGCAGCGCGCGGCGATCCCCACGACGCCGCGGGCGGGTCGCCCGAGCTGGGCACGCAGGACGCGCAGATCAGTCTCACGAACGGGCGGGAACGGCGGGGTGGTCACGCCGCCCAGGGTACCGTTCCGCGGCTGGGACGACGCTGGCCGCCGGTGCCGCGGAAGTCACGGAGTGCCGGCCGGCGTCTCTTCCGGCGCGATATCGGGAACCCCGATGGAGGGCGGCGCGACGGTCTGGGCCATCCCCGCCTCCGTCACGGAGCGGACGAACTGCGCCATCCAGTCCGTGCGGGTCTGCTCGACATCGCCGCTGACGGCCGCCTGCTCCTGTGGGACCAGCGCCGCGGGGAGGTCGTTGTCCACCAGGTAGACGACCTCGCCGGGCTTGACGTAGTAGAGCCGCTCCCGCGCCTGCGTGGTGATGTAGGCCGGGTCGGTCCAGCGGTCGCGCTGCGCTTCCAGGTCGGCGACGTCGTCGCGGCTGACCTGCACCGCGGCCTGCAGCGCCCCGATCTGCTGGCGCTGGTCCACGTACGTGCCGATCGTCGGCACGAGGACGAACGCGGCCAGGACCACGAGTCCGAGCATGATGACCATGAATCCGGACAGGCGGATGCCGCCGAGCCAGCCCCGCACGTCCACGGGCTGCCGCGCTGCGGTGCGGCGGGGAGCCCGTTCCGGGCGGCCGGCGCGAGAGGGGGGAGCCGTCATCTTGGCCACGGCTCCCCCTCTCGTTCACTCGCCGGCACGCGGCGATTCGGTCTGCGGTGCGCTATCCCTGGTACCGGGGGAACGCGGAGCGGCCGGCGAACTCCGCCGCATCGCCCAGTTCCTCTTCGATGCGCAGAAGCTGATTGTATTTCGCGACGCGCTCGCTGCGGGCGGGCGCGCCGCTCTTGATCTGGCCGGAGTTCACGGCGACGGCGAGATCGGCGATGGTGGTGTCCTCGGTCTCGCCGGAACGGTGCGAGAACATCGTGGTGTACCCCGAGCGGTGCGCCAGGTCGACGGCGTCCAGGGTCTCCGAGAGGGTTCCGATCTGGTTGACCTTCACCAGCAGCGAGTTGGCCACGCCGCGCTTGATCCCGTCCGCCAGGCGGGTCGGGTTGGTGACGAACAGGTCGTCGCCGACGAGCTGGATCTTCGAGCCCAGCTTGTCGGTCAGGTGCTTCCAGGCGTCCCAGTCGTCTTCGGCGAGCGCGTCCTCGATGGTGATGATCGGATAGGCGTCAGCGAGCTCGATGTAGTACTCGGTGAGCTGCTCGGCCGTCCAGTTCTTCCCCTCGAACGCGTACGCGCCGTCCCGGAAGAACTCGGTGGCCGCGACGTCCATGCCGAGGGCGATGTCCGTGCCGGGTGTGAAGCCGGCCTTCTCGATGGCGGCGATCAGGAAATCCAGACCTTCGCGGTTGCTGGGCAGGTCGGGGGCGAAGCCGCCCTCGTCGCCCAGGCCGGTGGCGTACCCGGCGGCCAGGAGCTCGCCCTTGAGGACGTGGTAGGTCTCGGTGCCCCAGCGCAGCGCTTCGGCGAACGTCGAGGCGCCGATCGGCGCCAGGAAGAACTCCTGCATGTCGATGCCGTTGTCGGCGTGCGATCCGCCGTTGATGACGTTGAACAGCGGGACGGGCAGAATGTGGGCGTTCGGTCCGCCGAGGTAGCGGAACAGCGGCAGATCGGCCGAGTCTGCAGCCGCCTTGGCCACCGCGAGGCTCACGCCGAGGATGGCGTTGGCTCCGACGCGCTTCTTGTTCTCGGTGCCATCGACCTCGATGAGGATCTCATCGACGATGCGCTGCTCGCTGGCCTCCACACCTTCCAGGGCCGGGCCGAGCTCATCGATGACCGCGTCGACCGCCTTCAGCACGCCTTTGCCGCCGTAGCGGGTCTTGTCTCCGTCGCGCAGCTCGTACGCCTCGAATGCGCCGGTCGACGCGCCGGAGGGGACGGCCGCTCGCTGGACGATGCCGTCATCGAGAAGGACCTCCACTTCGACGGTCGGGTTTCCGCGCGAATCCAAGATCTCGCGCGCGTTGACTGCCTCGATAAGTGCCACGGAGGACTCCCTGTCGGTTCGTGAGGGGGCGGGGCGGAGCGTCGTCGGTCCGCAGTCGAGTCTAGTGACGGGGATGCCGCGGCCACAGGCCGCGTCGTCACCGGCGCTCCGGCTCAGACCACGAGAGCGATCGCGACCCCGTCCCAGCCCTTCAGGTCCAGCGTCTGAATGGCCGTCGCATCGAAGCGCGGGTCACGGCCGAGCATCTCCAGCCCGCGCTGGGTGCCGATGACCTGCGAACTGGTGGTCGCCGGATCGGCGACCTCGCCGGCCCGGCCGATGTTGTCCACCACCACCACGGTGCCGGGGTGTCCGAGGCGTGCCGCCCAGTCCAGGTAGATCGTGTTGGACTCCTTGTCGGCGTCGATGAAGACCAGATCGAACGGCTCCTCGCCGTCCAGCATCGGGAGCACGTGTTCGCCGCGGCCGATCCGGATGTCCACCTTGTGACCGACGCCGGCACGGTCCAGATTCGCCCGCGCGATCGCCGCGTTCCGGGGCTCGGCCTCGATCGTGACCACCCGGCCGTCATCGGGGATGCCGCGCGCCAGCCAGATCGTCGAATACGCGCCCAGGGTGCCGATCTCGAGCACCCGCCGTGCCCCGGCGATGCGCGCGAGCAGGTGGAGGAGTTTGCCGTTGACCGGCGCCACCTCGATGGGCGGCAGCCCCGCCGCCTCCTGCTCGGCGATCGCCGCCTCCAGGTCTGGGTCGCGCCCGACGAGTGTCTCGGTCAGGTAGGCATCCAGGCGCCGCCAGACGGCGGGAGTGGGTTCAGACACCGCTCCACTTTCGCTGGCCGCCGTGGGCACGTCAAGGGCGTCCGCGCGGGTCAGCTATGGACGCGTCCGACCAGCGCCTGCAGCAATCGCGCTCCTGTCTCGGCGTCGTCGACCGTGACGACGAACCGCTTGCCGTTGCGGCGCGTGACCTCGATGGCGGCCCCTCGCCGCTGCACGACGCCGAAACGGCGATCGGGACTCAGCCGCAGCCCCCAGCCGCCGAACTCCCCCATCGGATCGACGAACACGCACGAGACGGACGCCACCTCGTGGATCGGCACGCGCAGCCTTGGGAGGCCGAGCACCGAGTCCACGCGAAGTCCGGTCGCGTCGACCCGCACGCGGAACGCGACATTCGCAGCCGTGAGCGCGAACACCAGCACCGTGACCATCGTCAGCGTCCAGCAGGTGGCCGCTGACGCACCGGTGATCCAGGCCACGAGCGCGCTCACGCCGACCGCCCCCACGGCTATGGCGAGGGCGATCACCACACCGGGCGCCACGCTCGTCGTCCGCAGCCACACCGCGCGCTCATCTTGCTCGAGCGGCAACGCCGCCGCGGGCTCATCCGCCGCGCGCGTGTCACTCTGGGCGGGCTGTGCGAACCACGCGACCACACCCACGAGGACTCCTGCGGCGACGGACCCGATCATGCTCCAGCCCATGGTGGGCGGTTCCGCGCCGCCCGCAGGCCCCGCCTGCATGGCGAAGGTCCAGGTGGCGGCGGTGACCACCAAGGCCGATGTCCCTGCGGCAACCGCGCCCATCAGCCGGTAGGTGGCGCCTCGGCCCCCACTGCGCAGGCCGGGCAGGGTCGTCAGGCCGATCAGCGCGGAGACGCCGATGCCGAATCCGATCGTCACCAAGGGCTGCGTCCAGACCGGGGCGAAGCCGTCGGCCTCGCCTGCGCCGTTCCAGTGCATCGCGATCGTCGTGGGCATCACCGGAAGCAACGCCAGCTGAATCACCACGCCGACCAGGGCGATCGCCACCGGAACGATGAGCGCGACGATCACGAAGCGGCGGATGGCAAGGGCAGGGACAGCGTCAGCGGTCACGGGCGATCTCCTTCACGAGGGAGGCAAGAGTGTCGGTCGAGAGGCCGAGCGCACGGGCGCGGTCGACGAGGGCGGCGATGTCGTCGTGGAGCTGCGCGAGCGGGGCGGCGGCGGCGGTCACGACCGCTCCTCTGCCGCGTCGCATATCGACGAGTCCTTCGTCGCGCAGATCCTGGTATGCGTGCAGGACGGTGTGGAGGTTGACACCCAGCGCGTCCGCGACATCCCGAGCAGAGGGCAGGCGGTCACCGGGGAGCAGCCGCCCCGCCGCGGCATCCGCTCGGACAGACGCGGCGACCTGCGCGAACAGGGGTTCCTCGCTTGTCGGATCGACTCTCAGCAGCATGCTCTGATTCTATAACAACTAGAACAGTTGTAGAGAACGCACAGCCGATGGCTGGCGGAGCGCGGAATTCCGACACACTGCCACGTATGCGAGTCACTCCCCGCCGCCTTGCCTGGGTCATGAGCCTGTGGGCGCCGAACCTGTTCTCGGGCATCCGCGTCAAGCGCTTCGCCGACGACTGGACGAGCGCCACCGTAGAGCTTCACGTGAACGTCCTGACCCGCAACTACGTCAAGACGGCCTTCGGCGGCTCGATGTCGGCGATGAGCGACCCGTACTTCTTCATGCTCGTGATGCACCAGCTGGGGCGCGAGTACGTCGTCTGGGACAGCCGCGGTGAGATCGAGTTCGTGAAGCCCGGGCGCGGGGTGCTGACGGCGCACTTCGGAGTGCCACCGGGCAAGACCGCCGAGCTGCGCGAGCGCGCGCGGGGCGGCGCCAAGGTGCTGGAGTGGTTCGAGACCGAGATCACGGATGCCTCGGGCGATGTCGTCGCGCGCGTACGGCGCCAGGTCTACGTGCGCGAGAAGAAGCGCGTCACCCGGGCTGCATGACGGGTCGCGCCACGCTGCGTCAGCCCTCGACCGGAAGCCCCGTGTCGCGGACGAGGTAGATCCACGGGAATGCCCGGCATCCGACCTGCCAGCCCGCAGCCTCATCCGCCGCCAGAGACGTGCGCCACAGGATCCGGCGATGCTCCCACTGCGTCCCGGTGAAGACCATGCGGTGCGACAGCATGCCCGCCTCGACGGTGTGCCATCCGGTCCGGCCGGCGATCTCGAGCTCAGCCATCTCGTCGAACGCGGTGATCGGACCGAGCCAGCGCTCCGTCTCGCCGGTGACCGCCGATTCGCTCTGCGCTCCGAAGCGCTGTTGCGCGGCCTGCCGCGTCATGCCGAGCTCTGCACCGATCAGCGCCCAGCTCGCCCCTCCGGCGCGCGCGGCGCTGACCGAGCGCTGCAGCAGCGTCCGCGCCTCCTCCTCGGCGCGAGCGCTCGCCGCGATGAGCGCCAGGTGGTCCGCTACGCGCAGCGTGCCCTCGTCATCGACCTGCGCGGCGGTGAGAATCGCCCGGCCCACGGCATCCGCGAGTTCGCTCATCGGTGGGCGTCCTGGCTGGGCAGCCAGGACGCGCGAGGACCGGCACGACGGATGCCGTTGCCGAAGCCCCAGAAGTATGCGCCGACGGCCATCAGTCCGATGCCGCCGCCCTGCACGAGCCCTCCCCAGAATCCGCTCCACTCGAGCACTATGGCCACGAGGAGGAGGGCGGCGCCCGCGATGATCGCCGCGATCGCCCAGACGACGATGCGGCCGAAGACAGCCGACTTTTGGTTTCCGTTATCCGTCATGGTTGTCAAGGTACGCTTGACAATCCCCTGCTGTCAACCTTCGATTGACAACTGCCGCGGGAGGGGTCCCGTGCGGGATGGCATACGCGAGCCCGAGCGAGCCCGCACCCACGCTCACTACGGCATCCCTCACGTCTTTCACCATCTGGGGCGAGGACGCCCCGGGGCGTCCTCGCGGGTCATTCGGGTTCGCTTACCAACCTGTCCCGACCAAGCCCGACGCCCCGCCCAGCGGGCATACGGCGGTCGCAGCCCAACTAGGTGACGCGCGGCCGCGGTGAAAGGTCAGGGGTGAGAGTCACGTCAGGGGTTTGATCTCCAGCGTGCCCACCTCTGCCCCGGCAGGCACCGTCGCGAAGGCGGAGTAGCCGTCGGATGCCGCGCGCTCCAGGAGTGCCTTGAGGTTCTTGGTCCGGTGCTCCAGACGCACCCGCGCTCCCCCGGCGACGAGCGCGGCCTTGTGGGCGAGCAGCTCCCGCGGGGGCACGTCACGGTCGTGGACGAGCACGACGGATACTCCGGCGGCATCATCGGCGGTCTGGAGGAGGTCCACGATCCGCTCGAAGCCGATCGAGAAGCCGACCGCCGGGACGTCCTGACCGAGGAACCGGCCGATCATGCCGTCGTAGCGTCCCCCGCCGCCCAGCGAGTAGTCCACCGAGGGGTGGGCGAGCTCGAAGATCGTGCCGGTGTAGTACCCCATCCCGCGCACGAGGAAAGGGTCGAACACGAGCGGGATGCGCGCGTCGCCTGGCGCGCGGGCGGCCGACACCGCGTCGCCGATGGCCACCAGATCCGACACGATCGCCTCGGGTGCACCGTCGGGCAGGACGCTGCGGATCGGCCGCTCTCCGTAAGGGTCGTACTCCACCAGCGGGGGCCGGTGCAGGAATCCGGAGAACTCCTCCACCGCATCGGGCGTCGCGCCGCGCTCCCGGAGCTCCCCGATCACCCCACCCGGCCCGATCTTGTCCAGCTTGTCGATCGTGATGAGCACGCCCGGCCGCTCCTCGGCGGTGAACCCGAAGCCGTCGAGCATCCAATCCAGCATCCGGCGGTCGTTGATCCGCACGGTGGCGCCGTCCAGACCCAGGGCGTCGACCGCGTCGAGCGTCGCGACGATCAATTCCGCCTCGGCACGGGGTGACGCATCGCCCAGGATGTCGATGTCGCACTGGACGAACTGGCGATACCGGCCCTTCTGCGGCCGTTCGGCCCGCCACACCGGCGCGATCTGAACGGCGCGGAACACGGCGGGCAGCTCGGCGCGGTGGCTGGCGTAGAACCTGGCCAGCGGCACCGTCAGGTCGTAGCGGAGGCCGAGGTCGGCCAGCGCTGCCGGGTCATCGGCCGCGGCGCGGATCGCGTCCGCGTCCAGCCCGCGCTTGAGCACGTTGTAGGCGAGCTTCTCGTTATCGCCGCCGATTCCGGCGTGCAGACGGGAGTACTCCTCCATCACCGGGGTCTCGATCTCGTCGAAGCCGTGCGCGCGATAGCGCTCCCGGATGACGGAGAGAACGCGCTCGCGGCGCGCTTTCTCGGCGGGAAGGAAGTCTCGCATGCCGCGAGGAGGGTTGACCGATGCCACGCCCCTATTGTCCCAGGTCCGCCTCGGCGTCCCGCACCGCGGACTGCAGCGTCCGCAGACGCTCGCGCAGCGCGCGTTCAGCGTCCCACCCGTTCGCGCGCGCCACGGCGACCAGCCCCAGCAGTGCCTCACCCAGCTCGGCCTCCGAGCGCGGACCGGCGGCGACGGCATCCGCTGCCGTCAGGCCCACACCGACCCCCACCGCGGACGCCTTGCCGATCAGCTTCTGGGCGAGCGCCAGCGACGGCATCCGCTGTGAGACGCCGTCCAGCACGCTCGTGCGCTCGTGCTTCTCCGCCGCTTTGGCGGCGTTCCACAGCACGAGGACCTGCTCCGGCGTCTCCGCCACCTCGCCGGCGAACACATGCGGATGCCGGTGCACCATCTTCTCGGTCAGGCTGCGCGCGACGTCGTCGATGTCGAACGGATCCTCCGGATGACGTGCGGCGATCTCGGCGTGGAACAGAACTTGCCAGAGCAGGTCGCCCAGTTCCTCGCGCAGCTCGGCGCGCGAACCGTTCTCGACGGCATCGATCAGCTCGGCGCTCTCCTCCACCAGGTAGGGCACGAGCGCACGGTGATCGACCTGCTGCGTCCAGACGCACCGGTCGCGCACCGCGTGCATCGTCTCCGCCGCATTGCGGAGCGGATCGCCGCCGCGGCGCGGATCCGGCGCGCGGTCGCCACGGCCGGGCTCAGGGATGGTGGGCTGGGGGAAAGCATCGGTCACGCGGGAGCCTCCGTCGGGGTCGCGGCGGCGAGGCGCCGGTAGTGGCGGGCGCGCCATGAGACGAGCACTCCGGAGAGCACGAGGGCGACCATCGACCCGGCCAGGACGCCCAGGATCGCCTCGTCGCGCACCAGCGGCGAGTCGGCGAAGGCCAGGTTCGCCAGAAGCAGCGACACGGTGAAGCCGATGCCGCCCAGCGCTCCCGCAGCGACCAGGTCGCCGAGCGGCAGCTTCTGGTCGCGGTCGCCCGCCCCGATCCGCTGCGCCGCCCACCCCGCCCCGACGATGCCGATGATCTTTCCCAGCGGCAGTGCGACCAGGATCGCCCAGAACGCCGGGGACAGCTGGGAGGCCGCCACCTGCGGGATCGGCACCAGCGCGGCCGCGAACGCGAAGATCGGGAGCACGAGCGCATTCACCCACGGCTCGATCGCGTGGCGCACCCGCAGGGCAGGCGTCTGCGCCATCGCCAGCCCCAGGAGCACTCCGGCGATCGTGGCGTGCACCCCCGAGGCGAGCACCAGCACCCAGGTGGCGGCGGCCAGGAGGACGAGCAGCACGACGACCAGCGCTCGCGCTCGGGTGTCGAGCACACGACTCAGGATCGCGAAGGCGACGACCGCGAGAAGCGCCAAGGCGAGCATGCCGAAATTCACATCCGTCGCGAACAGCACCGCTATGAACACGATCCCCACGATGTCGTCGAGGATTGCAAGCGCGAGCAGGAACACCCGTACCGTCGAGGGCAGGCCGCGTCCGAAGACAGCCAGCACGCCGAGGGCGAAGGCGATGTCCGTGGCCGTCGGGATCGGCCAGCCCTCCTCGACACCGCTGCCGGCCGCGATCGCCAGATAGATGCCGATCGGAATGAGCACTCCGCCGGCCGCGGCGATCGCCGGCTGTATCGCGCGCCGGAAACTGCGCAGCTCGCCCCGTGTCAGCTCGTACTGCAGCTCGACGGACACGGCGAAGAAGAAGATCGCGAGCAGCCCATCCGACACCCAGTGCGCGAGCGAGAGGTCCGCGACTGTTCCGGGGATTCCGACGTGCGTCAGCGAGAACTGGATGACCGCAGCGCCGATCGGGGAGTTGGCGACGATGAGGCCGGCGATCGCGGCCAGCAGCAACAGGATCGCGGGAAAGCGCACGGACCGCAGCAGTGCCATGGTTCTCCGTCCGGTCCGAGGCGAGCTCGTCCGCCGCCGCGCCGATCCAGGTGCGGGCGTCGAGCACTCGACGCATCGTCATCATGCTACCCAGCGGCGGACGCGATCCTTCCGCCGGTCTGCAGAACACCGGCAGACGGGCGCGTCGCTGCCGGGCTGTTCCCTCGGCGCGGGTACTTTGGGCGCCATGACCAGGACATGGGACGACACCGGCGTGGCCACGCAGCTCACCGAGACGTGCCCGGTGTGCGAATCGACCCGGGTGCGTGAACGGGAGCATGACTGGTTCGTGCTGGAACTCGAACGCGGCGACGAAGTGCGTCGGGAAAGCAGCGACGTCGATGTCGAGTTCAGCTGCGCAGCCTGTGGATCGCGCTGGCGCTGAGCCCTCGGCATCCGACACCGCCGCAGCGTCGGCTCGTCAGTCCAGCCGGATGTCGCGCTCGTGGCGGGCGAGGCTGCGTCCGTAGCGCTCGGTGAGCTGGATCATCAGGTCGGGGGTCTCGCGGTCGAGGCCGAACACGTAGCCGGGGAAGTCCAGCTCCTTCTGCGCCGCCCAGATCTCCTCGTGCCGTTCGGGGGGCAGGATCAGCGCCGGATCTCCCACCGCGACCCACCCGATCGGAACCACGCTGTGCGGCGGCAGCACGGAGCGCAGATGCACGACGGCGTTGATGCGCACCTCGCTGCGCTCGCCGATGCGCGCGCCGTTGAAGACGCGGGTGCCGGTGGCCAGGAACACCTCCTCGCCGATCGTCGCGCCCGAGATGCTCGCCATCGGGCCGACCAGCGTGTGCGCGCCGATGTGGACCGCGTTGGTGGCGCTCGCCCGGATCAGGGCGTTCTCCATCACGATGACGTTCGCAGCCAGCGTGATCGGGCCTCCCTCGGCTGTGATGACGGCGCCGTGCAGCACCTGGCAGTCCGCGCCGATCTGGACGTCGCCGCTGATGACGGCGGTCGGCGCGATCACCGCGTCGGGATGGATGCGGGGCTTGGCCCCGAGATGCTCGAACTGCACGCGTGTCCTCCTCGATCAGGGTCAGCCTCGATCAGGGTCAGCGTAGCGCCGACGCGACGGCGACTCCCGCGGATTCCGCGGCAATTGATAGGTTCTTCGTTCTACACTGAGGACACCGATTTCCCCACAATGACCGCGTAGCTTCGTAGTTCTGTGCTAGAATCGAGGCAACGAAGCGCACGTGCCCAACAGCGCAGAATCGGCAGAACCGATGTGGAGATCCGCATGGGGCACGTGGTCGGCAGCGACGGACCCGGGGCATGGAAAGAACTCGACGACCTCGTCACCCGGGTCGTCGAGAATCGCGCCGCGATCGCTTCGCTTCAGGCCGACGAAGCATCACTCCTGGCAGATGCCGTCGACCTCATGATCTCCCGCACCGAAGAACGCCGGGCCCAGAGCCGCCCGCGGACTGACAGCGACCTGCCGCTTCGCGAGATCTGCGCGGAGCTCGGCGCCGCCATGCGGATGAGCGATCGAACCGTTCAGGCTCGCATCGGCGACGCGACCACACTCCTGACCTCCTTCCGAGCGACCCACGACGCGTGGAGGGCCGGCCTGATCGACGCTGGACACGTGGCGGCGATTCGCGACGCGGGAGCAGGTATCGCCGATGCTGCGGAACGCGCCCGTTACGAACGTCAGATGCTCGAGGCTGCAGCACACGAAAGCCCCGGGCGGCTGCGTGTTCTCGGACGAGTGGTGGCGGCACGCATCGACCCCGCATCCATCGATGAACGTCACCGCGTGGCGCGGGCGAGTCGTGACGTGCGCGTGATCGGTCTTGAGGACGGCATGGCGCGCCTGATCGCGGATCTCCCGGCGGTGCCGGCGTACGCGATCTGCGACCGGCTCACCCAGATGGCGCACACCGTGCGCGACCCGGGCTTCGCCGCGCCCGATATCTGCGCGGACGACCCGTGCACCGTGGGCGCTTCCGCGAATCCACCCCAGCTCGACTGTCGCTCGATAGGCGAGCTGCGGGCCGACATCCTCGCCGATATCCTCCTGACCGCGACGCCGACCGCCCACGGCGACCGGGATGCGCTCGCCGCGATCTGCGGCCGGGTTCAGGTGATCGTCCCCGTTCTGACAGCGGCCGGCCTCAGTGACCAGCCCGCACTCCTGGCCGGTCAGGGGCCCATCGACTCCGCGACCGCGCGACGACTTGCTGCAGACGCTCCCGGCTGGGACCGCGTGATGATCCACCCGCACACGGGGATGCCGCTCGCCGTCGACCGCTACCGTCCGAGCGCCGAACTCCGCCGGTTTCTGGCCGTGCGCGATGAGCACTGCCGGTTCCCCGGATGCCGGATGCCGGTGTGGCGCTGTGATCTGGATCACACGACCGATGCCGCACGCGGCGGAGTGACCAGCCATGAGAACCTGGCGAACCTGTGCCGCCGTCACCACACTCTCAAGCACGCCTCGGAGTGGAAGGTCACGCAGGTCGGTAGCGGCGTCCTGGAGTGGACGAGCCCGACGCTGCGTCGCTACACCGACCGGCCACCGAGTACCGTCAGCTTCGTACCGGAATCCGCCTTCGCGCTGTCGCCCGACGGCGTCCCACCGCCCTTCTGAGCGGATGCGTCAGGCCGCACCTCGGCCTGCGACCCCCGCTCGCGCTCGGCTCTCAATCTCAGCGCACCTTGCGGGGCTGCTTCAGGCCGAGCATGTACGGCATCCCCTGGCCCACCGCCGCAAACGTGCTCCCCAGGCGCGCGCGCCAGGACGCCGCGCGCGGCGGCGGCAGCGTTCCGTCCAGGTCCGCGACGTCGACGAAGTACGCGCGGACCGTTCCGATCCCTTCGAGGTTCGGGGAGATCTCGCGCACGGGCTCCGGAAACGACGCCTCGTCCGTGCGGTAGAGCTCCTCGGAGATCAGAACGTACTCGGGGATGTCGACCGAGTTCTTCAGCAGACGATGCACGAGGATCACGTCGATGCCGACGAGTTTGATCCGCCCCCGGATCGTCTGGGTGGCCACCTCGCCGACGTGCGCCACGAACTTGAGCTTCAGTTCGGCCGCCTCGCGGCAGCCCACGCAGGGGCACAGGTTGGCCGCGACGTACTGCCGCTCGAGGTGGAAGGCTCGATGCATGGCCACGGCCACGTGAAGGATGTCGGTGATCGTCGTGTCGGGATCGCGCGCACCGGTCGGGCGCGAGAGGAACGCGGCGTCGCCTTCGATCTCGACCAGATCGAAGCCGCGCGCTGCCTCGATCATCCGTTCCAGCATCCGAGCGGTATTGACCTCGGCGTGTGCAAGCGTCAATCGATGCGAACCCATGTACTGGGTGTACCCGCCGATATCGGCAATCAGCAGCGCCGCGCGCTCGGATGTCATGCCTCACAATCCCATCAACGCCCGGGTATCTCAACAGAGGATTCAGGACGTGGTCGGGGGTTCGTCGAACGACTCCTTCGGAGCGAAACGGTCCAGCCGGTCTTGGACTCCCACCTCGGCCGCCCGGGCACTGGGCGTATAGCCGAGGACGACCGAGACGAACCGGTCGGCGGCCAGTGCGCGCAGCTCGAGCGCGGTTGCGGCCACAACGCTCGCCGTGCGGCGCGTGCGCCTCAGCAACGCGATCTCGCCGAACCCGTCCCCCGGACCCAGCGTCGCCACGACCCGCCCGTCGCCCACCACTTCGGCCTCGCCCGACTCGATCACGTAGTAGCGGTCGCCGACCTCTCCCTGCGTGAGGACCGCCTGGCCGGCGGGCACCGTGACCGTCTCGAGTCCACGCGCCAGCTGCTCGATCGCGGGTAGCGGCAGCGGCGCCAGCATCGGCACCCGCTGCAGCAGCCCGATGTCCACGTCGAGGTTGTCGACGGACCGGTCCAGCCGTCGCAGGCGCCACCAGGAAGCGACCGCGAGAACGGGGCAGACCAGGCCGATCCCGATCAAGGCGGCTTCTACCCCGAGCCACCCGATCACAGCCGGCGCGAGGATGGCCCCGAGCCCGATGGACACGGCGACGAGGCTCTCCAGCACGCCGAACACTCGGGCCAGCACCGCGTCGGGTGCCAGCCGCGCGATCAGCGTGAACCCGGCCACATCGATCAGGGCGTTGCCGACACCGACGAAGGCCAGCAGACCCAGTGCGGCGATCTCCTGCGGAAAGACACCCACGAGAGCGATGGGCAGTCCCCAGAGGGCGACACCGATTGCGAACCAGGCGGCCAGCCGCCCCGTCCCGACGAGCAGGGAGGCCCCGAGGGAGCCGAGCACGGCTCCCGCTCCGACCGCGGCCATGAGCGCACCCACGCCCGGATCTCCGGTGCCGAGCAGCTCGATCGCGACGACGACGGAGAACACGGTCAGCGCCCCCCGCGTCAGGGACTGTGCCGCCGCCAGACCCAGGATCAGCAGCAGATCGCGGTTCTGCACGGCCACGCGGATGCCCTCGATCGCTTCGCGACCCAGATCCGGGCGACGCGGTGCCGCCGGGCGCGGCGGCGCGTCGTAGCGGACCCGCAGCAGCAGCAGCGCCGCCCAGAACGAAGCGGCCGCCGCCACGGCGAACACGACGGAGACGTCCGTGAACGCCAGCAGCACCGCGGCCAGCAGGGGTCCGACCAGGGTCGCGATCGAGTCGAGCATCCCGCGAACCACGTTGGCGCTGGCCAGCTCGTGCCCGGTGCGGCACAGGGTCGGCAGGAGTGCGGAGTGTGCGGGGCGGAACAGAGTGGCCGCGATCGTGGAGAGCACCGCCAGCGTGTAGACCAGAAGGATCGGGCCGGCCAGGGCGACCACGACTGCCGCGACACCCGTCGCGACCCCGCGCAACGTCGAGACCACGACGAGCACCCGCTCCCGGCGTCCGCGATCGGCGAATGGGGACAGCAGCGGCGCGAGCAGTGCCGAGGGGAGCATGCGCAGCAGCCCCACCAGACCGAGCGCGAGGGCACCCCCGTCGTCGTAGGCGACGATGCCGAGCGCGACGGTGAAGGCCCACTCCGCGGTCCACGCGCCGAGAAAACTCAGCTGGGCGCGACGCAGGTTGTGGTTGCGCCAGTTGCTCGTGAAGGCGCAGCCGGCCTCACGGAGCCGGCGGCGGCTCGCCCCAAGGCCCATGGGCAGACTCTAAGGCCTGCCCGAGCGTCACAGCCAGCGGCAGTTCCACGCTGCAGCCCAAGGCGCTCCGACGCGAGCGTGACCCTCGTATCGCGCGTGCGTCAGGCGTCCGCCGGAGCGTCCGCGGCCGCCGTCGCGCCAGGGATCGCCTCGGCGCTCCTCTCAGCGGTCGGCGCGGGCGCGGGCAGCGGGAACAGCTGGTCCAGCAGCTGGCGCACCCAGGCGATCAGATCCGCATCCGAGACCCGCTCGCCGCCGGCGCGCGGCATCGGGATGACGATGGCCTCGCCACCGGCCATGACCTTCGAGCTGGGATACAGCCGTTGCAGGCGCACGCGCATCGAATCGGGAAGGTTCGCCGGTGCGATCCGCAGGTTCGGGCCCATGGCGACGATGTCCGCCAGTCCGGACTGGGCGGCGCGCCGTCGCAGTCGGGCCACCGCGAGCAGGCCCTCGGCCTCGGCCGGCAGCTCACCGTAGCGATCGCGCAGCTCGTCGACGACCTCGTCGAGGGCATCTTCCTTGGCGGTGGCGGATGCCGCGGCCGACAGCTTCTGGTACGCCTCCAGTCGCAGTCGCTCGCTGTCGATGTACGACTCCGGGATACGGGCCTGCACGGGCAGCTCCAGGCGCAGTTCGGTTGGCCCCTCGGTGTCCTCGCCGCGGAACGTGGCCACGGCCTCGCCGATCATCCGCAGGTACAGGTCGAAGCCGACGCCGGCGATGTGCCCGGCCTGCTCGGCGCCGAGCAGGTTGCCCGCGCCACGCAGCTCGAGATCCTTCAGGGCGACCTGCATCCCGCTGCCGAGGTCGTTGTTGACGGCGATGGTCTCCAGCCGGTCGGCCGCCGTCTCGGACAGCGGCTTGTTCTCGTCGTACAGGAAGTAGGCGTAGGCGCGCTCGCGGGCACGGCCGACCCGTCCGCGCAGCTGGTGCAGCTGGGACAGACCGTACTTGTCGGCCCTGTCGATGATGATCGTGTTGGCGTTGGCGATGTCCAGCCCGGTCTCGATGATCGTGGTGGACACCAGGACGTCGGCGCGTCTCTCCCAGAAATCGTCCACGACCTGCTCGAGGGCGTGCTCCCCCATCTGACCGTGCGCCACCGCGATGCGAGCTTCGGGGACGAGCTCGGCCAGGTGGGCGGCGACCCGCTGGATCGAGGAGACCCGGTTGTGCACGTAGAAGATCTGTCCCTCGCGGAGCAGCTCGCGGCGGATGGCGGCGGCGATCTGCTTGTCGTTGCGCGCCCCGACGTACGTCAGGATCGGATGCCGGTCCTCGGGCGGGGTCTGCAGGGTCGACATCTCGCGGATGCCGGTCACCGCCATCTCGAGCGTGCGCGGGATGGGGGTGGCGCTCATCGCGAGGATGTCGACGTTGGTCTTGAGCTTCTTCAGCTTGTCCTTGTGCTCGACGCCGAACCGCTGCTCCTCGTCGATGATCAGCAGCCCGAGGTCTTTGAAGATCACACCCTCGGTGAGGATCCGGTGCGTTCCGATGACCATGTCCACCGTGCCGTCGGTGATGCCGGTGAGGGTGGCACGGGCTTCCTTGTCGGTCTGGAATCGGGACAGTGCGCGCACCTGCACCGGGAACCCGGCGAAGCGCTCGGTGAAGGTCTCGATGTGCTGCTTGACCAGCAGCGTCGTGGGCACCAGCATCGCGACCTGCTTGCCGTCCTGGATCGCCTTGAAGGCGGCGCGGACCGCCACCTCCGTCTTGCCGAATCCGACGTCGCCGGACAGCAGCCGGTCCATCGGGATGGGCTTTTCCATGTCCGCTTTGATCTCGTCGATGGTCTGCAGCTGATCGGGTGTCTCGGCGAACGGGAACGCCTCCTCGAGCTCGCGCTGCCAGGGCGTGTCCGGACCGAATGCGTAGCCCTTCGCGGCCATGCGCGCGGAGTAGAGCTTGACGAGTTCGACGGCGATGTCACGGACCGCCCTGCGTGCTTTGCCCTTCGCCTGGGACCAGTCGCTGCCGCCCATCTTCGACAGGGTGGGCGCCTCGCCGCCGACGTATTTGGAGAGCAGATCGAGCTGATCGGTCGGCACGAACAGCTTGTCGCCGGGGTAGCCTCGCTTGGCCGGCGCGTACTCGAGCACCAGATACTCCCGCACGCTCTTGACCGGATTGCGTCCGCCGCTGGAGACCTCCCGCTGGGTGAGCTCGACGAATCGGCCGATGCCGTGCGTCACGTGCACGACGTAGTCACCGGCCTTCAGCTGGAGCGGATCGACCACATTGCGACGACGCGAGGCCAGCTTCTTGACCAGGCGCTGGTCGCTGCCGATGGTCCGCCCGTAGAACTCGGACTCGGTCAGCACCGCGAGCTTGGCATCGGCGGACTCGAACCCGCGCTCCAAGGTGGACAGCACCACGTGCGCCACGCCGGGCTCGGGGGGCTCGAGGACGTCATCGACGCGGCGGGCCGCGATCCCGCGTTCGGCCAGCACGTCACGCGCGCGCTCGACCAGCCCGGCGCCGGATGCCGTGACCACGACCCGCCAGCCATCGGCCAGGAGCGCGCCGACGTGTGCGGTGGCGCCGTCGACGTTGCCCTGGAATGAGGGCACCGAGGCCCCCCGTACGCGGATCTCCGCCCCGGCACCGACGCCGGAGGATTCCAGAAGTCCCTCGTCCGAGGCATCCGCGGCACCGGAGTCGAACGCGCTCAGCGTCCACCAGGCGATGCGGTGCCGGCCGGCGTCGGCGCGCAGCTCCGGCAGGCTGACGAAGTCCCCCGACCCGATATCGACAGGGCTGGCCGCTCCGGCCGTGGCCGCGCTCCAGGCGGCTTCCAAGAACTCACGGTTCGTCTCCAGCAGCGTGACCGCCCGGGTGACCGAGCGCTCCGGGTCCACCAGGGCGATGGCCGATCCTTCCGGCAGATAGTCCACCACCGTGACGATGTCATCGACGAGGGCGGGGATCAGCGACTCCATGCCCTCGGCCGGAATCCCCTCCGCCATCTTCTCGAGCATTCCGCGGATGCCGGGGAAGCCGTCTTGGAGCTGACGGGCGCGATCGCGCACAGCCTGGGTCAGCAGAAGCTCGCGGCTGGCCGGCAGCTCGACGGCCGGGACATCCCCGGGCAGCGAACGCTGGTCGGCGACCGAGAACGCCCGGATCTGGTCGACCTCGTCGCCGAAGAACTCGACCCGGTAGGGGTGGTCGGCGATCGGAGGGAACACATCGAGGATGCCGCCGCGCAACGCGAACTCGCCGCGCCGCGAGACCATGTCCACCCGGTGATAGGCCAGCTCGACCAGACGCGCCGAGACCTCGGTCAGATCGTGCCCGCGCTCGCCGACGGCCAGGTGCACCTCCCCGGCGTCGGCCAGACCGGCGGCGAGGGGCTGCAATGCCCCGCGCACGGACGAGGTGACCACCAGCGGCGTCTTCCCGTCCCAGCGCGCGATCCGTCGCAGGACATCCAGACGCCGGCCGACCGTCTCCGGGCTGGGGCTCAGTCGCTCGTGCGGCAATGTCTCCCATGCCGGGAAGTGCAGCACTTCGGCACCGGGAAGCAGCGCCTCCAGGGCGGGACCGAGCGATTCCGCCCTGCGGCCGGTGGGCGCGACGACGAACAGGGCGCCGACGCGGCCGCCGGCTCGCCTCTTCTCGAGCAGCGACGCGAGCAGCGGTGCGCCGAGCCCCTCGACGAGCGAGAAGTCGGCATCCACGGATGCCGCGGCAACCGCATCCCGGAACGACTCCGCCTGCTCGAGGGCGCGCACGATCCCGGGAACTGTCACCGGACGAGTCTACGGCCGATGACGGACACCGTGCCTTCCGCGGGGCCGCCCACCGGGCCGACCCGGGCATCCGGCCCGCCCCCAACCCGCGGACGCGACAGGGCCGCCCGGTCGCGGCGCCCGGATCGAGGGCGCGGGGCTCGTAGGATGAGTGCCGTGAGCGACCCCGTGACGCCCAGCCGACCGATCCCGCACGCGCCGTCCGACCCCGGTGCGCCGTCGCTGCCGCCCACGGCTCGCCCGTACACCCCTCCCTATGCGGCCCCCGAGCACGTGTCCGGGCCGCCGCAGGGTTTCGCGCCACCCCCCGGCTATGCCGCACCGCTCCAGGGGTACGGCCCGTACGCGCCGCCCACGCCCCGCCGCCCCGCAGGGCGCCCCTGGCTCGGCACCGTCGCCTTCTGGCTGGCCATGACCGCGGCCCTGGGGGCGACCGCGCTCGGCGCCGTCGCGGCCTACAACATCGGGCTCGGCACCGGCCGGGACCTCGCGCTCAGTCCCGGCGACATCGACTTCGACTGGTCCATCCTCACCCCGGTGCGCGAATGGGTGCTCATCGGCGAGCTCGCGTTCTGGGCCGGCACGGTGCTGGGCATCTGGGCGCTCGTGCAGGGCATCGTCGCGACCGTCAAGAACCGCGGACGAGGATGGGCCATCGCCGCGATCGTGATCGCCGCGATCGGCCCGGTCGCGTTCAGCATCGGCGTCCAGGGCCTCCTCGCGGCGGGGTTCGCCACCGGCGCGTCGCTGTCCTGACCCCGGCCCGGGGCTACGTGCGCGGCGCGTGGTGCTTCTGCTGCGCCGCCAGCAATCCCTCATCGACCAGCTGCTCCACGGCATCGGCGGCGTCCGCCAGCAGGATCGGCAGGTTCTTGCGCTCCGCGGCGCCGAACGGGTCCAGCACCCACTCCGCGGGATCCTGGCGGCCGTCGGGGCGGCCGATGCCCACGCGCACGCGGGCGAAATCGGGAGTGTCGAGTGCTTTGGCGACGTCGCGGACGCCGTTGTGGCCGCCGTGTCCGCCGCCGACCTTGAGTTTGATCACGTCGAACGGGATGTCCAGCTCGTCGTGCACGACCACGACATGCTCGGGGTCCACTCCGTAGAACCGGGCGAGCCCCGCCACCGGTCCCCCGGAGACGTTCATGAACGTGTTCGGCTTGGCCAGCACGAGCTTCGCACCGCCGGGGCGCAGCCAGGTCTCGGCGACGCGTGCGTTGGCCTTATGCGCGCGGAAGCTCTCGCCGCGACGCGCGGCCAACTCGTCCAGGACCATCTGCCCCACGTTGTGCCGGGTCGGCGCGTAGCGCGGTCCGGGGTTGCCCAGACCGACGATCAGCCACGTGTCTGCCATGACCTCATCCTGCCGCGTGAGTGCCCGGCGGCGCCGGGCGGTCAGTTCCGTCCAACAGGAAAGGGGGCACGGAATCCGCACCCCCTTCCTGAAATCGGTTCTACTCGGAGGCCGAACCGGACTCTTCGGACTCTTCGGACTGCTCGGCGGCCAGGGCGGCGTCCGCCTCGGCGATCTCGTCCTCTGCGGCGAGTGTGGACGACGGGATCGAGACCGCGACGATCAGCGTCTCGGGGTCGACCGCCAGCGATGCACCCTTCGGAAGCTTCAGGTCGGCCGCCGTGATGTGAACGCCCTCCTCGAGGCCTTCGACGTCGACCTCGATGCGCTCGGGGATGTGGGTGGCCTCCACCTCGAGCAGCACGGTGTTCGCGTCCTGCGCCGCGATGGTGCCGGGCGCGGACTCGCCGATGACCGAGATGGGCACGTCGACCTGGATCTTCTCGCCCTTGCGCACGACCAGCAGGTCGATGTGCTCGATGATCTGGTGCACCGGGTCCTTCTGCACGTCCTTGACCAGCGTGAGGTGCTGCGTGCCCTCGACGTCCAGCTCGAGCAGCGCGTTGGCGCGGCGGATCAGCAGCGCGACCTGGTGGCCCGGAAGCGCGACGTGCACCGGGGTGGTGCCGTGCCCGTAGATGACGGCGGGGATCTTGCCGGCGGCGCGCAGGCGACGTGCGAAGCCCTTGCCGAAGTTCTCGCGAACCTCGGCGTGAACCTTGGAGTCGATCTCTTTGGTGTCAGTAGACATGGTTCTCCTTGCGGGCACACGGCCCGGTCTGATGTCGGGCCCACTGGCCCGGGTATGGGGGTCTGCATTCGACTCGAACGCGAGCGCGTGAGGAAAGCCGTGAGCCTGCATCACTGCGTCGATCACGGATGCCGCATCCGGCCGGTCGGGCCGGCGCGAGTCATCCCTCGCCGAAGTTCAAGGTCCCAGTCTATCAGCGGCCCCGCTACGATGAGGACGCCCCATTTCGCCACCCGGAGGATCCATGCTCGACACGCAGCTCGCCACCTCGATCCTCGTCGGCACGGTCGCCGCCATCGCCGGACTGGGCCTGATCGGCACCGTCCTGGCCTTCTGGTCGCTGGGGCGCGCCGGCTACCGCAAGGACTGACGCAGCCGCGCCGCGATGTCCGCGACGAGGTCCCCGGGCGGTGCGGACACGTCTGCGCGCAGGCCGGTCTCGTCCTGGGCCAGCGGCTCCAGTGTGGCGAACTGCGACTCCAGCAGGGCAGCCGGCATGAAGTGATCGGCTCGCGCGTCCGCGCGCTGTCGCAGCAGCTCGCGGGAGCCGTCGAGGTGCACGAACACCACCGTCGGCTCGACCGCGCGGATCCGGTCGCGGTACTCCCGGCGCAGCGCGCTGCACGCCATCACCAGACCCGTTCGCCGATGCCCGGCGAACTGCTCGCCGACGGCATCCAGCCACGGCCGGCGGTCGATGTCGGCCAGCGGGATCCCCGCCGCCATCTTCGCCCGGTTCGCGTCCGAGTGCAGGTCGTCCGCGTCCACGAAAGGGACCCGCATCGTCCGGGCGAGGGCCGCCCCGACGGTGGACTTGCCGGCCGCCGATACCCCCATGACGCAGACCAGCGGGGTTTCCGGGATCACCGCTGCTCCCTCATCGCATCGGCAGCCGGCCGGCCGGCTCCGGCGAACGCCGCCGACGCGAGACGGGCGAGGCGGCACGGTTCGGGCATCCTCCGATGCTATCCGGCGGTGATGCTGCCGCCGCGGGGACCGCGTGGTCGCGGCGGCGCGAGAACCTCCCGTGGGCGCCCGACGTCCCTATGCTGATCTGGTGGGCGCGTGGCCCGCTGCCCACCTTCGCAACAAACCTCTGGCCCCTAAGGAGTAGGCGTGTCCTCGAACGAGAAGTCGGCAGAGACCAACATTTCCCACGACCGTGAGGACGCCCCCGACTCCGCGCCGCAGCACACCGCGGCACCGGCGCCGGAGGACGTCCCACTCGAGATTGGGGACGCGCAGCGCCCCGGGGTGCCGAGCGTAGGTCCCGCCAACATCGGTGTGGTCGGTCTCGCGGTGATGGGCTCGAACCTCGCCCGCAACCTCGCCAGCCGCATCGGCAACACCGTGGCGATCCACAACCGCAGCCGCGGAAAGACCGATCTGCTGCTCGCCGAGCACCCGGAGGCCGGGTTCGTGCCCTCCTACGACTACGAGGAGTTCGCGGCGTCGCTGCAGAAGCCGCGGACGGCCATCATCATGGTCAAGGCCGGTGCCGCCACGGATGCCGTCATCGACGCGCTGGTGGGCGTGTTCGAACCGGGCGACATCATCGTCGACGGTGGCAACGCGCTGTTCACGGACACGATCCGTCGCGAGAAGGCGGTCCGCGAGACCGGCATCAACTTCGTCGGCATGGGCGTGTCAGGCGGCGAGGAAGGTGCGCTGCTGGGCCCGTCGCTGATGCCCGGCGGTTCGGACGAGTCCTGGCAGACGCTGGGTCCGATCCTGAAGTCCATCGCCGCGATCGCCGAGGGCGAGCCGTGCGTGACCCACGTCGGACACGACGGCGCCGGCCACTTCGTGAAGATGGTGCACAACGGCATCGAGTACGCGGACATGCAGCTGATCGCCGAGGCATACGATCTGATCCGTCGCGGCACCGGCCGGACGCCGGCGCAGATCGCGGAGGTGTTCGCCGCGTGGAACGAGGGCGAACTGGAGTCGTACCTGATCGAGATCACCGCCGAGGTGCTCAGGCAGGTCGACGCGGAGACCGGGCAGGCGCTGGTCGATGTCATCCTCGACCAGGCCGGCGCCAAGGGCACCGGGGCATGGACGGTGCAGACCGCGCTGAACCTCGGCGTGCCGGTCTCGGGAATCGCCGAAGCGGTGTTCGCCCGTTCGCTCTCCAGCCACCCCGAGCAGCGCGCCGTGTCCGCCGACCTGCCCGGACCGACCGAGGCCCTGTCCGTCGCCGACCAGGACGCGTTCATCGAGGACGTGCGCCTGGCCCTGTACGCGTCCAAGTTCGTCGCCTACTCTCAGGGTTTCGACGAGATTCGCGCCGGCGCGGCGGAGTACGACTGGGCGATCGACCTGGGGGCCATCTCGAAGATCTGGCGCGGCGGCTGCATCATCCGCGCGCAGTTCCTCAACCGCATCGCCGACGCGTACGCGCAGACGCCCGACCTGCCGGTTCTGCTCACCGCACCGTACTTCGTGGACGCCCTCACGCGTGCACAGGACTCGTGGCGCCGGATCGTCGCGACCGCGGCGGCGGCCGGCATCCCCGCCCCCGCGTTCTCCTCCTCGCTGTCGTACTACGACGGGCTGCGCGCGAAGCGCCTGCCGGCGGCCTTGATCCAGGGCCAGCGCGACTTCTTCGGGGCGCACACCTACAAGCGCATCGACAAGCCCGGCACCTTCCACACGCTCTGGTCCGGCGACCGCAGCGAGATCGAGGCCGAGGACACGCACTGACGTTCGGCGGCGCCCGCTCAGTCCGGTCTGATGTTGTGGTTCCGGCGGAACACGTTCGCGGGGTCCCACTCGCGCTTCACCGCGGCAAGGCGCGCCATCGTGTCGGCTGAGAACATGTGCGAGACCAGGCCGGGCTCGGTGGACATCGTGAAGTTGCCGTAGAACCCGTCGCCCAGCGCCTCGATGGCGTCCCAGTCCGCAGCGACCCGCGAGCGCCCGGCGTCATCGAGCATCCCGGGGATGTCGAAGGCCATCGCCATGGCGAACCACGTGGCGTCGCGGGCGGGGAACGCAGTCGCCTCCTGTGGGACATCGCCATACGCGCCGCCCAGCGAACGCAGCAGCAGCACCGACGCCGGGTTCGCCGCTCGGAAGGACGCAAGCCGCTCGATGGCGTCCTCGCTCAGTTCCCGCAGGAGCGTGTTGCCTCCGATCAGGCCGGGCATCGGCTGATCGGCCTCTGCCGGCGGCGCCTCGATCAGGATGCCCGGATAGGAGCGCGCCCCGAATTCGACCGCTTCCACGCCGTCCAGAGCGAGAAGCGGCGCGAGCGCGGCGCGGGCGGCGGCTTCGTCAGCGCCCGCCCAGCATGCCGAAACGCTCGCGCCGGCTGCAGCGTTCGGATCCATCGGCGGGACGTCCATGTACGTGACCGTCAGCTCCCGTGGGGCCTGCTTCATGACCTCCCGCAGCGCACGCAGCATGGGCTCGGCCGGACCGGTCACGGCCAGCGTGGCGAACACGACCGCGGGCAGTTCGTGCGCGCGGAAGTCGAAGCGCGTGACAACGCCGAAGTTGCCTCCCCCACCCCGCAGCGCCCACATCAGCTCGGGATGCGAGGCATCGGTCGCCTCGATCAGCGCACCCGCTGCGCTGACGATCTGGACCCCGACAAGCTGGTCCGCGGCCAGGCCCCACGACCGCACCATCCAGCCGATGCCTCCGCCGAGGGTGAGGCCGCCGACACCGACCGAAGCGGTGTCGCCCGAGCTGAGACCGAGCCCGTGCTGGGCGAGCACTCCGGCGACGTGCCCCCAGACCGCGCCGCCGCCCACCCGCACGAGCGTGCCGTCCACCTCCACCTCGCTCAGCGCGGCGAGGTCCAGGGTCAACCCGCCGGGGAGTGCGCCCCAGGCGCTGTGACCGCCGCCGCGCACCGCGATCGGGACGCCCTCCGCTGAGGCCCAGCGCACCGCGGCCGCCACGTCGTCGACCGAGGCGGCGCGCACGATCACATCCGGTTGGCCGACGCCGGAATGGAAGTGCCGCGCCGCCTCCCACCCGTCATCCCCCGGAGCCAGAGCGCGTCCGGGCAGTTCAGAAATCAGCCCATCGATTCGCATCGCACAGACGATACCGGAGGGGCCCGACACGGGTCGAGACCCGTGCGGACGGCTAGAGCCAGCCGCGGCGCTTGAAGATCGCGTACAGCGTCACGCTGGTGCACAGCATCGCCAGCAGCGCCAGCGGATAGCCGAAGGTCCAGTGCAGCTCCGGCATGTTGTCGAAGTTCATGCCGTAGATGGTGCCGACCAGCGTCGGAGCGAACAGGATCGCTGCCCAGCCGGAGACCTTCTTGACCTGTTCGTTCTGCTGCAGCCCGGCCTCGGTCATGCGCCGCATCGCCTCGTTGTTCTGCTGCTCCACCAGGCTGGTGTGGATGGTGAGGGCATTGTCGAGGGTGTGCCGGAAAGCATCGACGCGGTCGACGATGTGCCCGGCCCGATCGCCGAGCTCCCGGAATGCGGGCGCGTCGCGTCCGTCCGCCTCGTCGGCGAACAGCACTTGCAACCGCTCGAAGATGTCCAGCAGCGGCGAGGTGGCGTGCTGCAGGTCGATCACCTCCCGCTGGAGTCCAAAGATGCGCCGGGACACGTCCGGCACCTGGGAGAACAGCTCCTGCTCGATCTCGTCGATGTCGTTCTCCACGCCGTCAACGACCGGTCCGTACGCGTCCAGGACCCGGCTCAGCAGCGCCCACACGATGCCGTACGTGCCCTTCGCGAGGATCGTCGGATGCTCTTCGAGCTCCGCCCGCACACCCCGGACGTCGATGTCGTCATCCTGCACCGTGACGATGAAGTCGTCCCCCACGAAGAAGTCGACCTCCGCGAACTCGACGGTCTCGGTCTCATCGACGTACGCGGCCGGCTGCACCACGAGGAACGACATGCGGCCGAATCGTTCGAACTTCGCACGCTGGTGCCCGCGCAGGCTGTCCTTGACGGCGAGCGGGTGCAGATCCAGCAGCGTCTGCAGCTCACCCAGCTCGTCGGCATCCGGTGAGCGCAGCGCGATCCACACCATGCCGCCCTCCGTGCGTGCCTGCCGGATCGCCTCGGCGGGCGGGGCGCCTTCGCCGATGCGTGTACTGCCGACGTACACCGCGGAATCGATCAGAGCCATGCGTGCCACCTTAAGCGCCGGAGGCGGCCGCTAGGGTCAGTGCATGGCAGCCACCCGCATCCTTTTCCTCGGCGGCACCGGCACGATCAGCTCGGCCTGCGTCCGCCGCTCCCTGCTCCTCGGCCACGACGTCACGGTGCTGAATCGGGGCTCTGGGCGCAGACCCGTGCCCGACGGCGTGCGGGAACTGGTCGCAGACATCCGCGATGCCGATGCGGTGCAGCGTGCGGTCGGCCAGGACCGGTTCGATGTGATCGCCCAGTTCCTCGCCTTCACACCGCAGCACGTGCAGTCCGATCTGGCCGGATTCGAGGGGCACTGCGGTCAGTACGTGTTCATCAGTTCGGCATCGGCCTATCAGAAGCCGCCGCAGCGGCTTCCCGTCACCGAGTCCACGCCGCTGCGCAATCCGTTCTGGCAGTACTCCCGCGACAAGATCGCCTGCGAGGATCTTCTGGTCGAGGCGTACCGCGATCGCGGATTCCCGGTGACCATCGTGCGTCCGTCGCACACGTACGACGAGCGGCTGCTGCCCACGATGGGCGGCTGGACGGACATCTCCCGTATGCGCCGGGGCAAGCCCGTGGTGATCCACGGCGACGGGACCAGCCTGTGGACGCTCACCCACAGCGACGACTTCGCGGTGGGCTTCGCCGGCCTGCTCGCCAACCCGGCCGCGATCGGCGAGGCCTTCACCATCACCGGCACTCACGCGCCCACCTGGAACCAGATCTACCGATGGCTGGCGGATGCCGCCGGCGTGCCGGACCCGGACTTCGTGCACGTCGCTTCGGAGGCGATCGCCGCCCGCTCTGCGGAGCTCGGGCCGGGCCTGCTCGGAGACAAGTCGCATTCGATGCTCTTCGACATCGGCAAGGTCACCGCGCTGGTCCCCGAGTTCCGCACCACCATCACGTTCGACGAGGGTGCGCGCCGCATTCTCGCCCATTTCGACGCGCACCCCGCGGAACAGGCCGTGGACGCGGAGCGGGACGCCGTTTTCGACGGATTGGCCGCCTACGCCCGCTCCTGACCCCTCCGGCCGGATCTCACAGCCACTGCATAGCTGGCTCCACAGGAACTGCATAGGTGAGCGAGCACAATGGCCTCATGGCCGCCACAGCTCTCGCCCCCGCACTCCGCCGCCCGGACGGCACCGCCCTGCGCGTGCTCGTCGTGGATGACGAGCAGATGCTCACCGATCTGCTGTCCATGGCGCTGCGCATGGAGGGCTGGGAGGTCCGCACCGCCGGCTCCGGATTCGAGGCGCTTCAGGCCGCGCGCGACTTCCAGCCGGATGCGATGGTCCTGGACGTCATGATGCCCGACCTCGACGGGATGGCCGTGCTGCAGCGCCTGCGCCATTCGGGCAACGACGTGCCCGTGCTCTTCCTCACCGCCAAGGACGCCGTGGCCGACCGTGTCGCGGGGCTCACGGCCGGCGGGGATGACTACGTCACCAAGCCGTTCAGCCTCGAAGAGGTCGTGGCGCGTCTGCGCGGGCTGATGCGTCGTGCCGGCACCGCCCAGTCCGCCGACGCCGAGCCGATCCTGCGCGTCGGCGACCTCACCCTGAACGAGGACAGCCACGAGGTCGAGCGCGGCGGCGACCAGATCGAACTGACCGCCACCGAATTCGAGCTGCTGCGCTTCCTCATGCGCAACCAGCGTCGCGTCGTGTCGAAGGCGCAGATCCTCGACCGCGTCTGGCACTACGACTTCGGCGGACGCTCCAGCGTCGTCGAGCTGTACATCTCGTACCTGCGGAAGAAGATCGACCAGGGTCGCGAACCGCTGATCCACACCGTTCGCGGCGTCGGGTACATGATCAAGGCCCCGCAGTGACCGCAGCCCCCGCCACGGGTCCGGTACCGCTCGCGGCGCCCCCGACGGACGCCGACGACGACGCTCGTGACGAGGCACCGCCCCCTGCGCCGCGGCGCGCACGTCATCGGTGGAGTCTGCAGACGCGTCTGATGGCGACGGTCATCGGCATCGTCTCCCTCATCCTGGTGATCGTCGCGATCGCGACCAGCGCCGCCCTGGGCCGCGTCCTGGAAGCGAACCTCGACGCCCGCCTGGAGAACGCCGCCCAGCAGGCCGGTCAGTCCCTGCAGACGCCCCAGTTCCCGCTCACCGTCCGGGATGCATTCGACGTACTGGCCGAAGGTCCGCAGGAACCGGGCTTCCTCTTCGTCGTCCAGTCGGTCAGCGGCGGGGTGTCCGGCGCGTACATCGGCGGCGACGGCGAGGTCGTCCGTCTCAGCGACGACCAGATCGCCGGTGTCGTGGACGCGATCGACGAGGGCGGTTTCACGACCATCTCGCTGGGGGATGACATCGGCGATTACCGCATCCGCCTGGTGCAGGGAGACAACTTCATCGGGATCGCGGGACTGCCGGTCTCGGAGGTGCGCAGCACGATCGCGGCCACGCTGACGACCATCACCCTGGTCACCGCGGGAGGTCTGCTCCTGCTGGCCGCGGCCATCGCGTTCGTGATCCGCGCAGGGCTCAAGCCGCTGCGTGCAGTGGCCGACACCGCGACGCGCGTGGCCGCCCTGCCGCTGGCCGAGGGCGCCGTCTCGATCACCGAGCGCGTGCCGGACGATGAGACGGACGAGCACACCGAGATCGGACGCGTCGGGCACGCGCTGAACACGCTGCTGGACCACGTCGGCGAGTCGCTGGACGCCCGCCAGCGCAACGAGGAGCGGATGCGTCGATTCGTGGCCGACGCCAGCCATGAGCTGCGCACGCCGCTGGCCTCCATCCGCGGCTACTCCGAGCTGTCGCTGCGCGCGCTGCGCCACGGGGATGCCGCGTCGGAGGATCAGAACACCGTGACGTCGCTGGAGCGCATCCAGGCGCAGTCGATCCGGATGACCCGGCTCGTCGAGGACCTGCTGCTGCTGGCCCGACTGGACGAAGGGCAGGAGCTCGTCTACGGCACCGTCGACCTGTCGCGACTGGCGATCGAGGCGATCGCCGATGTGCGCCCTGCGGGCCCGGACCACCGGTGGGAGCTCGATGTCGGCGAGGAGCCGGTGGTCATCACGGGCGACGCCGCCCGGCTGCACCAGGTGCTGGGCAATCTGCTCGCCAATGCGCGCACGCACACGCCGGCGGGCACCCACGTCACGCTCACGGTCGCGCGCGAGGGGACGGATGCCGTGATCCGCGTGCACGATGACGGTCCCGGCGTGGATCCGGCGATCGCCGACGAGCTGTTCGACCGGTTCTCACGAGCCGACCGCTCACGCGCCCGCCAGACCGGCGGCACCGGATTGGGCCTTTCCATCGCGCGGGCGATCGTGGCCGCGCACGGCGGCGCTCTGACCGTGCGCAGCAGCCCTGGAGACACCACGTTCGAGGTGCGGCTGCCGGTCACTCCGCCCGCTGCCGCTGCCGAGGTCAGTACCCGCTGAAGGCGTCGGTGGTGATGGAGCGCGCCCGCTCGAGCGCGGGAGCGAGGTCCGCGATCAGCCCGGCGGGACCCGAGATGTAGGCGTGGCGGGCCGCGATGTCGGGCACGACCTGCAGCAGGCCCTCCGCGTCGAGGCGGACACCGCGGGCCCACAGCCAGTGGCGCGGCAGGTCCCGCGGCTGGTCGCGCGTGAAGACCACGACCGGCACACCGGATGCCTCCAGCTCCTCGCGGAACGCGAGCTCGGCCGCTTCGGCGGCGACGTACACCAGGACGACGTCGCGGTCTTCGCCGGCAAGGCGCGCATGCCGCAGCTGCGAGACGAACGGCGTGATCCCGATGCCGGCGGCGACCATCAACACCGCGCTGGTGGGCTTCTTCGGGAGGACGAAATCTCCCCACACTCCGGTGACGGCCAGAGCATCCCCCGTGGAGATCTGGGCCAGGGCCTTCTTGTACGAGCTCTGCGATTTCGCGCCGGGCACCTCGCGGAAGGCCACCGACAGCAGCGGCAGGTCTTCGGGTGCCGAGGCGATGCTGAACTCACGGCGAGTCCCCCGCGCGTCGGGATGGCGGTGCGGCACGTCCAACTCCAGGTACTGACCGGGGATGAATGCGAGACGGCGACGCGCCCGGAAGGTCAGCAGGTGCACCGTCGGAGTCAGCAGCACGCGCGACTCCAAGGCCAGCTTCACCGCCGAGCGGGCGGAGAACGCGAACACGAACGCCAGCAGGTTGCCGATCAGCAGAGCGCGCTCCTGGCCGAGGCTGATCGCACCGAGGTCGATCGGCCACCCCACCAGCACGCCGACCAGACCGGCGACGGTGAACTGCTGCCACCGGCGCGGCGGCAGGGTCAGCGGCTCGGAGAGCATGAATGCGCCGAGGAACAGGATCGGCGAGGACCACAGCAGCGGCCACAGCACATCGCCGATCTGCACCGGCAGTCCTGCGGCCTGATACTGCGCCGACGTGCGCAGCACGCCGACCGCCACCGCAGCGACGACGAAGACCGCGATGACGCGCACCTTCTCGGTGCGCACCAGCACCGCCAGGCCGAGGAGGATCACCGGCCCGGCCAGCACCGGCGTGCCGACCCACCACGACGATGCCCCCAGGCTGGGCACCGCGACAGCCACGACGGTCAGCACGGTCGCGCCCACGGCGGCCGGATTGAAGATGTGCCGTCCGCGCCAGGCCAGCACGTATTTGGAGAGGGATGCCGCGGCCCCGGCGAGCGCGATCCCGGCCAGCCCGGCCGGATCGAGCGTGGGGCGCAGCACGAACAGCAGTATCGCCGCTGTGATCAGCGAGGACTCCAGCCGCCAGGGCAGCCGCACGACCGCCTGGGCGGCGGCATCCACACCGGCGCACACCACGGTCAGCACCACGGCCGTCACCAGCAGCTCCCCCGGTGTCGGCGCCACCAGCCCGAAGACCGAGGCGATCAGTGCCAGGACGGACAGTACGCCCAGAGCGAGCAGCGCGAGCCGGTACATCGAGACGCGTCCGAGCACCGCGAAGACGCGATTCCACAGCGAGGTGAAGGTTCCGATCACGCGAACAACTCTGCCGTACTGCCGGGCGACCACTCGACGCGGCCGTCCGTGCTCATGCGCACCCACTCGACACGCCATTGCGCGGCCAGCTGGGGGCCTCCGTCGAAGAACAGTGCGGTGGCGATCGCGTCGGCGCGCATCGCGGGGCTCGGCTGCGAAGCCGGGGCGATCGCCCAGGTGGCCGCGATGGTGCGCACCGGCTCCCCTGTGCGCGCATCCAGCACGTGGTGCAGGCCCTCGCCCCAGCTGCGCCGGTTCGTCGCCGAGGCGCACAGCGCGGCATCCGTCACCTCGACGACCCCGATCGCGCGCCGCGCGTCGTACGGGTGCTCCAGTCCGATGCGGTGCGGGCCGCCGCGCACGACCATGTCCCCGCTCGCGTCGACGACCAGGCCGTCCCGCGTCCACGGCTCGAGCGCCTCGGCGACCCGATCCACCAGACGCCCCTTCCCGAGGGCGCCGACGTCCAGGACGGCCGGCTCGGTCAGGCGCAGCATCCCGCCATCCCACGAGAGCACGTCCTGCCAGTTCGCCGGCGCGGGTGCGGCGCCCCGGTCGACCAGACGGTACCCGGCGTCATACCCGTGCGCCTCCAGCGAGGCTCCCACCAGTGGGTTGACGGCGCCGGCTGTGGCCGCGCTGAGCGCATCGAACGCGTCGAGCATGGCGGAGGCATCGGGCGGTGCCGGCACCGCCTCCGCGCCGCCGGCCAGCGCCGCGACCAGCGAGTCGCTGCGGAATCGCGACCACTGCCGGTCGAACTCCGCGATCACGCCGAGGACGGCCACGCGGGCGCGTGCGTCGAGCGGCGCGGGTGTGTCGATCTGCCAGCGGGTGCCGATCGCGTCGAATCGCCAGACGGCAGGCCTCGCGGCGCCGGCAGAGCGTCCGGCGTCATCCGGTGGTGCCATGGCGAGCCGCTACGCCGCAGCTTCGAACTTGATCGTCTCGATCGCCTGGTTGAAGCCGCCGCTGGTCAGCGACGATCCGGCGACCCTGCTGACCGCGATCTCGTCGATGTCCCTTCCCACCACGGCGTCGGCGATCCCGCCGATGAAGCGCCCTTGATACTCTTCGGATTCGCGCTTCTGGGGATCCCCGACGACGGACACCTCCGCGATCACATCGTCCTCCAGGTTGACGGTGACCGTGATCGTCTCGACCGATTCGGGTGTGGCGTAGGAGCCGTCGGCGGTGTACGTGCCGTCCGCGTACGTGCTGTCCCCGGGCGGGGCTGCCGGCTCGGACGCGCCCGAGCCCGGGGCGGAGCTTCGGCTCGGGCCGGCAGCGGGTGCCTCGGTGCCGCCCCCGGCGTCCGTGGGGGCGCACCCGGCGAGGGCGAACGTCGCGGCCACGGCGGCCACGCCTGCCCCGATGCGGAGGGGGCGCGGTACTGCGTCGGTGCGGATCATGGTGGTCCTCCTGCGATGCCTGACGGTGGGTGCGGATGCGAGAACTGTTCCCGACCAACCTATGGAGCGTCGTTGAACGCAGCCTGAACAGGTCACCCCCGCCCGCGCCGGCCCCGGCGGAGCGCTTTGAGGGCCTCGATCGCCAGGAAGATGACGATCGACAGCGCGATCGGCGGGCCCCAAGACCACACCGCGAGCGGACGGGAGCCGAACAGGTCGTTCATGAACGGCACGTAGGTGTAGATGAGCTGGACCACCACCAGCGCGAGCGCCGACCACCACACCGCCGGGTTGCCGCGGACCACGTCGACGGTCAGGCTTGACCGGCTCAGGAACCGGCAGTTGAACAGATACGCGAGCTGTCCGAGCGCCAGCATCGCGACCGCTTCGGTGCGCGCGTAGGCGATATCGGTGCCGCCCGCGACCGCGCCGTAGAACACCCCGAGCGTGGCGCCGCCGATCAGCAGCGAGACGAGGAAGACGAACCCGAGCTCGCGGGCGGAGACGATCGACCCGCCGGGGGCGCGCGGCGGCCGGGTCATGATGCCCCGCTCGGCCGGTTCGTAGGCGAGAGCGAGCGAGAGCGTCAGCCCGGTCACCATGTTGACCCAGAGCACTTGCACCGGTGTGAGCGGCAGCGCGAGCCCGAACACGACCGCCACGAGGATGACCAGTGCCTGCGCACCGTTGGTGGGCAGCATGAACACCACGGACTTGCGCAGGTTGTCGTAGATCCGGCGCCCCTCGCGGACCGCCGCGCGGATGGTGGCGAAGTTGTCGTCCGCGAGGACGATCTCGGCGGCCTCCTTGGTCGCCTCGGTGCCCTTGATGCCCATCGCGATCCCGATGTCGGCCCGCGTCAGCGCGGGGGCGTCGTTGACCCCGTCCCCGGTCATCGCCACGACCTCGCCATGCGCCTGCAGACCGCGGACGATGCGGATCTTGTGCTCCGGGCTGGTGCGGGCGAAGACGTCGACGTCGCGGACCACCGCCTTCAGCTGCTCCTGCGTCATCGCCTCAAGTTCGGCCCCCGTGAGTACGCGCGCGTCGGCGTCGTGCACGATGCCCATCTCGCGGCTGATCGCCAGGGCGGTGCCGGCGTGGTCGCCGGTGATCATCTTCACGCGGATGCCGGCGGCGTGGCAGTCCGCGATCGCGTCGACGGCCTCCGGGCGTGGCGGGTCCAGGATGCCCCAGACGCCCAGGAACTCCAGTCCGTGCAGATCGTCCAGGCTGACCACCTCGCGGGTCCGATCCACCGGCAGGCGGGCCGCTGCCAGCACCCGCAGCCCTGCGCCGCCCAGCTCTGCGACCTCGGCATCCCAGCGCTCCACGTCCAGCGGCTCCCGGCCAGCCGCACCGCGCTGGCTCGTCGATCGCTCCAGCAGACGGTCCGGCGCCCCCTTCACCAGAACGGCGCGCGAGCCGTCCGCTGCCTCGTCCAGGGTCGCCATGAGCTTGTGCGCCGAGTCGAACGGCACCACATCGACCCGCCGGATGCCGGCGGAGCTGACACCGCCTTTCAGCGCGACGACCTTCAGCGCGCCTTCCGTGGGCTCCCCGACCAGGCTCCAGCCCCCGTCCGCGGTGTCGCGGACCAGATGCGCGTCGTTGCACAGCGTCGCGACCGACAGCATGGCCGCCACGTCTGCGGCGGGCGGCTGCCCGTGGTCGGCGAGGATCTCGCCGTCCGGGTCGTAGCCCAGGCCGGTGACCTCGTAGTCGCCGACGGGTGTGACGATGCGCCGCACGGTCATCTCGTTCTTGGTCAGCGTGCCGGTCTTGTCCGAGCAGATCGTGGTCACCGAACCCAGCGCTTCGACGGCCGGCAGCTTGCGGGTGATGGCGTTCTGACGCGCCATCTGCTGCACGCCGATCGCCAAGGTGATCGTCACCAGCGCGGGCAGCCCTTCCGGGATGGCTGCCACCGCGAAGCCGATCGTCGCCGAGATCAGCTCGGCGAACGGCATCCCGTGCCCGAACCGTCCGATCACGAGCATGAGCACCGCCATGCCGAGGATGACCAGCGTGAGCTTCTTGCCGAAGTCATCCAGCTGCTTGGTCAGCGGGGTGGCCAGGGAGCCGGCATCCCCGACGAGTTCCTGGATCTTTCCGATCTCGGTCGCGGTGCCGGTTCCGGTCACGATCCCCCGGCCCTGCCCGGCAGAGACGATGGTGCCGGAGAAGGCCATGGAGGCTCGGTCTCCGACGCCGGCCTCCAGGGGCACCGGGTCCACCGCCTTGGATGCGGGCACGGATTCGCCGGTCAACGCGGACTCGTCGATGCGCAGCTGGACCGCCTGGAAGAGGCGCACATCCGCCGGCACCTTGTCGCCCGGGGCCAGGCGGATGACATCGCCCGGCACCAGCTCAGCAGCGGGCACGGTCATCCACCGACCATCGCGACGGGCGCGAGCGTCGGCGGAGAGCATTCCGCGGATGCCGGCGAGCGCCGACTCTGCGCGGCCTTCCTGGGCGAAGCCGATCACGGCGTTGATGACCGCCACGGTGATGATCACCCAGAAATCCAGCCAGTCGCCCATGATCGCCTTGACGGCAGCAGCGCCCAGCAGGATGTAGATCAGCGTGTCGTTGAAGTGCATCAGGAAACGCAGGATCGCGGGTCTGCGCGGCGGCGGGGGCAATTCGTTGCGCCCGACGTCCTGCAGACGCGCTGCCGCCTCGACGGCGGTCAGACCCGCGGTGTCCGTGCGCAGTGCGCGCTCGACCTCCGGCACCGTCCGTGCGAACGGACGATCGACGACCAGGGTCGCTGCCTGTGCCGGGAGTGTCATGGATGCACCCGCCGCGCTATGCGGCCCCGTCGAACATGCTCGTGACCGACCCGTCTTCGAACACCTCGTGGATGGCCCGAGCCAGCAGCGGCGCGATCGGCAGGATCGTCAGCGCGGGGAACAGCTTGTGCTCCGGGATCGGCACGGTATCGGTGACGACCACTTCGTCGATGGCCACCGACTGCAGGCGCTCCGAGGCCGGGTCGCTGAAGATCGCATGCGTGGCCGCGACGATGACGCGTTCGGCGCCGCTCTTCTTGAGCGCCTCCGCGGCCTTGACGATCGTGCCGCCGGTGTCGATCATGTCGTCGACGAGGAGGCAGACCCGGCCCTCCACCTGACCGACGATCTCGTTCACGGTGACCTGGTTGGCGACCTTCGGGTCGCGACGCTTGTGGATGATCGCGAGCGGGGCGCCGAGGCTGTCAGACCAGGTGTCGGCCACCCGCACGCGGCCGGTGTCCGGCGAGACCACGGTCAGCTTTGCGCGGTCCTCCGGCGGGAGCGTGCGCTGGAAGTACTCCAGCAGCACCGGCTTGGCGAAGAGGTGGTCGACGGGGCCGTCGAAGAACCCCTGGATCTGCGCGGCGTGCAGGTCGACGCTCATCACGCGGTCTGCTCCGGCGGTCTTGAGCAGATCCGCGACCAGACGCGCGCTGATCGGCTCGCGCCCGCGGCTCTTCTTGTCCTGGCGCGAGTACGGGTAGTACGGCGCGACAACGGTGATCCGCTTCGCGGACGCGCGCTTGGCCGCATCCAGCATGATCAGCGTCTCCATGAGCCACTCGTTGACCGGCGGGCCGAAGCTCTGGATCAGGAAGAAGTCGCAGCCGCGGATGGACACCTCGAACCGGGTGAGGATCTCGCCCGACGCGAAGGTGCGGTACTCGGTGGGCACCAGCTCGGTCCCGATGGCCGCGGCGACGTCCCTGGAAAGTGCCGGGTGCGAGCGCCCACCGGCGACGACCAGGCGCTTCTTCGTCTTGGCCACCAGACCGGGGGCGATGTCGTTATCGCGATCGAGATCAACCGTTTTCCGCTTGCGCGCCATCGTCTGCCTTCTGTGCCGACCGGGCCTTGGCCGCGACGTCCGCCGCGCCGGTTCCCGCTCTGTTGGTCTCGACCCATCCCTCGACGTTGCGTTGGGGGGCCACGCTGAGCGCCAGTGCCCCGGGCGGCACGTCCTTTCGGATCACCGCGCCGGCTCCGGTCTTCGCGCCTGCTCCGATCCTAACGGGCGCCACGAACACGTTGTGCGACCCGGTGTGGACCTCGTCGCCGATCTCGGTGCGGTGCTTGGTGAGATCGTCGTAGTTGGCGGTGATCGCCCCGGCCCCCAGATTCACGCCCGTGCCGATCGTGGTGTCGCCGATGTAGGACAGGTGCGGCACCTTGCTGCGCTCGCCGATCGTGGAGTTCTTGGTCTCGACGAACGTGCCGATCTTGCCCCGGTCGCCCAGGACGGTGTTCGGCCGCAGGTACGCGAACGGGCCGACCGTGGCGCCGGCGCCGATGACGGCCAGAGTCGCATCGGTGCGCGTCACCGATGCGTTCTCGCCGACCTCGCAGTCCACCAGGCTGGTGTCCGGCCCGACCGTGGCGCCGGCGGCGATCGAGGTCGCGCGGAGGATGTGCGTGTTCGGCAGCACCGTGACATCCGGCGCGAGCGATGCGGTCACATCGATCCAGGTGGTGGCCGGGTCGAGGATCATCGCCCCCTCCAGCTGCCACCTGCGCACCGTGCGGGCGTTCAGCAGCCGCGCCGCTTCGGACAGCTGGACGCGATCGTTCACCCCGAGCGCGGCGGTCGCCTCCGTCGCCTGCGAGACACCCACCGTCAAGCGCGAATCGCGCAGCAGCGCCACCACGTCCGTCAGGTAACGCTCGCCCTGGGCGTTGGCGCTGCCGACCAGGGCGATGTGCCGGCGCAGCGGCTCCGCCTGGAACACGTACACCCCCGCGTTGATCTCGGTGACGGATGCCTCATCGTCGGTGGCGTCCTTCTGCTCGACGATGCGCTGCACGCCTCCGGCCGAGTCGCGGATGACACGGCCGTATCCGGTCGGGTCGGCCACGACGGCGCTGAGCACGGTGGCCGCGGCACCGCTCTCGCGGTGGGTGCGGATCAAGCGCGCCAGAGTCTGGTCATCCAGCAGCGGCACATCGCCGCTGAGCACCAGCACATCGCCGCTGAAGTCGGGCAGCTGAGCCAGTGCCACCTCGACGGCGCGACCCGTGCCGGGGACCTCGTCCTGATCGACGACCACGATCTCCGGTGAGATGTCCAGGACGACATCGGCGACGAGGTCGCGCTCGTGCCGGACCACGACCAGCACCTTCTGCGGGTCGAGCGCGCGCGCGGTGTCCAGGACGTGGCCGAGCAGCGGACGCCCGCCGATCCGGTGCAGAACCTTCGGCAGACTCGATTTCATCCGCGTGCCCTGACCCGCGGCGAGGATGATGACGGCCAGCTGGGGCGCGGTGATGTTCTCGGACATGCTCCGCCGCCAGGATTCGAACCTAGACCTAACAGCTCCAAAGGCTGTCGTGCTGCCATTACACCACGGCGGACCGCGACCCCCGCCTGCACAGGGAGCGGCCGCCCGATAAGTCTGCCAGACGCCCGCTGAAGCTCCGCGTGCCGGCGGGGCGGCCGACCACGATAATGAGGACATGGCTCAGGAGACGGACGAGGTCGACCGGATCGTCGGAGCGTGGACGGCGCAGCGTCCCGACCTGGACTTCTCGCCGCTCGAGGTGCTCTCGCGCGTCGATCGGCTCTCCCGCCACCTGGACCGTGCCCGTCGCGACGCCTTCCGCCGCAGCGACCTCGAGCCGTGGGACTGGGACGTGCTGTCCGCCCTGCGCCGCGCCGGCGAGCCTTTCCAGCTGAGCCCGAAGCAGCTGCTGCAGCAGACACTGGTCTCCAGCGGAACGATGACCAACCGCATCGACCGACTGGTCGGACGAGGTCTCGTGCACCGTGAGGCCGACCCGGACGACGGGCGCAGCATCCTGGTGACCCTCACCGAGGACGGCCGGATCCGCGTGGATGCCGCCATCACCCGCCTCGTGGACGCGGAGGCTCTGCTGCTGGCCTCACTGTCCCGCTCGGATCGCGAGCGTCTGGCGGGACTGCTGCGCAAGCTCAGCCTGGGGTTCGACGTCTGAGGGGACGCACAGGCGTCCGGGCGTAGAATTCTGTGTGCCCTTCTCCGATCAGCGACCCGCCTCGCCCGCGCCCGAATCCGCCGATCACGGCCCCAGCGGCATCGACCCGTCCGAGTTGGCGATCACGCTGCGGGTGCTTGCGCAGCTGGACGAGGTGGATCAGCAGCATCCCGACTACCGGACCGTGCGGCACGCCACGGCGAACATGTTCAAGTCGGCCAAGAAGGTGCGACGGCTGGAGAAGCGCGCGCTCATCGCCGACGCGGACCGCTCGGTGGTCGCGGCCACCGCCACCGGCGCACCCGACCGGATCGATGACGAGACGCGCGGCATTCCGCTGGCGATCACCTCCGGCTCGTCTTCGGCGGGGACGCTGATCAAAGCGCGCGCCTGCTATATCTGCAAGCAGCCGTACACGCACGTGGACGCGTTCTACCACCAGCTGTGCCCGACCTGCGCGGCGATGAGCCACGCCAAGCGGGACGCGCGCACGGACCTGACCGGCCGCCGCGCGCTGCTGACCGGAGGCCGCGCCAAGATCGGCATGTACATCGCCCTGCGGCTGCTCCGCGACGGCGCGCACACGACGATCACGACGCGCTTCCCCCGCGACGCCGTGCGCCGCTTCACCAGCCTGCCCGACTCGGCGGAGTGGATCGACCGGCTCCGCGTGGTGGGAATCGACTTGCGCGATCCTGCCCAGGTGATCGGCCTGGCCCAATCCGTGGCCGCGCAGGGACCGCTGGACATCCTCATCAACAACGCCACCCAAACGGTGCGACGCTCTCCCGGCGCGTACCAGCCCCTGGTCGACGCGGAGCTGGCGCCGCTGCCGGACGGCCCGCTGCCCGAGCTGGTGACCTTCGGGCACACCAACGATGCCCACCCGCTCGCCCTGGCCCAGTCCGTCAGCGCACATCCGATCCTGGCCGCGGCGGCCACGCGTGCCGAAGAGCTGACCGAGCAGGCGATGGCTGCCGGCTCGAGCTCGCTGGACCGTCTCGCCGCCGGAACGGCGATCGACGCCGGGGGGCTGCTGCCGGACCTGGAGGACTCGAACTCGTGGACTCAGCACGTGCAGCAGGTGGATCCGCTGGAGATGCTGGAAGTGCAGCTGGCCAACACCACCGCCCCGTTCCTGCTGGTATCGCAGCTGCGTCCGTCGCTGGCGGCCAGTCCGGCCCGGCGGACATACGTGGTGAACGTGAGCGCCATGGAGGGCGTGTTCGGTCGCGGGTACAAGGGTCCGGGCCACCCGCACACGAACATGGCCAAGGCGGCCGTGAACATGCTGACCCGCACCAGCGCCCGCGAGATGTTCGAGACCGACGGCATCCTGATGACCAGCGTCGACACCGGCTGGATCACCGACGAGCGCCCGCACCCCACGAAGGTGCGCCTCGCCGAGGAGGGCTTCCACGCGCCGCTGGACCTCGTAGACGGCGCAGCGCGCGTGTACGACCCGATCGTGCGCGGCGAGGCCGGCGAGGACATCTTCGGCGTCTTCCTGAAGGACTACGCGGTCGGCAGCTGGTGAACCCGGCCGAGTTCCTGCGGCACGCGCCGATCGGCACGCGCGTCGTGGTCCGCTCCCTGCTCGAGGACGGCGGGGCAACGGACGCGCTCGGCTATCTGCGATCGAAGGATGCCGACGCCGTCGTCGTGGAGACCCGGCGCGGGCGCGAATCCGTCGCCCTGGCGGCCGTGATCGCGGCCAAGGCGGTGCCGCCGCCGCCGGCTCCGCGGGTCCGCCGCACCTAGCGGCGGCAGGCCAGGCGCCCGCCGCCGCTTAGGCTGGGAGGATGGCCCATCTCCTCGGCGGCGAGCACCTGCACGTGGAGTTCCCCGCGAAAGTCGTCCTGGACGACGTGACCGTGGGAGTCGACGGCGGCGACCGCATCGGCATCGTCGGACGCAACGGCGACGGCAAATCCACCCTCATGAAGGTGCTGACCGGCCGGCTGCAGCCCGACTCCGGCCGTGTCACGATGCGCGGGGGCGTGCGGGTCGGGATGCTGGCCCAGGACGACGACCTGCCCGACGACGAGACCGTGCGCCACGCGATCGTCGGCGATCGCCCGGAGCACGAGTGGCTCGGTGACGCACGCGTGCGCGACGTGCTGGACGGTCTGCTGCGGGACGTGCCGCTGGACACCGTCGTGTCCGCCCTGTCCGGCGGTCAGCGCCGACGGGTGGGGCTGGCCCGTCTGCTCGTGGGCGACTGGGACGTCATCGCCCTGGACGAGCCCACCAACCACCTGGACGTGGAAGGCATCGCCTGGCTCGCCGAGCACCTCGCGCAGCGGTGGGCGCGCAACGCGGGCGGCCTGCTGCTGGTCACCCACGATCGGTGGTTCCTGGATGCCGTGTGCACGCGCATGTGGGAGGTCCACGACGGCACGGTCGATCCGTTCGAGGGCGGTTACGCCGCGTACGTGCTGCAGCGTGTCGAGCGACAGCGCCAGTCCAACGTGGCCGAGACCAAACGCCGCAACATCCTCCGCAAGGAACTGGCGTGGCTGCGCCGCGGGGCGCCGGCGCGCACCTCCAAACCGAAATTCCGCATCGAGGCGGCCACCCAGCTGATCGAGGACGAGCCGCCGCCGCGTGACAACGTGGAACTGGCCAAACTCGCCACCGCACGCCTCGGCAAGGACGTCGTGGACCTGCTCGACGCCGGCGTGGACTACGGCGCCGGTCCGATCCTCAAGGACGTCGAGTGGCGCATCGCGCCTGGCGAACGCACCGGCATCCTGGGACCGAACGGTGCCGGCAAATCGACGCTGCTGGGCCTGGTGGCCGGGACGGTGGAGCCGACGTCCGGACGTGTCAAGCGCGGCAAGACGGTGAAGGTGGCCACCCTGAGCCAGCGCCTGACCGAACTGGATCAGTACGCGGACGAGCGGGTCCGGGACGTGCTGGCGCTGCAGAAGACCTCGTACGTCACGGGCGGCAGGGAACTGACTCCCACCCAACTGCTGGAACGGCTCGGGTTCCGCTCCTCGGAGCTGTCCACGCCGGTGCGCGACCTCTCCGGCGGGCAGAAGCGGCGCCTGCAGCTGCTGCTGGTGCTGCTGGACGAGCCGAACGTGCTGATCCTGGACGAGCCGTCCAACGATCTGGACACGGACATGCTCGCCGCCCTCGAGGACCTGCTGGACTCATGGCCCGGAACGCTGCTGGTCGTCTCGCACGACCGGTACCTGATCGAGCGCGTCACCGACCAGCAGTACGCGATCGAGGGGCAGGGCATGCGGCACCTGCCGGGGGGTGTCGAGGAGTACCTGCGCCGCCGCGCGGCCGCACGCGATGCGCCCGCCGCGGCGCTCTCGTCGTCGCCGGCCACCGGCGCCGGCCTGGCCGGGGCCGACCGGCGCGCCGCCGAGAAGGAGCTCAGCGCGATCGAGCGGCAGATGACGAAGCTGACGCAGCGGATCGCGGCCGCGCACGCCGACCTGGCTGCGCACGACCAGTCGGACTACGTCGCGATCGGCAAGCGGAACGCTCAGCTGCAGACGATGAAAGCCGACCTCGGCGACCTCGAGGAGCGCTGGCTCGAGCTCGGCGAATCGCTCGGCCACTGACCGGTCCTGCCTGCACCGCGAGACGGGATAGGCGCCGCGAGCCCGAGTCCGTGGATCCCGGTCTGGTGGCGCGTATCCCGTCTCGCGGGCGGTCGCCGCGGCTTAGATCAACCCGTTCTCAGTGAGCCACTGCGTGGCGATCTCGTCGGGGTTCAGCTCATCGACAGTGCTCTGGACGTTGAGCGCCACCAGCCCCTCGGGCGTGAGCGCGGCGCTGATCGCGTTGAGGATCTCTGCGGCACCATCCGGCAGCTCGCCGCTCACGAGCGGAACGACGTTCGAGGCGAGGAACAGTCCCTCGGGGTCTTCGAGGACCACGAGGTCGTTCGTCTGGATGGCCGGGTCGGCCGTGTAGATGTTCGCGACCTGGATCGTGCCGGCCAGCAGCGCGTCCAGCGTGGTGGTCGCCGTCGGCGAGAACCCGACGGTCACCCCGTAGGTCTCGAGCAGCCCGCTGGGGCCGTACGGGCGTTCGGCCAGCTCGGGCGGTCCACCCAGCGTCAGCGCCGTGCTGACGCTCGCCAGGTCGCCGATCTCCACCAGCGAATTCGCGTCGGCGAACGCCTTGGTCACCGTGTACGAGTCCTGATCCGTGGCGGTGGACTGCTCGAGCACGGACAGCCCCTCCGGCAGCACGTCCGGCAGCGCGGCGTAGACGTCCTCGGAGGTGCGCGCCTCGGTCTCGGGGTCGAAGAACTGGAGGAGGTTTCCGGTGTACTCGGGGATGAGCGTGATCTCGCCGGATTCCACGGCGGGCATGTAGCTGTCGCGTTGGCCGGCGTTGAATCCGTCGCGCGAGACCTCGAAGCCGGCGTTCTCGAGCGCCTGCGCGTAGATCTCGGCGATGATCGCGTTCGAGTAGTACTCGGCCGAGCCGATGGCGATCACGTCGCCGCCGGCTTCCGCGGCTCCGGTGTCGTCCGCGAGCGGGTCACCCGACGAGCAGCCGGTCGCGACGAGCGCGACGCCCGCCAGAATGGCCGCGGCGAACGCGACCCGGGACTTGCGTGCTGTGAACATGATGTTTCCTTCGGGGTTGGGGACTGTGTGACTTCAGGCGCGAGCGGTGGCGGCCGCGCGAGCGGTCGCCGATCTGTTCGGACGAGAACGATCTTCGGATTGCGCGGCACGGATGCCGGCCGGCTCGGAGGCGCGCTGCAGCAGCGCGAAGACGCCGTCCAGGACGAGGGCGAGCGCGGCGACGAGCAGCGCGCCGCCCAGGACCACCTCGAATCGTCGCAGCGGGATGCCGGCCAGGATGTACTGCCCCAGCCCGCCGAGGTTGACGTAGGCGGCGATCGTGACGGTCGCGACGACCTGGAGCGTGGCCGAGCGCAGACCGGCGATCAGCAGGGTCAGGCCCAGCGGGGCCTCCACGCGCCAGAGGATCTGCCACTCGGTCATGCCCATCGATCGCGCGGCGTCGATCACCCTGCGGTCGATCGCCTCGAATCCCGCGTACGCCCCCGCGAGGATCGACGGGATCGCCAGGAGGACGAACGTGATGACCGCCGCCTCGGTGGTGCGCAGCACTCCGATGAGCAGCACCAGCAGCACGAGCAGACCGAACGACGGGATCGCCCTGGCCGCACCCGAGAGCGCGACTGCGACGTCACGGCCTTTTCCGGTGTGGCCGATCAGCCAGCCCAGCGGGATGGCGATCGCCGCCGCGATCAGCACGGAGAGGAAGGTGTAGAACAGCTGCTGAGCGAGGGCCACCGGGATGGGCGCGAGGCCGCGGCCCGGATCGCCCGAGAAGATCCACGAGATCGCATCGACGATGAGGTTCACGCGACGCTCACCTCCAGCGCGGGCGCGCCGCGCCGCGCGCGCCGCCGCTGCGTCCGCGTCCACGGCATCAGCACCCGCCCGGCCACGATCAGCAGGCCGTCGATCACCAGGGCGATCAGCAGCACGGCGAGGATGCCGGCGAGGACCTCGGGGATGATGCGGCGCTGCGAACCGTTCGTGAACAGGTATCCGAGATTGGTGATGCCGATCAGGGCGCCGACGGTGGCCAGAGCGATGGTGCTGACGGCCGTGACCCGCAGACCCGCGAGGATGACCGGGCCGGCGAGCGGGAAGTCCACGGCGAAGAAGCGGCGGCCGGCGCCGTAGCCCAGCGCCGTCGCCGCCAGTCTCGTCGACGTGTCGACCGAGGCCAGCCCATCAGCGACCGAACGGACCATCAGCGCGATGGCGTAGATCGTCAGCGCGAGGATCAGGTTGATCTCGCTGAGGATCGGGGTGCCCAGCAGCACCGGCAGGATGGGCAGCAGGGCGAGCGACGGGATGGTGTACAGCAGTCCGGTGACGGCCAGGATGCCGCCTCGCGCGGCGCGGTAGCGCCAGGCCAGCCAGCCCAGCGGAACCGACAGCACGAACCCCAGGACGAGCGCGATCACGGACTGGCGCAGGTGCACCAGCGCCAGCTCCCAGATCAGATCGAGGTTCTGTCCGACCCAGTTCACGCGGTGCCTCCCACGATCGCCCCCTGGGTGCGCCCGTCGCTGTCGACCACCACCGTCCCGCGCTCGGTCTGCTTGAGCGTCAGCGCCCGCCGGCCGCGGTCGGTGCCGATGAAGCTCGCCACGAAATCGTCGGCGGGGTCCTCGATGATCTGACTGGGCGAGCCGACCTGCGCGATGCGGGCGCCCTTCTGCAGGATCACCACCTGATCGCCGAGGAGGAACGCCTCGTCGATGTCGTGCGTGACGAACACGACCGTCTTGCCCAGTTCGCGCTGCAGCCGGATCAGCTCCTGCTGCAGGTCGGCCCGCACGATCGGGTCCACCGCACCGAACGGCTCATCCATCAGGAGGATGTTCGGGTCGGCGGCGAGCCCGCGGGCCACGCCCACGCGCTGCTGCTGCCCGCCGGACAGCTGACTGGGGTAGCGTCCCGCCAGTGCCCGGTCCAACCCGACGGTGTCCAGCAGGGCGAGAGCCTGCTCGCGCGCCCGCTTCTTGGGCACGCCGCTGAGCACCGGGACCGTGGCGACGTTGTCCAGGACGGTGAAATGCGGCATCAGCCCGGAGTTCTGCATCACGTAGCCGATTCGCCGACGCAGCTTGACGGCATCCTGTGTCAGGATGCTGTCACCGTCGATCTCGATGTCCCCGCCCGTCGGCTCGACCATCCGGTTGATCATCCGCAGGAGCGTCGTCTTGCCGCAACCGGATGAGCCGACGAAGACCGTGGTTTTGCGGGACGGGATGACGAGGTTGAAGTCCTCGACGGCGCGCGTGCCGTCGGGGAACTCCTTGGAGGCGGATCGGAATTCGATCACGGCGCCTGCTCCATCAGGTGGCGAACTCGCTCATCGACGTGTTCACTGCCCGGGATGGGGTGAGGCCGCGACTTCGACTTCCTTCCAGAACGCGATGTGACCGGAGAAGTCCTTGCCGACCCGTTCGATCGCGCTGGGGTACGGCTCGGGATAGCTCCATGCCCGGTCCTGGAGGACGCCGTCGTCGCCGACCACCGAGTAGTACTGGCATTCGCCCTTCCACGCGCAGGTGTACGGGGTCGGGCTCTCCTGCAGATACTCGTGGTTGACGCTGTCCGGAGGGAAGTACCAGTTGCCTTCGATCCGGATGAGGTCATCGTCTTCGGCCTCGGCGATCACGGTGCCGTTCAGTCGCGCCTGCATGGATTTCCTTCCAGGAAACGCGTCCTCGGTGCAGGGCAGCGCTTCGGGGCTCGTCACAGCGGCCGGGGTCCCGACCGCCTTCGAGCGTAGCGAACCCCACGGACACTGGGCCCGAAGTGGCGCAGTTCGCACGGACGTGGTCGCAGCGCACCGTCCGGACGGACGTCCGGCGTCAGCTAAGCCAGACGCGCACCGTGCACCGGCCCGTGGACGTGCAGGGCGCGGTACCCGGCCGCCGAGAGGACGACCTGCAGTTCCAGAGCCGACTCCGGGTCGCTCGCCAGGAAGGCCAGCGTCGGCCCCGACCCGGAGACCAGTCCGACCAGCGCGCCGGCCTCCTCGCCGAGTTCGAGCGCGTCCCTCAGCGGGGGTCGCAACGAGAGTGCGGCAGTCTGCAGGTCATTGCGTGCCCGCTCGGCCAGCGAGACCGGATCGCCCGCGCGCAGGGCCTGCAGCACGCCGGGAGGGACGGCGGGAGTACGGGGGGCGCGGAGGACGTCGGGATTCATCCGCAGCACGTCCAGATGCGCGTACACCTCCGGGGTGGACAGGCCGGCGTCGGCCGGGACCACGACCCAGTCGAACCTGCCCTTCGCCAACGCCGGACTGAGCTGGTCGCCGCGACCGGTGCCGATCGCGGTGCCGCCCATCAGCGCGAACGGGACATCCGCACCCAATCGTGCGGCCAGCTGGTGCAGCTGCGCAGTGCCGAGGTCGGCGCCCCACAGGGCATCGCACGCCACAAGTGCGGCCGCGGCATCCGCCGAGCCCCCGCCCATGCCCCCGGCGACGGGCACGTGCTTGACGATCTCCAGATGCACGCCTCCGGCGTAGCCGATCTTCTGCGCGACCAGCCGAGCGGCGCGCAGCGCCAGGTTGCGGTCGTCGGCCGGGACGCCGGAGAGATCGACGGTTCCGGAGACGGTGACCGAGAAGTCCTCGGCCGATTCGGCCCACACGTCCTCGTACAGCGAGACGGCCTGATAGGCGGAGGCGACCTCGTGATAGCCGTCCTCCTGCGCGTCGCCCACCTCGAAGAAGAGGTTGAGCTTTCCCGGCGCGCGTGCATGGACGCGGCCGGTGGCGGCGGGCGAACTCACAGCTGGGTCGACTCCGCCCACAGGTCCACGGCGATGTCGTCCGAGAGCATGTCGATCTGCTCGAGCTCCTCGGTCGAGAATGCCGGGCCCTTCAGCGCGGCGATGTTCTCATCCAGCTGTTCGGTCCGCGATGCGCCGATCAGTGCCGAGGAGACCACCGGGTCGCGCAGCACCCACTGGATCGCCAGCTGGGCGAGGGTCTGTCCGCGTTCCTTCGCGATGACATCCAGCGCACGCAGCGTCGCGAGCCCGTGCTCGGAGAGCGTCGAGTGCGGCAGGGAGGATCGCTGCTGGGCGCGCTCGGCCGTGCCGTCGCCGAGGTACTTGCTCGTCAGCAGGCCTTGAGCCAGCGGGGTGAAGGCGATCGCACCCATGCCCTCCTGCGTGAGCACACCGGTCAGTCCGTCCTCGACCCACCGGTTCAGGATGGAGTAGGCGGGCTGGTGGATCACCAGCGGCGTACCCAGGCTGCGGGCCACGGCTGCCGCGGTCGCGGTGCGCTCGGCGCTGTACGAGGAGATGCCGACATACAGTGCCTTGCCCTGCCGCACAAGCGTGTCCAAAGCGCCGATCGTCTCCTCGATCGGCGTGACGGCATCCACGCGATGCGAGTAGAAGATGTCGACGTAGTCCAGGCCCATCCGGGTCAGGGACTGGTCGGCGCTGGCGAGGATGTACTTGCGCGAGCCCAGGTCGCCGTACGGTCCCGGCCACATGTCCCAGCCGGCCTTCGAGGAGATGATCAGCTCGTCGCGGTACGGACGGAGATCCTCGCGCATCATGCGACCGAAGTTGGTCTCGGCGCTGCCGTGCGGAGGTCCGTAGTTGTTGGCCAGGTCGAAGTGCGTGATGCCCTTGTCGAACGCGTGGCGCAGAAGCTCGCGCTGCCGGTCGAACGGGATGTTGTCGCCGAAGTTCCACCACAGTCCCAGTGAGAGCGGCGGCAGGTACAGCCCGGACGCGCCGACCTGCCGATAATCCGTCGCGGAATACCGGTCTGCGGCCGCCGTGTACGGACGGTGGATGTCTCGAATGTCGGAGCGGAAACGCGATGCATCGGTCACGCCCCGAGCCTAGCCCCGGCAGGCCGCGCGGTCACGGGATGCCGGATCAGCCCGCGTCGGGCGGGATGCAGGTCCGAGTGGCGGTGTCAATGCCCTGCTGCCGGAAACGTCGCCGAAACCGAAGCGGATTAGAGTGGGTCTCTTCCCTAGGAGGCCCTATGGCGACGCTGGCCGCTCTGCCCGCTCACCCCCGCAGCTGGACCGCTCTGCTCGAGCGCGACGACATCGTCCTGGATCAGGGCGTGCTGCGGCTGCGCCATGAGCACACCACCCCTCAGGAGGCGCGCACCGCGGACCTCCTGCTCACCGCACAGGCCCTCGAAGCCGCCGGTGTACCGGTGCTGCTGATCCGGCACGACCTGCGCACCCTCGCCCTGGTCGTGGACCTCGCGCACGCCGAGAACGCCTTGGCCGCCCTGGGCGGCGTCCCGGAGCCGCTGTACGTGAAGCGCAAGGCGCAGGCGCCGATGCTGGTCGCCGACGTGGATGCCGCATCCTCCGCACCGACCTCGATCCGCGTGTATCGCCCGCGGATCAGCGCGACGGGCGGCTTGCGCTACAACCACGAGCTCGGCATCCGTCTGGAGTTCTGGCGTTTCGGCGAGGAGCTCGTGGAGGCGCCGCACGACAACGCGCTGACCCGGCGATTCACCCCGACGCCGGACCTGTCCTTCACCGAGGTGGAGCGCTGCGGGCGCCGGTGGCGCACGATCAGCGGCATGTTCGACGTGCATCCGGCCGAGGTCACCGAGGACGTGGACATGGTCTTCTCGTGGGTGGACGGGTCCTCCAACGATTTCCAGCGCCAGCGCGCGGCGCAGATGGCCGAGTACGTGGTCGGCGAGGGCGATGACGGACCGGCGCGATACCGTCACGTCGACGAGCTGCGCTATGCGCTGCGCAGCGTGCACATGTACGCGCCCTGGGTCCGGCGGATCTTCATCGCCACCGACTCCCCCGCGCCGGCCTGGCTGCTGGATCACCCGCGCGTGACCATCGTGCGCAGTGAGGAGTTCTTCGCCGACACCTCGGTGCTGCCGATCCACAACTCCCACGCCGTCGAGGCGCAGCTGCACCGCATCGACGGGCTGGCCGAGCATTTCCTCTACTCGAACGACGACATGTTCTTCGGCCGCTCCGTCGATCCCGAGCTGTTCTTCTCGGCGGCAGGCCTGACCCGGTTCGTCGAGTGCGGCGTGCGGATCGGCGCGGGGCCGACCTCGCCGAGCCGCAGCGGTCACGACAACGCCCTCCGCATCAACCGCGATCTGCTCAGGCAGCGGTTCGGCCGCACCATCACCCGGGATCTGGAGCACTGCGCGACGCCATTGCGCCGCAGCGTCCTGGCCGAGCTCGAGCGCGAGTTCGCCGCGGACTTCGCCCGCACTGCCGCCTCGCGCTTCCGCTCGGCGACCGACATCTCGGTGACCAACAGCTTGTACCACTACTACGCGCAGTTCACCGGGCGCGCCGTGGCCACCACGCGGCCGCACGTGCGCTATATCCAGACCACGCTGGCCGCGTCGCTGGCCGGCATGGAGCGTCTGGCCCGCCGGCAGGACGTCGACATGTTCTGCTTGAACGACGGCGGCGAGGCGGAGATGCCCGAGGAGCTGCGCGTGCGCACCCTCACCGACATCCTGCAGCGCATGTTCCCGATTCCGGCTCCGTGGGAGCGGACGGACGTCAGCGCAGAACGGGAATCGGCTCCGTCGGCGGAGCGGACCGTCGCAGGTTGAACGGCAGCACACCGGCATCCTTGAGGCGGCGCCGCGCCTCGAGGGCGTCGATGTGCTCGAGGGTGTGCGGGGCGTCGACCGGCACGACCGAGTGCACCACGGTGTCGTCGTAGACGTGCACCAGATTGAACGCCTGGGCACCGTCCTGGGGACGGGTTCCGCCGACCGGGACGGTCAGATCCTGCGCGTAGCAGGTCGATGAGGCGACCGACACGGGGATGCCCGCGAACGTCGCGAAGGTCGAATAGTGCAGGTGCCCGGCGATGATCGTTCGCACGTCGGTCCCGCGCAGCACGCGCGCCAGGCGGCTCTGATCGCGAAGCTCCACACTGCTGGCCAGGGGAAGCACGCTGGGCACCGGCGGATGATGCATGGCCAGGATGCTCCCCAGCGGCGCCGGGGTGGAGAGCACATCGGACAGCCACGCCAGCTGCGCATCGCTGATCTCGCCGTGATGGAAGCCGGGGACGCTGGAGTCGAGGGTCACCAGCCGCAGCCCGTCCAGCTCATCCACCCGGTCGACGGGCAGCGGGTCGGCGCCGGGACGCTCGTCGAGCAGGCGCGTCCGGAACTGGGCACGATCATCGTGGTTTCCCATGACCCAGAACACCCTGCTGCCCAGGCGCTGGGCGAACGGTTCGATGAGCCGGCGCAGCTCGGAGTACGCCGCGCCCTCGCCGAGATCGGCCAGATCGCCGGTGAAGACGATGCCATCCGGGGCGATCCCGGATGCTTCGATGACGCCGAGAGCACGCGTGAGACGATCGGTCGCATCGACTAGGTCGAACAGACGTGAACCCGCCGCGCGCAGATGTGTATCGCTCAGGTGCAGCAGGACGCGCTCGGGCGCCGGATACTCCGCGGTGTGCATGGGACCTCTCCCTCGGCGCCGACGGCGCGCATCCACCACTGTGGCGAACCCAGGCAAATGTTACCGGGATGTTTCGTGAACACCCTGGGACCGGCGCGCGAACAGTTCCGAATCGGGACCTAGGAGGCCCGGGCGATGCGCAGGAACTCTTCGACGCCGAGTTCCTCGCCGCGCGCAGTGGGTGCCACTCCGGCTTTCTCCAGAACGACGGATGCCGCGGCCGCTGAGCCGAACACCCCCGACACGGCCTGCCGCAGCATCTTGCGCCGCTGCTGGAACGCGGCATCCACGATCTGGAAGGTGCGCAGCCGTTCGGCTTCGGTCCCCCGCAGCTGCGCATCGCGGCTGAACGCGACCAGCACGCTGTCCACGTTCGGCACGGGCCAGAACACCTGACGCGAGACCGTGCCGGCCAGCCGCCACGGGCCGTACCAGGCGGCCTTGACGCTGGGTGCGCCGTAGATCTTGGAGCCCGGCGCGGCGGCGAGCCGCTCGCCGACCTCTGCCTGCACCATTACCACGCCCCGCTGGATTCCCGGGAAGGTCTCCAGCAGGTGCAGCAGCACCGGCACCGAGACGTTGTAGGGCAGGTTGGCCACCAGAACAGTGGGGTCGCCGGGCAGGGAGGTGATCCGGAGTGCGTCCGCGTCCACGACCTCGAGCATTCCCTCCGGCACGCCGTGCGCGGCGGCCGTCTGCGGCAGGCGTGCGGCCAGGCGGTGGTCGATCTCGACGGCGGTCACCGACGCGCCCGTCTCGAGGATCGCCAGGGTCAGCGAGCCCAGCCCCGGGCCGACCTCGACCACGCGCTCGCCGGGCTGCACCCGGGCGACGGACACGATGCGCCGGACGGAGTTGGCGTCGACGACGAAGTTCTGACCCAGTTTCTTGGTCGGGGTCAGATCCAGTTCGGAGGCCAGCGCGCGGATCTCGGCCGCGCCGAGAAGTGTCACGGGCATGGGTTCCAGCCTAGCCGGGCGAGGGTGCGCGCCCGCGTCCGCCAGCCCTTGACAGGGCCGCGCCGGGCGCGCAAGTGTGGGCGCAGCGGACGAGGACGCCCGCAGCAGGTTCGAACGAGGAGGCCCCCCGTGAGTTCGGCCCAGACATCCGATCCCCACATCACCGTCCCCATCACGCGCGTCATTCTGGTCGCAGCCACCGCCGCTCTCGGCGGGTTCCTGTTCGGCTTCGACACGGCCGTGATCAACGGCGCCGTCAGCGCCATCGGCGAGCAGTTCAACGCCGGCCCGTTCCTGCTCGGCTTCGCCGTCGCGTCGGCCCTGATCGGCTGTGCGGTCGGCGCCTGGTTCGCCGGGCGCATCGCCGACCGGTACGGCCGCATCCGGGTCATGCTCATCGCAGCGGCGCTGTTCATCATCAGCGCGCTGGGCTGCGGCTTCGCGTTCAGCATCTGGGATCTGTCGTTCTGGCGCGTGGTCGGCGGCCTCGGGGTGGGCGCGGCATCCGTCATCGCACCGGCCTACATCGCCGAGGTCTCGCCGCCCGAGCACCGCGGGCGGCTCGGGTCGCTGCAGCAGATGGCGATCGTCAGCGGCATCTTCGTCGCGCTGCTGACCGACGCGGCGATCGTGGCGACCGCAGGAAGCTCGACCGAACCCTGGCTCCTGGGCGCCGAGGCGTGGCGATGGATGTTCGTCTCCGCGGTGATCCCGGCCCTAATCTACGGGGCCCTCGCGCTGACCATCCCGGAGTCGCCGCGCTACCTCATCGCGCGCGGCGAGATGAAGCGCGCCAAGGACGTCCTCACCCGCTACGTGGGCGGGCACGTCGAGAAGACCACGACCGACATCCTCAAGACCGTCGAGGGCAAGTCCGACCGGCCGCGCTTCTCGATCCTGCACGGGTCGAAATTCGGGTTGCTGCCGATCGTCTGGGTCGGCATCGGCCTGTCCGTGCTCCAGCAGTTCACCGGCATCAACGTGATCTTCTACTACTCCTCCACGCTGTGGCAGGCGGTCGGCTTCACCGAGCAGGACTCGCTGACCATCACCGTGATCACCTCGGTGACCAACATCGTCACCACGGTGGTCGCGATCCTGCTGATCGACAAGGTCGGACGCAAGCCGCTGCTGCTGGTCGGCGCGATCGGACAGTTCGTGTGCCTCGCCGTGCTGGCGGTGGTCTTCGCCACGGCGCCGATCGTCAACGGCCAGCCGATGCTCGAGGGCGCCGCGGGAACCACTGCGCTGCTGGCGGCGAACCTGTATGTCGTGTTCTTCGGCGCATCCTGGGGGCCGGTGGTCTGGGTGCTGCTGGGCGAGATGTTCAGCAACCGCATCCGCGCGGTCGCGCTCTCGGTCGCCGCGGCGGCGCAGTGGGCGGCCAACTTCGTCATCTCGACCACGTTCCCGGCGCTGGCATCGGTCGGACTGGGCCTGGCTTACGGCGTGTACACGTTCTTCGCCTTGGTCGCCATCTTCTTCGTGCTCAGGTTCGTGCGCGAGACGAAGGGTCGCACCCTGGAGTCGATGACCGACACGGAGCCGGCTAGGGCCGCGAAGACCCCGAAGCCGGCGAAGACCGCCGAGTAGGGAGCAGATCCGACCCATGACGAACAACAAGCCCGAGCACGAGAGGGTCCGCGAGGAGCGTGAGGCAGCGCAGCGGGAGAAGGACCGCCTGGAGGAACAGGAGCAGAAGCGCCTCGACGATCAGGACGAGTAGCCCTCAGTCCGCGAAGGACCCGTAGACCTCGAGGGTGTTGGCGGCCAGCTGCGCGCACAGCTCGTCCAGTTCGATCTCGAGCTGGACTGCCAGAAAGCGCACCGTCACCGGGACCAGATATGGCGCGTTGGGGCGACCGCGGTGCGGGGTGGGGGTCAGGAACGGCGCGTCCGTCTCGACCAGGATCCGATCCCGCGGCGTGACCTTGAGCGCGTCGCGGAGGTTCTGCGCGTTGCTGAAGGTCACGTTTCCCGCGAAGGACAGGTAGTACCCGCGCTCCGCGCACCGGGTGGCCATCGCGGCGTCGCCGGAGAAGCAGTGGAAGACGGTGCGCTCGGGTGCTCCGACCCGCTCCAGGGTCTCCAGGACCGCGTCGTGGGCGTCACGGTCATGGATCTGCATCGCGATGCCGTGCGTCTTGGCCAGCTCGATGTGCGCCTCGAATGAGCGGAACTGTGCGGCGAACCCTTCCTGCTCGGTGCGGAAGAAGTCCAGGCCGGTCTCGCCGATCGCGCGCACGCGCGGCTGAGCGGCCAGCTCGTCGATGACGGCGATCGCGGCATCCAGCTGCCCCGCGGCCTCGTACGCGGGGGCCTCGTTCGGGTGGATCGCCACCGCCGCCAGCACCCGGGGGTGGGATGCCGCGGCCCACGCCGACCAGCGGCTCGAGTCGATGTCACCGCCCGCCTGCACCACCCCGGCCACTCCGACCGCCGCCGCCCGCGCGAGCTGCTGGTCCAGGCTCAGCGGCTCGTCGCCATCGGCGATCTCCAGGTGCGCGTGGTTGTCGTAGACGGCCACCGGCAGCGGCGCCGGCGCGGCGGGCCGGCGGATGTCGCGCTTGCCGTCGTTGTGGCGCTCGCGCACGTACGCGCTGGGGTCGGCCGGCTCACTCATGCGTGTCCCGAAAAGCGGTGCCTGAGGCCCCCGCGGGCAACAACATCGGGGACACGGAGCTGCGGAAGTGGGGACACGGATGCTGCCGCTTTCGTCACACGCTCTGCTCGACGCGCGGGAACAGGGGCGCCAGCGCGCTCACCGAGGCGCCGGGCGGCAGGATGCCCCAGCGTCCCGCCTCGCGGATCGGCTGGTCCTGCAGACGGCCGAGCGTGTCGGCGGCGCCCAGCGCGACCCACAGCTTCTCGCTGGCGATCGGCGTCACCGGGGAGATCAGCACCGCCATGGCACGCAGCCCTTCCGCGGCGGTGTACAGCACTGTGCCCAGGCGGACGCGCTGCGCGTCGTCCTTGGCCAGCACCCACGGCTCGTTCTCGGTGATGTAGCCGTTCAGTGCGTCCACGATCGTCCAGATCGCGGCGATGGCCTCGTCGATGCGGAACCGCGCCATGGCCGCGTCGGCAGCGGCTGCGGCGTCGGCCACGGTCCGCTGGATCGCCAGGTCCTGCTCGGTGTACTCCCCCGCCGGCGGCACGATGCCCTCGAAGTACCTGTCGATCATCGCCGTCGTGCGCGAGGCGAGGTTGCCGAACCCGTTGGCCAGTTCCGCCTGATAGCGCGCGGACAGGTCCTCCCATGAGAACGAGCCGTCCTGTCCGAACGCGATCGCGGAGAGGAAGTAGAAGCGGTAGGCGTCCGAGCCGAACACATCCGTGATCTCGCTCGGGGCGATGCCGGTGAGCTTCGACTTGGACATCTTCTCCCCGCCGACCAGCAGCCAGCCGTGCGCGAAGACGCCCCTGGGCACCTCGACGCCGGCGGCCATCAGCATCGCCGGCCAGATCACCGCGTGGAAGCGCAGGATGTCCTTGCCGACGACGTGATAGGCCGGCCAGCGGCGGGCGAACTCCTCAGGATCGGACCCGTAGCCCACCGCGGTGGCGTAGTTCAGCAGCGCATCCACCCACACGTAGATCACGTGCGACTCGTCCCACGGCACCTTGATGCCCCAGTCGAACGTGGACCGCGAGATCGACAGGTCCTTCAGTCCCTGCTTGACGAAGGAGACCACCTCGTTGCGGGCGGATTCGGGCCGCACGAAGTCGGGCACCGTGCGATACAGCTCCAGCAGCCGGTCCTGGAACTCGCTGAGCTTGAAGAAGTAGTTCTTCTCCTGCAGCAGCTCCAGCGGCTTGGAGTGGATCACGCAGACCTTCAGACCCTCGAACGGGCCGGTGCCGTCGACGATCTCGGACTCGGTCTTGAACTCCTCGCACCCGACGCAGTAGAGCGCCTCGAACTCGCCCGCGTAGATGTAACCGCGGTCGTAGATCGCCTGGACGAACTTCTGCACGCGCTCCTCGTGCCGCTCCTGCGTGGTGCGGATGAAGTCGTCGTTGGCCACGTTCAGCGTCTCGAGCATCGGATGCCATGACTCGGCCACCAGCCGGTCCACCCACTCCTGCGGCGTCGCACCGTTGGCTGCGGCGGCACGGAGCATCTTCTGTCCGTGCTCGTCGGTGCCGGTCAGCATCCAGGTGTCATCGCCGGCCTGGCGGTGCCAGCGGGCCAGCGTGTCCACCGCCACGGTGGTGTAGCCGTGGCCGATGTGGGGCACGTCGCTCGGATAGTAGATCGGCGTCGTGATGTAAAAGGATTCCCCGGTGCTCACCAGGAGATTCTAGTTGGGCTCAACGCGGCCTTCCCCCCGCGTGACGGCATGGACGCCGCGCGACGGGGTGCGTCGGCGTCGGTCTCGTGGCGCCGATCCGCTCTCGCGGTCAGTTCTTGACCGCGAGAGCGGCCTGGTACAGCTCGCGCGAGGAGTGCCCGGTGTGACCGGACACCTCGCCGGCGGCATCCTTGAGCCGCGTGCCGGTGCGCACCAGCTCGAGTACCTGGGTGACCGCATCCGGAAAGGAGATCTGCGCGGCCGGGGCGCCCTCCACCACCAGGACCAGCTCGCCGCGCACCCCAGCGGCGGCCCACTCGGCCAGAGATCCGGCGGTTCCGCGGACGACCTCCTCGTAGAGCTTGGTCAGCTCGCGGCACACGGCCACGCGGCGCTCGGCGCCCAGCGCCGCGGCGATGTCGGTGAGGGATGCCGCGACCCGCGCCGCCGATTCAAAGAAGACCATCGTCCGCCGCTCCGTGGCCAGCGCGCGCAGGGCGGCCCGGCGGTCTCCGGCCTTGCGCGGCAGGAAGCCCTCGAACGTGAACCGGTCGGTGGGAAGACCCGACACCGCCAGTGCGGCCAGCACCGCGCTGGGACCGGGGATCACGGTGACCTGAACGCCGGCTGCCACGGCGGCGGCCACCAGCCCGTATCCCGGGTCGCTCACCGTGGGCATGCCGGCGTCGCTGAGAACGAGCAGGTCCTGTTCCCGGGCGAGGGTGACCAGTTCGGCGGCACGCTCCTTCTCGTTGTGATCGTGCAGGGCGATCAGCCGCGGGCGGTTGGCCACGCCCAGACCCGCCAGCAGCCGTTGCGTGGTGCGGGTGTCCTCCGCCGCGATCACGGTCGCCGATTCCAGGGCTTCCACCAGGCGACGCGACGCGTCGCCGAGGTTGCCGATCGGGGTCGCAGCCAGGATGATCACGGTCCCACCTTAGGCTGGTGCCTGTGCCGGCGACCGTTCCTCTGCTCCCCCGGATGCGGCCGTCCTTCTACGACCGGTGGACGGCCCGCGCGGCGGCCGATCCCCGCGTGGCGCGGCGGTGGGCCTGGCTGGCGCCGGCGCTGGTCACACTGCTGGCGGGGATCCTCCGGCTGTGGAACCTCGGACATCCGCACGCGCTCGTGTTCGATGAGACGTACTACGTCAAAGACGCGTGGGCGCAGTGGGTCCTCGGCTACGCCGCGAAATGGCCCGACGGGGCCAACGCGGCATTTGTGGCGGGCGAGACCGACGGCTTCTCCTCGCAGGGCAGCTTCGTCGTGCACCCGCCGCTGGGGAAGTTCCTGATCGGCGTCGGCATGGCGATCTTCGGCGCCGATTCGTCGTTCGGCTGGCGGATCACCACTGCCGTGTTCGGCACGGCGACAGTGCTCCTGCTGTACCTCGTCGCGAAGACCCTGACCGGGTCGGTGGCCTTCGCGACCGTGGCCTCGTACCTGATGGCCATCGACGGCCTGGCGATCGTGCTGAGTCGGATCGCGCTGCTGGACATCTTCCTGACCTTCTTCGTGCTGCTGGCGTTCTGGTTCGTCCTGCTCGATCGGCGCGAGCACGTGGTCCGGCTCGCTGCGCTGGTGGCGGCCCGCTCGGCGGGCGGCGAGCGCCCGGCGTGGGGTCCGGTGCTGTGGAGCCGCCCCTGGGTGATGGCCGCGGGTGCCGCGGCCGGCGCGGCCACGGCGGTGAAGTGGTCCGGGGTGTACGTGATCGCCGGGCTGGGCATCTACCTCGTGGTCACCGACGCCCTCGCCCGGCGCCGCGCCGGGGTGGGGTTCTGGCCGACGGATGCCGCTCTCCGGCAGGGACCGGCGACCTTCGTGATGTTCGTGCCCATCGCCCTGGTCGTCTACGTGGCCTCGTGGATCGGCTGGCTGGCCACCGACGGCGGGTGGGACCGTCACGCCGCGGACCTGGCTCCGGTGACCGGGTTCTGGTCCTGGGTGCCCTCGGCCTTGCAGAGCCTGTGGCTGTACCACCGGTCCATCTACAACTTCCACGTCGAGCTCAGCTCGGCGCACGCCTACGCCAGTCCGGCATGGCAGTGGCCTCTGCTGCTGCGACCCACGTCGATGTACGCCGAGACCACGCCGTACGGGGAGGGCGGGTGCTCCTTCGCGAACGGGTGCATCGAGAACATCTACAGCATGCCGAATCCGCTGATCTGGTTCGCGAGTGTCGCCGCGGTCCTGTATCTCGGATACCGGTTCGTCCGCACCCGCGATTGGCGCTACGCGGTCGTGCTGACCGGGGTGGCCGTCACCTACCTGCCGTGGCTGCTGTACCCGGAGCGGACGATGTTCCAGTTCTATACGATCGCGATGCTGCCGTTCCTGCTGCTGGCACTCACCTTCGCCCTGCGCGACCTGTCCGGGGCGGGCCGCGCCGATCTGTACCGACGGCTGAGCGGCCAACGGATGGTGCTGGTCTTCCTGCTGGTGGCCACGGTGCTGTCCGCGTTCTGGTATCCGATCCTCACCGGCATGCTCGTGCCGTACGACTTCTGGCGCGCCCACAACTGGCTGCCGGGCTGGGTCTAGCGCCGGGCCGGCTCCAGCTCCGCCGGGTCGGTGACCGGAAGACGGCACGCGAAGTCGCGGCAGTCGTACACGGTGGGCCGGCCGCCCAGCGCGACCTTGCCCTCGAACAGCGCGAAGCCCGCCGTCGCCCACTGCGCCGACCCGGCGTCCGTCACGATCGCCAGGACATCCGCCGGAATCGGCCGCGCGGCGCGCACCAGCGGCGCGGTCGGATCGTCGCTGACTGCGACCAGCTGGTGCGGCGCCTGCGCGAGCCGGGCCGCAACGCGCAGCAGCGCTCCGTAGGCGATCGGCTGCGCCAGCGCTGCTGCCGCATGTGCCGAGACCACGTCTTCGGCGAAACGGCGAAGCTCATCGGCTGCGCCGAGCTGCCAGAGCGAGAGCGCCGCGTCGGCCAGCGCGGCGTGACCGGACGGTTCGTCGCCGTCGGATGCGGCATCCGGGCTGTGTATGCCCTGTGCGCGCAGCACGGGGTCACCGCCGCCCGGTGTGCGCGGCTGCCCGCGTTCGCCGGTGCAGGCCTGGACCAGATCCCGCGCCCGCACGGCATAGACGACCTCGCCGGTGGCCGCGCCCAGTGCGGCCAGCCCGACGGCGAATTGCCCGTAGTCGGCGAGGGTCGCCGCCGCCCGGGAGGGGATCTCGTCCAGAGAGGCGCGGACGAGCCGGCCGCGGGCGTCGATGTTCGCGCCGATCACGGCGTCCGCGGCCCAGCGTGCCGACTCGATCCACGCCGGCTCGTCCAGGCGCGCCCCCGCGCGGGCCAGGGCTGCGATCGCAAGGCCGTTCCACCCGGTCACGACCTTGCCGTCGACGGCGGGCGGCTCGATGTCCGCCCGGGAGGCGGCATCCCGCAGGTAGTACCCGCCTTCGCTGCGCACGCCGTCGATCCACGACTCGGAATCCTGCGCGGCGCCGAACCCGCCCGCGGGCTGCTGCAGGACGTCGGTGAGGAACCGCGCGATGCCGCGCGCCGTGCTCTCGTCGCCGGCGTCGACGGCGACCTCGAGCAGCTGGGCGTTGTCGGTCAGCATCCGCTCGTAGTGCGGGACCGTCCAGTCTCGTCGGGTGGCGTAGCGGAAGAATCCGCCCTCCACCGGATCGCGCAGCGGCGAGGCGGCCATCGCGCTCAGCGCCCGTTCCGCGACGGCGGATGCCGCGGGCTCGGCGCTGCGCACGGCGGGACTCTGCAGGAACCTCAGCGCGGTGGCGATCGGGAACTTCGGCGTCGCGGGGTCGCCGTCGCCGAAGCCGCCGTACTCGCGGTCCTCGCGTGCCGCGATCGCCGCGGCCGCCGAGGCCAGATCAGCGAGGGAGGGCAGCTCCGCCACCGTCGACGTGCTCTGCTGCGCCTGGGCGAGCGCCTGTGCCACCGCATCGGCGGTGCCGTCCACCTGGCCCCGGCGCTGCGTCCACGCCTCACGGACGGCGGCCAGCACCTGGCCGAAGGAGGGCATGCCCGCACGCGGCTCCGGGGGGAAGTACGTTCCGGCGTAGAACGGGCGGCCGCTGGGCGTCGCGAACACGGTCAGCGGCCAGCCCAGGTGCGGCGTGAACGCCGCGGCGGCCGACATGTACGCGGCGTCGACCTCGGGGTGCTCCTCTCGGTCGACCTTCACCGCAACGAAATCGGCGTTGATCGCCGCGGCCGTCGCGTCGTCGGCGAAGGACTCCCGTGCCATCACGTGACACCAGTGGCAGGTCGAATAGCCGATCGAGACCAGCACCGGCACGTCCCGGCGGCGGGCTTCCGCGAAGGCCTCATCGCCCCAGGCGTACCAGGCGACCGGATTTCCCGCGTGGGCTCTGAGATACGGGCTGGCGGACTCCTCCAGGCGCGGATTCATCCCCTCACGTTACGACGCATGGCGCGCGCTGTGGAGGGCTACCGCTGCGTAGCGCGGCCGGCGTCGCCGCTCACTCCACCTCGTCGGGGTGCGCGCTGACCCGACCGGAGCCGTCGCCCGGATCGATCTGATCGATCGCCCGCATCTGCGCGTCCGAGAGCGCGAAGTCGAACACGTCCAGGTTCTCCTCGAGCCGCTCGCGACGCACCGACTTGGGGAAGACGATGTTGCCCTTCTGGATGTGCCAGCGCAGCACGACCTGTGCGGGCGTCTTGCGGTGCGCGGATGCCGCGTCCGCGACGGCCGGGATGCCGAACAGGTCGTACTTGCCCTGCCCCAGCGGCCCCCACGCCTCGATCCGCACGCCGTGGGCTGCTGCCCAGTCGGTGACGGTGCGCTGCTGGTGGGCGGGGTGCAGCTCGATCTGGTCGACCGCGGGCGTCACACCGGTCGCCGCGACGATGCGCTCGAGGTGGGGCACCAGGAAGTTGGAGACGCCGATGCTGCGCGCCAGTCCGGCCGAGCGCACCTCGATCAGCTTCTCCCAGGCGTGCAGATAGTTGTCCTTCGCCGGTGCCGGCCAGTGGATCAGGTAGAGGTCCACGCGCTCGAGCTGGAGCTTGTCCAGGCTCTCGCGGATCGCCGCGTCCGGTTCGTCGCCGGCCTGGCGGTCGTTCCACAGCTTGGTGGTGACGAACAGCTCCTGCCGCGGGATGCCGCTCTTGCGGATCGCGGCGCCCACGCCCTCCTCGTTGCCGTAGATCGCGGCCGTGTCGATGTGGCGGTAGCCGACCTCGAGCGCCTCGGTGACGGCGCGCTCCGTGTCCGCCGGCGGAACCTTGAACACGCCGTACCCGAGCTGGGGGATGTCGAAGCCGTCGTTGAGCTGAACCGTGGGAATCGTCATGCGTCCAGCCTAAGAGCTGAGACCGGCGGCGGTACGATCGAAGGCTATGCGCGCGCCCGAACCCGTCATCGTCTACCCGCCGGAGCTGCCCGTCAGCGGCGCGCGGGACGAGATCGCGCGCGCGATCCGCGATCACCAGGTCGTGATCGTCGCGGGCGCGACCGGTTCGGGCAAGACGACCCAGCTTCCGAAGATCTGCCTCGAACTGGGCCGGAGTCGGATCGCGCACACCCAGCCGCGCCGGATCGCCGCGCGCACGATCGCGGAGCGCATCGCCGAAGAGCTCGAGGTGCCGCTGGGCACGACGGTCGGATACAAGGTCCGCTTCACCGACAAGGTGCAGGAGGACACCCGCGTCACGCTGATGACCGACGGCATCCTGCTCAACGAGATCCACCGTGACCGGCTGCTGCGCCGCTACGACACGATCATCGTGGACGAGGCGCACGAGCGCTCCCTGAACGTGGACTTCCTCATCGGCTACCTCACCGAGGTGCTGCCCAAACGCCCCGACCTGCGGGTCATCGTCACGAGCGCGACGATCGATCCGGAGAGCTTCGCCACGCACTTCGCCGACGCCGAGGGCAACCCGGCCCCGATCATCGAAGTCTCCGGCCGGACGTACCCGGTGGAGATCCGCTACCGCGGTCCCGACGCCGGGGCGGCCGAGCGGTCCTCCGGCGACGCCGAGCGCAGAGCGGACACGTCCAGCGCCGGCGACGAGGTCGACGGGATCACTGCCGCGCTGCGCGAACTGGATCGCGAAGCCCCCGGCGACGTGCTGGTGTTCCTGCCGGGTGAGGCGGAGATCCGGGACGCGATGGATGCCGTTTCGGGCATGTACGCGAAGGCCTCCGCTCCGGTCGAGGTGCTGCCGCTGTACGGCCGGCTCAGCGCGGCCGAGCAGCACCGTGTCTTCGAACGCTCGAAGGTCGCCGGTGTGCGGCGGAGGGTGATCCTGGCCACCAACGTCGCCGAGACGAGCCTGACCGTGCCCGGCATCAAATACGTGATCGACACCGGCACGGCCCGCATCTCCCGCTACAGCAATCGCACGAAGATCCAGCAGCTGCCGATCGAGGCGATCTCGCAGGCATCCGCCCAGCAGCGGGCCGGCCGGGCCGGCCGCACGGCAGCGGGGATCGCGATCCGGCTGTACTCCGAGGACGATTTCGACAAGCGCCCCGAGTTCACCGAGCCGGAGATCCTGCGCACCAGCCTGGCCTCGGTCATCCTGCAGATGCTCTCGCTCGGTTTCGGCGACATCGCCTCGTTCCCGTTCTTGACTCCCCCCGATTCGCGCGGGGTCAAGGCTGCGATCGACCTGCTGCTGGAGCTGGGAGCCGTCCGTCCGGCCGGCGACGCACGCGCGCGGCGCGGCGCCGAGGGGCGGGCGGCAGCCGGGACGGGCACCCGACTGACCGACCTGGGTCGCGAGATCTCACGGCTGCCGATCGACCCCCGCTTCGCCCGGATGCTCATCGAGGCGCGGCGCACCGGCGTAGCCCGCGACGTGCTGGCGATCGTGGCCGGGATGTCCATCCAGGACGTGCGGGAGCGCCCCGAGGACCGCCGCGAGGAAGCGGACCGGCTGCACGCCCGGTTCGTGGACCCGACGAGCGACTTCGTCACGCTGCTGAACCTGTGGAACCACCTGCAGGAGCAGCAGTCCGCGCTCGGCTCCAGCGCCTTCCGGCGGCTGTGCCGCTCGGAGTACCTGAACTATGTGCGGGTGCGCGAGTGGGTCGACGTGCACCGGCAGCTGCGGACGCTGATGGGCGGACAGCGCGACGGCAAGGCACCCGCCTCCGCTCAGCCGTCCGCCGCCCCCGGGGCGAACGCCGACGACCTGCACAAGGCGATCCTGTCCGGGCTGCTCTCGCACATCGGCATCCTGGACGAGCGCAGCGCGGCCAAGCCGGTCGCGGCCCGCTCGACGGGCGGGCGCAGCGAGACCAAACGTGCGCAGGGCGGGGAGTACCTCGGCGCGCGCGGGGCGCGGTTCGCGATCTTCCCCGGCTCCGGCCTGCGCAAGAAGCGCCCGTCCGCCGTGATGGCCGCAGAGCTGGTCGAGACGTCGCGGCTGTTCGCCCGGACGGTCGCGGCGATCGATCCGGCATGGGCGGAGCCGCTGGCCGGTGACCTCGCCAAACGTCAGCTCAGCGAGCCGCACTGGTCCAAGACGGCCGGCGCGGCATCCGTCTACGAGAAGGTGACCCTGTTCGGGGTGGAGATCATCCCCCGGCGCCGAGCCCAGCTCGCCCGGTTCGACCGGCCGCTGGCCCGTGAGCTGTTCGTGCGTCACGCCCTGGTCGAGGGCGAATGGGACCCGTCCGGGCTGGACAAGCGACTCACCGCCTTCGAACGGCGCAACCTGGAGCTGCGCCGCCGCCTGGAGAAGATCGAGGAGCGGGAGCGCCGCCGCGACATCCTGGTCGGCGATGAGGCGGTGTTCGCCTTCTACGACGCGCGACTGCCCCGAGACGTCTTCGACGTGCGATCGTTCGAGGCGTGGTGGCGGGATGCCGCGGCGCGCACCCCGCATCTGCTGGACATGACCGAGGCCGACCTCCTGGATGATGCGGCGCGGGCGGACGAGCGCGACTTCCCTGCGCGCTGGCGGCAGCAGGACCAGGTCCTCTCGCTCAGCTACCGGTTCGAGCCCGGGTCCGAGGATGACGGCGTCACCGCCGTCATCCCGCTCGCGCTGCTGGCACAGGTACGTCCGGACGGGTTCGACTGGCAGGTTCCCGGCCTGCGCGACGAGCTGATCACCGCGCTGCTGCGCTCCCTGCCCAAATCGATCCGCCGCCACGTCGTCCCGGCGGCGGACTGGGCCGCGCGGTTCGCCGAGGAACTGCAGGGTCAGGGACCGGAGGCGCACGCCGGACTGCCCGCCACATCGCTGCGCGCGGCGCTGGCCGTGCGCATCCAACGGGTGGCGAACCAGCCGGTCACCGCGGCCGACTTCGACCTGGACCGCGTGCCCGTGCACCTGCTGGTGAAGTTCCGCGTCGTCGACGAGCGCGGGCGCCCACTCGGTGCGGACCGGGATCTGCGCGCCCTGCAGGAGCGGTTCTCGGACCGCGCCCGCAACTCCGTGGAGAAATCCCTCACCCGCTCGCTGAACGCGCGGGCCGCGCCCGATCGCCCCGGACCGGGCGCGGTGGCACGGCCCTCCGGTCCGGCCGGACCGGCGGCCGGAGTGCAGCCGCGGACGGGCATCACCGACTGGGACATCGGCGATCTCCCCGCCGTCGTGGACACGAAGGTGGCCGGCGGCGTGGTGCGCGGGTACCCGGCCCTGGTGGATGAGGGATCCAGCGTCGCCCTTCGCGTGGAGGCGACGCCCGAGGCCGCGGAGCGCTCCACGCGCGCGGGCGTTCGCCGCCTGCTGCTGCTGGCCGTTCCCTCCCCCGCCTCCTACGTGCTGGAGCACCTCACCTCGGCCGAGAAGCTCGCGCTCGCGGCATCCCCCTATCCCTCCGCCAAAGCCCTCATCGAGGACGCGCGCCTGGCGGTGGCCGACGCCGTCCTGGACGAGACCGCAGGATCGGGCGCGGTGCGCACCCGCGCCGGCTTCGAGCGGGCCCGCGACGCGTTCTCGTCCGCCGTGGTGGACTCCACGTTCCAGACGGTGTCGCTGGCCGCGCGCATCCTCACCATCGCGCGGGAGGTCGATCGGGCGGTGCGCTCGCAGAACTCGCTCACCCTGCTCGGCGCGCTCAACGACGTGCGCGGACAGGTGGCCGGCCTGGTCTTCCCGGACTTCATCTCCCGCATCGGCGTCACCAGGCTGCAGCACGTGCCGCGGTATCTGCAGGGCGCACGGGAGCGGGTGAACGCACTGGCGGACAACCCCGGCCGCGACCGGCAGCGGATGACCGAGTTCGAGCGGGCCGCGACCGTCTATGCGGATGCCGGCGGGTCGATCCCCCTGTCACCGGATGCCCCGCCGGCCATCCAGCGCACCCGGTGGCTGCTGGAGGAGTATCGGGTCAGCCTGTTCGCGCAGCAGCTCGGCACCGCCGAGGCGGTGTCGCTGCAGCGGATCCAGAAGTCGCTGCGGGAATAGGGTTTCGGCAAGAGAAAGGTGTCCGCCATGGCCACAGCGATCGTCTACGCCGAATTCGGCGGGCCCGAGGTCCTCACCCGGACCGAGGTCACCATACCCCCGCTCGGTGCCGGCGAGATCGCCGTGCGGGTCGAGGCGGCCGGGGTCAACCCGATCGACGCCAAGCTCCGCGCCGGCCGGCGCGCCTCGCCGGAGCTGACCGGACCGCGCCGGGTGGGCAGCGACGCGGCCGGAGCGGTCTCCGCGGTCGGCGCCGACGTCGACGGCTTCCTCGTCGGCGACGAGGTGATCGTCTTCGGTGCGTCCGGCACGTACGCGTCCGAGATCGTCGTGCCCCAGACGGACGCGCAGCCGCGCCCGCCGGGAGTCAGCGCCCAGGTCGGCGCGGCGCTGGGCATCCCGGTCGGCACCGCGTACCAGACGCTGCGCGCGCTCGCCGTCGGCCGCCGCGACACGCTGCTGGTGCACGGCGGATCCGGTTCGGTCGGGCAGGCCGTCATCCAGTACGCGGTGCTGTGGGGCGCGACGGTCGTGGCGACCTCGTCCGAGCGACGATTCGACCGCGTCCGCGAGCTGGGAGCGATCCCGGTCGCCTACGGCGAGGGGTTGGCCGACCGGGTGCGCGCGGTGGCACCGCAGGGTATCACGGCGGCCATCGACGCGGCCGGCACGGACGAAGCGCTCGATGTCTCTGTGCAGCTCGTGGCCGATCGCGACCGCATCGCCACGCTCGTGCGCGGAGCGGATGCCGCGTCCTTCGGCATCCGCGCGTTCTCCGGCGGCAGCCCGCGGCCACTGACCGAGATCCAGCAGCGCTGGCGGCGCGAGGCGATGCCGGTGACCCTTGCGCTGCTGGCGGCCGGTCGGTTCTCGGTGGAGCTGGGTCCCTCGTTCCCGCTGGAGGCCGCCGCCGCCGCGCATCGCGCGGTCGAGGACGGCGTCGACGGCAAGATCACCCTCCTTCCCTGACCCCCGTCGGCCCCTCGCGAGACCGGATGGGCGCGGCACGTCCCCGCGCCCTCGCCGCCGTCTCATCTGCAGGTCGTCCAGACCCGCCGCGCGCACGCGGCGTCACATTCGCTCACCCGCGCCCCGACCCCGGGTCGGTCATGCCGGGCCGACGTTCCCCTGCGGGGTGGGACCGGTCGCGATCAGGCGGCCGCGGGTGTTGGACCATTCGCTCCACGACCCGGGGAAGACCACGACCTCGATGCCGGCCAGCGCCCCCGCCAACGCCGTGTGCGCCGCCGTGATCCCGGAGCCGCAGTACGCCGCGACACGAGCGCCCTCCGCGACGCCGGCGGCGGCGAAGGCGGCGCGGATGGCAGTGGGATCCCGGAAGCGTCCTGCCTCCAGGTGCACGACGGTCGGGAGGTTGACCGCCCCCGGCACATGACCGGCCACCGGGTCGAGGGGTTCGATGTCACCGCGGTAGCGCTCCGGCGCGCGGACGTCCAGCAGGACCCCGGCGCGCGGCCATGCCGCGACCTGGTCGATCGTGGCGATCCCGCCGGTCGGCTCGGTGAGGGTGATGTCTCCGCGCGGCGGCTGGAGATCGCCGGTCTCCAGCGGCAGGTCCGCGGCGATCCACGCGCGCAACCCGCCGTCCAGGACGCGCACATCGTCGACGCCGCAGCGGGTCAGCAGCCACCATGCCCGCGCGGCGGCGACGGACTGCACGTCGTCGTAGACCACCACCGTCTCGCCGGCGCGCAGCCCCCAGCGCCGGGCCGAGTCCTGGAGCGCTTCGCGGGTGGGCAGGGGATGCCGCCCCTCGGCCGGTTCCCCCTTGCGCGCGAGCTCGTGATCGAGATCCACGTACACCGCGCCCGGCAGGTGCCCGTCGAGGTAGTCCGGGCGGCCCTGCGGACGGTCCAGCCGCCAGCGCACATCCAGCAGACGGACGGGGGCACCGGAGTCGTGGAGGTCGACGAGCTCGGGCGGTGAGATCAGAAGCGCCATGGCCCCATGGTGCCCCCGCACGGGGACACCGGCGCAGCGCCGCGTGCAACAGTTCGACACACGGCGCGGGCTGCGCGTGTCGTCGCGGCCAGAATGGGGTCATGCCCGAAACCCCCCGTTCCTTCGCGACGGCGCAGGTGCAGGCGGGTTACCGGCCCGGCGTCGCCGAGAACACCGCCGTGCCGCCGATTTATCAGTCGAACGCGTTCGAGTTCTCCTCGCTCAGTGAGGCCCGCGACCGCTTCGCCCTCCGCCGCGACGGCAACATCTACAGCCGCGCCGCCAATCCCACCGTTCTGGTCTTCGAGGAGCGGGTGGCCGCGCTAGAGGGCGGGGTCGCAGCCGCGGGCGTCGCGTCCGGGCAGGCGGCGGTCGCGGTCGCTCTGCTCGCGCTGGCGAAACAGGGCCAGCACATCGTGGCGGCAAAGCAGCTCTACGGGGGCACGGTCGACCTGCTGCAGGACACCTTCGCCGATTGGGGCATCGAGGTCACGTTCGTCGACCAGGACGACCCGGACGCGTGGCAGGCCGCGGTGCGTCCCACCACGCGTGCGCTGTTCGCCGAGTCGGTGACCAACCCCATCGCACAGGTCCTGGACATGCGCACGGTGGCGCGGATCGCGCGCGATGCCGGCGTCCCGCTCGTGATCGACAACACCGTCGCGACTCCCTATCTGCAGCGCTCCGGGGATTTCGGCGCCGATATCGTCGTGCACTCGGCGACGAAGTTCCTCGGCGGACACGGCACGTCGCTGGGCGGAGTGGTGGTCGACCTGGGCACCTTCGATTTCACCGCCGATCCCGCGCGCTGGCCGCAGCTGACGCAGCCGTACCGTCGCGTCCCGGGCGGGAACCTGATCGACCGGTTCGGTGCGACCGGATCCCCGTACATCGCGCTGGTCAAGACGAAGTACGTCCACGACCTGGGTCCCTCGCTATCGGCGTTCAACGCTTCCCAGCTGCTGCAGGGGCTGGAGACGCTGGACCTGCGGATGCAGCGACACGCAGCCACCGCTCTGACCGCCGCACGCTTTCTGGAGAGCCACCCCGCCGTCGCCCGCGTGCATCACCCCGGTTTGGAATCCAGCGCCTGGAACGTGCTGGCCCGCACGTATCTGCCGCGTGGCGCGGCGTCCGTCTTCTCGTTCGACCTGCACTCGACGGGAGATCCGGACGCGGATTTCGCACTGGTGGAGCGATTCATCGGGCGACTGGAGGTCGTGCGGCTGGTGGCCAACATCGGCGACGCGCGCAGCCTGGTGGCCCACCCGGCCTCGATGACGCACAGCCATCTGACGCCGCGCCAGCTCGCCGACGCCGGCATCGGTGCCACCACGATCCGCCTGTCGCCGGGGCTGGAGGATCCCGCCGACATCCTGCGGGATCTGGATGCCGCCCTGACGTCGACCCGCGTCGCGGCGCGGTCGACGGTGGGTACGCTCGGAGGATGACTGGACTGCGCTGGGGAATCCTTGCCACGGGCGGTATCGCCCACGCCTTCACGAGAGATCTGCGCACCGCCGGGCTGAACGTCACGGCGGTCGGATCGCGCTCCGCGGACTCCGCGGCGCGGTTCGCCGCGGAATTCGGGATCCCGCGCGTGCACGGCTCCTACGAGGAGCTGGTCTCAGACCCGGATGTCGACATCGTCTACGTCTCCACGCCGCATCCGCTGCACGCGCAGAACGCGATCCTCGCTCTGGAGCACGGGAAGCACGTGCTCGTCGAGAAGCCGTTCACGCTGACCGGAGCGGAGGCGGCGGCGGTACGCGATGCGGCCGCGGGAACCGGTCTCCTGGCGATGGAGGCGATGTGGACGCGGTACCTGCCGCACATGATCCGCATCCGTGAACTGGTCGGCAGCGGCGCGCTGGGTGATCTGCGGGCTGTCTTCGCGGACCACACTCAGCGGATCTCGACCGACCCCGGCCACCGCCTGAACGCACTCGAGCTGGGCGGCGGCGCTCTGCTGGACCTGGGGATCTACCCCATCTCGTTCGCGTGGGACATCCTCGGCGCTCCTGTCTCGGTGACCGCGGCGGCGACGCTCGGCCCGACGGGTGTGGACGGCGAGGTCGCGACGATCCTCGCGCACGCCTCCGGCGCGCTGTCGACCTCGATCTCGGCATCCCACGCGGCCGGGCCGAACACCGCTCACATCGTGGGGACCGAGGCGCGGATCGACATCGACCGGGTCTGGTACAACCCGACCTCGTTCCGTCTGGTCGCCCCCGACGGCAGCGTGCGGGAATCGTTCGAGTCCGAGGTCGACGGACGCGGGATGCAGTACCAGGCGATCGCCGCCGAGCAGTACGTCGCCGAGGGGCGCAGTGACAGCGAAATCCTGCCCATCGACGAGACGGTGGCGATCATGCAGACCCTCGACGAGATCCGCCGGCAGATCGGGCTGCAGTACCCCGGCGAGCGCTGAGCGGACCGGCGCACCGGGCCGGCGCACAGCTGACGTCGGGAACCGCCTGTCAGACTGGACTCATGCCCGACTCGCAGAACGCCCGCGTCGCCGTCTATCTGGACTTCGACAACATCGTCATCTCCTGGTACGACCGCGTCCACGGCCGCAACTCCTACGGCCGTGACCGCCAGCGCATCATCGAGACGCCGGAGGACCCGGAGATCGCGGAGCGACTGAGCGCGGCGACGATCGACGTGGGCGCGATCATCGACTACGCGGCATCGTTCGGAACCCTCGTGCTCACGCGCGCATACGCGGACTGGTCCTCACCCGTCAACGCGGTCTACCGCACTCAGCTCGTGGCCCGCGCCGTCGACCTGGTGCAGTTGTTCCCCGCGGCCGCCTACGCCAAGAACGGCGCGGACATCCGCCTGGCCGTGGACGTGGTGGAGGACATGTTCCGGCTTCCCGATCTCACGCACGTGGTGATCGTCGCGGGCGATTCCGACTACGTCCCGCTCGCCCAGCGCTGCCGCCGCCTCGGTCGGTACGTGGTCGCCGTGGGTGTCGCGGGATCGACCGCGAAGTCACTCGCGGCCGCCTGCGACGAGTTCGAAGCCTACGACTCCCTGCCCGGTGTCCCCCGTCCCGCCCGTGTCGCGGCCGTGGCGAAGGAGTCCGGTTCGCGCACACCGTCCCGCGGGTCCGGGTCCCGATCCAAGGCCGCAGCGGCCGAGGCGGCAGCCGACGCCGCCGGTGCGGAGGTCACCGCCGAAGCCGCCGCCGAAGCGCCCGCCGCCGCCGCTCCCAAGACCAGGGGCGGACGCGGGGGACGCAAGGCTCCGGCGAAGGATGCCGCGGCCGACCCTGCGGAGACCACCCCGCCGGTGGACGCCGACTCCCCGACCGCCGTCCCGGAGACCGCCGAAGCCGACGCCGCAGCCGTGGAGGCATCCCTGATCGACGCGCTGGGGCCGGCCACCCCGCCGAAGCGGACCAACCGCCGTGCGTCCTCGACGACCGTCGCGGCGAACGTCGACGCCGCCGATTCGGTCGCCACAGTGGAGGAGCCCTCCGAGGACCCTCAGGAGGTCGCCACGCGTCTGCTCGAGCGGGCGCTCCGGCTCGGGCACGACAAGGACGACGACGCCGAGTGGCTGCACAGCTCAGCGGTCAAGACCCACATGCGGCGGATGGACCCCTCCTTCAGCGAGAAGGCCCTCGGCTACCGGTCCTTCTCGGACTTCGTCAAGGCGCGCGAGTCGATCGCCGAGCTCGAGGAGACCGGACACGAAAGACTCGTGCGCCTCCGCGAGTAGCCCGAGGCGGCGCCGCGGAACTCCTCGTCCCCGCCAAAACCGTCCGGTACAGTGTCGACTGTGGTCCGACGCATCGCCCCGCCTGGCTCGCAGTCTTCACTCCGTGAAGCGAACCGAGCCCGGCTTGTCGAGTCGCTGAAACGGCATGGGCGACTGACACAGGTGGAACTGGCCGGGAGCACCGGACTCTCCCCCGCGACCGTGTCGAACATCGTCAAGGAGCTGACCGCCTCGGGGCTGCTGCACACCTCGATCACCTCGCGAAGCGGGCGCCGAGCCACGCTGGTGTCGCTGACCCGGCAGCTCGGTCTGGTCGCCGGCGTCCATTTCAGCGCACGTCAGCTGCACATCGCGATCGCCGACGCGACCCGCACGGTGGTGACCCAGACCACACTCCCCCTTCCGCTGGATCATCGTCACGACGCCGAGCTGGATCGCCTCAGCATCCTGCTCAGCGACATGATGGAGACCCTCGGCGGCACCGTCGCGGAGCTGCTGGCCGTGGGGCTCGCCCTGCCCGCCCCCATCGACCCGCGCAGTGGGATGGTCGCCACCCCTGGGCTGCTCCGCGGCTGGGAGGGCATCGACGTCGCCGAGAGCCTCACCGCCCGCATCGGCCGCCCCGTCTTCGTGGACAGCGAGGCGAACCTCGCCGGACTCGCCGAGGCGCGCGAAGGCAGTGCACGCTCCGCGTCCTCCTCCGTGTTCATCCGCGTCGGTCACACCATCAGCGCCGGCCTGGTCGTCGGGGGCGATCTGTTCCGCGGGGTGAACGGCAAGGCCGGTCAGATCGGGCACGTCACGATCGACGAGAACGGCCCGATCTGCCGCTGCAGCAACCGCGGCTGTCTGGAAAGCTACGCGGGCGGTCCCGCGCTGCTGTCGCTGTTCCCGCCGAGCGAGGGGATGCAGCGTCTGAGCGATCTGATTCAGGCGTCCTATGCCGGCGACGGCAGCTCACGGCGGGTCATCGCCGACGCCGGACGCCACATCGGCATCGCCGCGGCGAGTCTGTGCAACCTGTTCGACCCCGAGCTGATCGTCGTCGGCGGCGAGCTCGGGCAGGCCGGGGAGATCCTCATGGCGCCGATGCGGCATTCGCTCGAGCGCACCGCGCTCGCCTCGGCCAACGGGCTGCCGGAGATCGTCGGCGCGTCGTTCGGCGAGTGGGCCGAGACGCGCGGAGCGATCACGATCGCCCTGGATCACGTCATCGTCGAAGCCGACGCTCTGCCCTTCACGGCCTAGGCGCGCCATGCCCCTCCCTGCGTCGGCCGGACGCGTCGTGGGACGGGCCGGCGCCGCGCTGATCGCGATCGCCCTGACCGGCGCGGCCATCACGGGGTGCGCGGCAGCAGGCACCGACGGCGAGAACGGGGCGCAGGGAACAGTCGCGCTCCTGCTTCCCGATGCCAAGACCGCGCGCTACGAGACCTTCGACCGCCCCTTCTTCGAGCAGCGGATCGCGCAGCTCGGTGACTACAAGGTGCTGTACACCAACGCCGATCAGGATGCCGCCAAGCAGCAGCAACAAGCCGAGTCCGCCCTCGCCGCGGGAGCGGGCGTACTCGTCCTCGACCCGGTCGACGTCGGCGCCGCCGTCACGATCGTGGCTGCGGCGAACGCGCAGGACGTTCCGGTGGTCTCCTACGACCGATTGGTCGCAGGCGGCGACATCGCCTACTACGTGTCGTTCGACAACGAGAAGGTCGGCCAGCTGCAGGCCAGCGCCTTCGTCGACGCGCTCACGGAGCGGGGTCAGCTGGCGGGCGGCATCCTGATGGTCAACGGATCCCCCACCGACAGCAACGCCACCAGCTTCGCCGAGGGCGCGCACGGCGTCATCGACGCGGCCGGGCTGCGCATCCTCGCGGAGTACGCCACACCGGATTGGAGCCCGGACAAGGCCCAGGAGTGGGTCACCGGCCAGATCTCGCAGTACGGGCCGGACATCGTGGGGGTCTATGCCGCGAACGACGGGACCGCCAGCGGCGCGGTCTCGGCGCTGAAGGCGGCGAACGTCACCCCGTGGCCGGTGGTCACCGGCCAGGACGCCGAACTGTCCGCGATCCAACGCATCCTCACCGGCGACCAGCACATGACCGTGTACAAGGCGATCAAGCCGCAGGCCGAGCTGGCCGCCGAAGTCGCCGTCGCGCTGCTCCACGGCGAGGAGGTCACCGCCCCGCTCGAGATCGACGGAACCCCGACGACCCTGCTGGATCCGGTCGCCGTGACGGTCGACGACATCCTCAGCACTGTCGTCGCGGACGGGTTCTGGACGATCGCGGACATCTGCACCCCCGCCTACCGCGCGGCGTGCACGGCGGCCGGGCTCCCGGCGGAGTGAGCCGGTGCGGACACGAGCGCCGCGGACCGCGGGTAGGGTTCTTCGAAACGACCCCCCGAGGATGAGGACGTGACGATGTCGCTGCCTGCGGCCCGCACCGGACGTGCGCGCGAGCGCGTGCTGACCATGCGCGGCATCGCGAAGCGGTTCGGCGCTGTCAGAGCGCTGACCGACGTGGACTTCTGGGTGAACGAGGGCGAAGTCGTCGCTCTGATCGGCGACAACGGGGCCGGAAAGTCCACTCTGGTGAAGGTGCTCTCCGGGGTCCACGCGCCGGATTCGGGGATCATCGAGTACGACGGCGACGTGGTGGAGATCACCAGCCCCGCCGACGCGCAGGAACTCGGCATCGCCACGGTGTTCCAGGATCTGGCGCTGTGCGACAACCTCGACGTGGTCGCCAACCTGTGGCTCGGCCGCGAACTGCGCACCGGACGCACTCTGGCCGAGGTGGACATGGAGCAGCAGACCTGGACGCTGCTGCGGGAGCTGTCGGCCAAGATCCCTTCGGTGCGTATTCCGGTCGCCTCGCTCTCGGGCGGACAGCGTCAGACCGTCGCGATCGCCCGGTCGCTGATCGGCGATCCCCGAGTGGTCATCCTCGATGAGCCCACCGCCGCGCTCGGGGTCGCCCAGACCGCCGAGGTGCTGAACCTCATCGAGCGTCTCCGGGAGCGGGGGCACGGCGTGGTCCTGATCAGTCACAGCATGGCCGACGTCATGGCCGTCGCGGATCGGGTGGTCGTCCTGCGCCTGGGGCGCAACAACGGCGTCTACAACATCGCCGACGTGACCAGCGAAACGCTCATCGCCGCGATCACCGGGGCGACCGACAACGCGGTCAGCCGCCGCGCGGCCGACCGGCCCGACGGCGACCCGGCGCCGGAGGGCGAGATCATCCGAATGACCGACAAGAGCCGCCGCGGGACGCGGAACGCTCCCGGCGGCGCATGAAGTCGGTCCGTGAGGATCCGGCAGCGGCAGCGCCGATGACCGATCCCGCCGACGCCAGCGTGCTCAACCCGCGCAGTGTGCGCGGCGCGGTCGCGCTGCTGCTGACCCGGGTGCGCGGCGGCGATCTGGGATCGCTTCCGGTCATCGTCGGGCTGGTCCTGATCTGGACGGTGTTCCAGGCGCTGAACCCCGTCTTCCTCTCCAGCACGAACCTCGTGAACCTCACCATGCAGTGCGCGGCGATCGGCACGATCGCGCTGGGGATCGTGCTGGTGCTGCTCGTGGGCGAGATCGACCTGTCCGTGGGCTCCGTCTCCGGGCTGGCCGCGGCGATCCTGGCGGTGGGCTTCGTGCAGCTGGAGTGGAACCTGCTCCTCGCGCTGGTCGCCGCCGTCGCGGCCGGTGCGCTGGTCGGGCTGCTCTACGGGTTCCTCTACACGCGGTTCGGCCTGCCCAGCTTCGTGATCACGCTGGCCGGTCTGCTCGGCTTCCTCGGTCTGCAGCTGTGGGTGCTGGGGCCGAACGGGTCCATCAATCTGCCGTTCGATTCGTGGCTGGTCCAATTCGCTCAGCAAATGTTCCTGCCCGCGTGGGCCTCCTACGCCTTGGCGATAGTGGCCGCGGGAGGATACGCGTGGATCCTCACGCACCGCGCGCGCCAGCGCGCGGCAGCGAATCTGGTCAGTCAGAGCTACCTCGAGATCGCCCTGCGCAGCGGTGCGCTGCTGGCCTTCCTACTCGTCGCCTCGTGGTATCTGAACCTGTCCCGAGGCGTCGGCGTGATGTTCGTGTTCTTCCTCGCGCTGGTGGTGATCGCGAACTTCGCGCTCACCCGGACGCGGTGGGGACGCGCGGTCTACGCGGTGGGCGGTTCGGTCGAGGCGTCGCGGCGGGCCGGGATCCGGGTGGACCGCATCTACATCTCGGTGTTCGTGTTCTGCTCCACTCTGGCCGCGGTCGGCGGCATCCTGGCAGCGGCTCGACTCGCGGCCGCCAACCAGAGCTCCGGCGCCGGCGACGTCAACCTCAACGCCATCGCGGCAGCCGTGATCGGGGGCGCCAGCCTCTTCGGCGGACGCGGCACCGCGTTCGCGGCGCTGCTGGGCATCGTGGTGATCCAGTCCATCGCGTCGGGGCTGACACTGCTGAATCTGGACTCATCGGTGAAGTTCATGGTCACCGGCGTGGTGCTGGTGCTGGCGGTCACGGTCGATTCGCTGTCCCGGCGCAAGCGGACCGCAGTCGGGCGGGCATGACCCCGGAGCGCCAGCCGGACCGGTTCATGCGTTCAAGTGAAAAACTCGTGGAGCCCCGGATTCTCGGTCTCGACCCCTGTAGTTGAGCATCCTGCTCGGTTCGCGTAGCTCACATCACGCAATTCGTTCATTCCGACCGCAGGTCCGGATGCCATGATCACGGTCCGCGGGCCTCCCTCGCGGCTGTTGCCAAAGCGTTACGTTCATGTCTTGACGCCAAGGCGCGTTGTCGTCAGGATCTTCCTCAAGCGCGAACCACGCGGGGGTGTTGCCCGGCGTTCGCATCTTCAAAGACGAAAGGCGAAAGATGAAGAAGTCTTCAATCCTCTCGGCAGCCGCCCTCGCCGGCGCGGCCGCGCTGCTCCTGGCCGGCTGTGCCGGCTCGGGTGGCGGCGCGACGCCCAGCGAGACCGGCGGCGACGGCGGAGGTGACGCCGCCGGCCGTGCCTGCGTCATCCTTCCCGACGCGGCCTCATCGCCGCGGTGGGAGAACTTCGACCGCAAGTACCTTCAGGAGGGTCTGGAGGGTGCCGGCTTCGAGGTGGACATCCAGAACGCCCAGGGAGACGTGAACAAGTTCTCCACGATCGCCGACCAGCAGCTGACTCAGGGCTGCGGCGTCATGCTGCTGGTGGACTACCAGGGCGCGGCGGAGGCGGTGGCCGAGAAGGCCAAGGCCGAGGGCATTCCCGTGATCGCCTACGACCGGCCGTTCTCGGGTGCCGACTACTACGTGTCCTTCGACAACGTCGAAGTCGGCCGCCTGCAGGGCCAGACGGTGCTCGACGGCCTCGAGGCCGCCGGTGTCGCGCCCGCTGACGCGACCGTGGTGTACATCGGCGGAGACCCGACCGACGGCAACGCCAAGATGTTCCATGACGGCGCCGACGAGGTGCTCGCCGAAGCGGGCGTCGTGCCTGCGGCCGAGCCCCCGGGGGCCTGGGACCAGGCGAAGTCGCAGACCAGCTTCGAGCAGGCGCTGACCTCGCTCGGCGGACAGGTCAGCGGCGTGTGGGCGGCGAACGACACCAACGCGGCGGGCGTCATCAAGGTCCTGCAGGACAACAACCTCCAGGGCGTTGCCGTGTCGGGCCAGGACGCGAACGTCGCCGGTCTGCAGAACATCCTGCTCGGCTGGCAGACGGCCACGGTCTACAAGCCGGTCAAGGACGAGGCGGATGCCGCTGTCGAGGTCGCGGTCGCGCTGCTCAGCGGCGAGGAGGTGTCCACCGACGCGGAGCTGGACGACGGCACGCCGTACATCCAGGTCACGCCGATCCTGGTCGGGCCGAACGAGGTCAAGGATGTCATCGCCGCCGGCGACGCCTCCTTCGATGACGTCTGCACGCCCGATGTCGCGGCAGCCTGCGAGGAGTTCGGAGTCACGGAGTAACCCCACCGCCACAGCCGCGGGGGCGTCGCGTCATCGAAGGCGCGGCGCCTCCGCGCTCCTGTTCGTCAGCGCAAGGAAGCGAGTATGTCAGAGACCATCACAGCAGCAGAGCCGATCATCCAGTTGGTCGGTGTGAAGAAGTCCTTCGGCCCTGTCAACGTCCTCAAGGGGGTGGACCTGAAGGTCTATCCCGGCAAGGTGACCGCGCTGGTCGGTGACAACGGCGCCGGCAAGTCGACCCTCATCAAGGGGCTCGCCGGCGTCCAGCCGTACGACGAGGGCGAGGTCCTCATCGACGGGCAGCACCGCGACCTGCACGCCCCCAGGGATGCCGCGAATCTGGGCATCGAGGTCGTCTACCAGGACCTCGCACTGTGCGACAACCTCGACATCGTGCAGAACATGTTCCTCGGCCGCGAGGAGCTCACCTTCGGCACGTTCGACGAGGGACGCATGGAGAAGGACGCGTCCGACACCCTGCGCGGGCTGTCCGTCCGCACGGTCAAGTCCGTTCGGCAGAAGGTCTCCTCGCTCTCCGGCGGGCAGCGTCAGACGGTCGCGATCGCGCGCGCCGTCCTCAAGAAGGCACGCGTCGTCATCCTGGACGAGCCGACCGCTGCGCTCGGCGTCGCGCAGACCGAGCAGGTCCTCAACCTGGTCCAGCGGCTCTCCGAGCAGGGCGTCGCGGTGGTCCTGATCAGTCACAACCTGGCAGACGTCTTCCAGGTCGCGGACGACGTCGCGGTGCTCTACCTCGGTCAGATGGTCGCCCAGGTCAACGTCGCGGACACCACCCGCGACGACGTGGTCGGCTACATCACCGGAACCAAGACCCTCGGCGGCATCCAGCACACCGGAACCTCGACGATCGTGACGGAGGTCGCAGAATGACCAGCACGACTCGAACCGAGGCCGCACCCGATCCGCTCGCCAGCGACATGATCGGCAGCGGTGTGGAGGGCGGCCTCGGCGACCAGGTGCGCGCCTGGTGGCAGCGGGTCCGCGGCGGCGACATGGGGGTGCTGCCCGCCGTGGGCGGACTGCTCGTGCTGAGCGCCCTGTTCGCGGCGCTGAGCCCCTTCTTCCTCACCGAGCGCAACTTCGCGAACCTGCTGAACCAGGCCGCGCCGCTGGTGGTGCTCGGCATGGCGCTGGTCTTCGTCCTCCTGCTCGGCGAGATCGACCTGTCCGCCGGCGTGACCGGCGGCGTGGGCATGGCGCTGTTCGTCGTCCTGAACGCGCAGTTCGGCGTGCCATGGCCGCTCGCCCTGCTGATCGGGTTCGGGTTCGGCTTCGTCACCGGCGCGCTCATCGGCTTCTTCGTCGCCCGGGTCGGGATTCCGTCCTTCGTCGTCACGCTGGGTCTGTTCCTCGGATTCCAGGGTCTGGCCCTGGTGATCATCGGTCCCGGCGGCCTTTTCCGTCTCGAGGTGCCGGAGTTGATCGCACTGCAGAACGGCAGGCTCCCGGTCTGGGGCGGATGGGCGATGCTGCTCATCATGCTGGTCATCTCGGGCGGCACCGCGTTCTGGGACCGCGCCCGGCGCACCAGAGCAGGCGTACCCAACCGTGCGGTCTCGCTCGTGTACATCAAGCTCGCCGTGATCGCGGTGCTCGGTGGAGCGTTCGTGTTCGTCCTCAACCAGGATCGCGGTCAGTCGGTCAACCCCGTGCAGGGCGTTCCCGTCATCGTCCCGGTGGTCCTGCTGATCCTATGGATCGGGACCTTCGTGCTGGACCGGACGAAGTTCGGGCGGTACATCTACGCGATCGGCGGCAACGCCGAAGCCGCGCGCCGTTCGGGTGTGAAGGTGCGCTGGGTGAAGTGGTGGGCGTTCGTGATCTGCTCGTCGCTCGCGGTCGCGGCCGCGTTGTTCAGCGTCGCCCGGGTCGGGTCGGTGGATGCCACCGTGGGGCGCGACATCGTGCTCAGCGGCGTCGCCGCAGCCGTGGTCGGTGGTGTCAGCCTGTTCGGCGGACGCGGCCGCCTCATGCACGCGGCGATCGGAGCGCTCGTGATCGCGGTGATCTCGAACGGTCTGGCGCTGCTGAACCTCCCGGCCGGCATCAACCTGCTGGTCACCGGCGGCGTGCTGATCCTGGCCGCCACCGTGGATGCGCTCTCGCGGCTCAGGTCCGGAGGAGCAGGCGTCTGACCGCCGTGCCGAACGGGTGCGGCCGGGGGCCGGGAGGGTCCCGGCCGCACCCGTTGGGGCGGACTTCCCAGTCGAGTAGGCGAGACTGTCCGGATGCCTTCTTACTCCCCCGACGCCCTGCGCCGCTGGCCCGACGTCGAATCCGCCGAGCTGTTCGCGATCGACGCCGCCGACCGCCTCCTCCTCGACGAATCGGCCGCCGCTCGCGCGGACGCACCGGAGGGCAGCCTCGTGATCGTGGGCGACTCCTATGGCGCTCTGACTCTGGGCGCTGCGGACGCCGGAGCCGCCGGCATCCGGGTCCACCAGGACCTTCTCTCCGCAGAGCGCGCACTGAGCGCCAACGCCGACCGCGCGGGTCTGGCCGGAGCATTCCGCTCGCTCCCGTTCGGCTCCGAGCTGCTCACCGGCGCTCGCGTCGTGCTGGTGCGCCTCCCCCGCGCCCTGGACGCACTCGATGACATCGCCGCGCTCATCGCCGCGCACGCGGATCCCGACGTCGTCGTGTTCGCCGGCGGGCGCATCAAGCACATGACCGTGGCGATGAACGAGGTGCTGCGACGGTCGTTCGGATCGGTGGATGTGACGCACGCCCGCCAGAAGTCCCGGGTGCTCATCGCTCGCGGCCCGCTGCCGGCGTCCGATCCGCAGCCGCATACGCGCGCGCACGAGGTGCCGGGTCTGGACGAGCCGCTCACCGTGTGCGCGTTCGGCGGCGCGTTCGCGGGCACCTCGATCGACATCGGCACCCGGTTCCTCCTGGAGCACCTCGGCACCCCGAGCCCGGTCGCCCGCGGCGACATCATCGATTTCGGCTGCGGCACCGGCGTCATCGCCGCCTGGCTCGCCCTCCGCAATCCGGAGGCGACCGTGCTGGCCACCGACCAGTCCGCGGTCGCGGTGGCCTCCGCATCGGCCACGGCCGCCGCGAACGGGATCGCCGACCGGGTCACGGTGGTGCGCGACCTCGGTCTCGCGTCGCGGCCCGATGCCAGCGCGAGCTTCATCGCGCTGAACCCGCCGTTCCACACCGGCACCGCGGTGCCGGACGGGGTCGCGGAGCCGCTGTTCGCCGAGGCCGGCCGTGTCCTGCAGCCCGGAGGCGAGCTGTGGACGGTGTGGAACTCGCCCCTGCAGTACCGTGGGGCGCTGGAGCGGCTGGTGGGCCGGACCCGGCAGGTCGCGCGGAACAAGAAGTTCACCGTCACGGTATCCACGCGCGGCTGACCGGGCAGTACCCTCTCTTCACCCGCCGGCGAGGACCTCGTCGACCCACGCGGGAACCAGTTCGCTCGCGCGGCCGGTGCGGACCTCGTCGAAGCGCACCGCGGACTCGCTCGGCTCGAGATTGAGCTCGATCGTCCGCGCGCCGAACGCGGCGGCGAGGGCGACGTAGCCCGCGGCCGGGTACACCGCACCGGATGTCCCGATCGAGACGAACACGTCGCAGGCCACGACCGCGTTCTCGATCCGATCCAGGTCGTACGGCATCTCGCCGAACCAGACCACGTCGGGACGCAGCATCCGCTCGCCGCAGGTCGGGCACGGCGGCCGGCCGGCGAGATCGCCGGACCAGGCGTGCCGCGTGCCGCAGAGCGTGCACAGCGCCCGACGCAGCTCGCCGTGCATGTGGATGAGGTTGCGTGTACCGGCGCGCTCATGCAGATCGTCCACGTTCTGGGTGACGATCAGGACGCGCTCGCCCCGCGCGGCTTCCAGCCGGGCCAGCGCCCGGTGTGCCGGATTGGGCCGGGCGGCCTGGGCGGCCCGGCGTCGTGCGTCGTAGAACTTCAGCACCGCGGCAGGATCCCGCTCGAAGCCCTCCGGTGTCGCGACGTCCTCGACGCTGTGGCCCTCCCACAGCCCGCCCGCATCGCGGAACGTGGGCACGCCGCTCTCCGCGGAGATGCCCGCGCCGGTCAGCACGACGATGCGCTGCTGCCCCGCCGCAGCGACGTCAATCACCGCAGCAGCTCGCGGAGCGACTGGATGGTATCCGCCTCGTCGGGGCGTTTGTCGGGGCGGTACCCCTTGACCCGCGCGAACCGGAGGGCGACGCCGCCGGGATAGCGCGGCGAGCGCTGCACGCCGTCGATCGCGACCTCCACGACCGTCACCGGGTGCACGTGCACGGTGTTCGCGGTGCGGGAGGTCTCGATCGAGGGGAAGTGCTCGGTCTGCCAGCGCAGCACGGCGTCGGTGAGCCCCTTGAACGTCTTGCCGACCATCACGAAGCCGCCCGCCGGGCCGTACTCGCCGGTCGGGTCCAGCGCACCCAGATGCAGGTTGGAGAGCATCCCGGTCCGCCGCCCGGACCCCCACTCGACGGCGAGCACGACCAGATCGTAGGTCAGCACCGGCTTGACCTTGATCCAGCTCTTGCCCCGCCGTCCGGCGGCGTAGCGCGAGTCCAGGGCTTTGACGACCACGCCCTCGTGCCCGGCGGCGAGCGCGTCGCGCGAGACCTGCTCGGCCGCCTGGGGATCGGCGGTGACCACGCCGGGGACCCGCCACTCCCCCGCGATGCGCTCCAGCTCGGCGAGGCGCACATGCAGCGGCTCATCGATGAGGTCGCGCCCGTCCAGGTGCAGGACGTCGAAGAACCAGGGTCGCAGCAGCGTCGCGCTGACCGCCTCCGAGCCGAACCGCGCCATGGTGTCCTGGAACGGACGCGGCCCTCCGTCGGCGTCGAGCGAAAGCGTCTCGCCGTCCAGAATGACGTCGTGCACGGGCAGCGCGCGGGCCACGTCGACGATCTCCGGCACGCGAGCGGTGATGTCGGCCAGGCTGCGCGTGTACACGCCGACCTGATCCCCGGACCGGTGCACCTGGATGCGCGCACCGTCGAGCTTGAATTCCACGGATGCCGCGGCCGCGATCTGCGCGATCGCCTCCGTCACGGAGCCCGCGGTCGAGGCGAGCATGGGAAGCACCGGCCGACCCACGACCAGGCCGACGTCGCCGAGTTCACCGGGCGCGCCGGCCAGGGCGATCCGCGCTGCCTCGCCGAGGTCGCCGGAGAGCATCGCCGCCCGGCGGACGACGGCCGCGTCCTGGCCCGACGCGCGCGTGATCGCATCCAGCAGGACACCCCCCAAGGCACCGGTGCGCAGCTCGCCGAGGATCACCCGCGTGAGGAAGTCCCACTCCTGCGCGGTGGCGCGAGAGCGCAGGCCGTCCAGGGCGGCGCGGCGGACGGCGGCGGACCCGCTGCCGGAAGTGGCGGCAAGCCGCTCCAGGGCGGCATCGACATCCCGAACGGACAGGGTCGGCTCGGTCGCGTGGGCGACCGCCGGCGCAGCCAGACCCCGCCAGCCGACGCCGACACGGCCCTGTCGTGGACGTGCCATGAGCAACCCCACCGCCGGCACGATCTCGTCCGGTTCCAGGCGGCGCAGCAGCCCGGCGAGGGCGTCGGTCTTCGTCAGCCTCGACGAGGTGGATGCCACGGCATCGGCCGTGACGACGACATCGTGCAGCAGCATCCCCGAATCCTTCCACTCCCACCCGACAGCCGGGGCCGGTCAGCCTTTGGCCGGGCGGGTGCTCCACAGTGCGACCGCGACCAGAACAGGCTGGAAGAACAGACGGATCAGCCGGCTCCGGTCATCGGAGAGCCCGAATCCGTCCTTGGCTTTCGTGTACTGCTCGATGTTGCCCGGGAACACTGCGACGAAGAACGCCGCGAGGATCATCCCGATGCGGCTGCGCTCGCGCGGCAGCGCCACCAGGGTGGTGCCGAGCATGATCTCCACGACGCCGGAGGCCACCACCACGCCGTCCTTGTCGATCACGCGGCCCGTCCAGTCCGGCACCTGCGCCTGGAACTCCTGGCGCGCCCAGAACAGATGCGACAGGCCGGCGAACACCATGGCGCCGCCCAGAGCCCACCGTGCGATCGTGCGAGCGGGTGTGGATCGCGGGATGCCGGATGATCTCATCGGCCCAGTCTGCCCGCTGCACCCGCCCCTGTCGCCCGCACCACCGATCATCTGCGGCGCGGGGCGCGGATCAGCGTTCGGTGCCCGGTGCGACGTGTGCGAGCACGCGGCCCCACACCGCCGGCAGGGTGAGCGCATTCCGGACCGGGACCATCTCCGCCCGGGCGGCCGGCATCTGATCCTGGTACCAGAGCGCGTCCGCCTCACCGGCCGACCGCTCGCCGACGCCGTTGAGGATGAGCGTCTGCGCGGACACCGCTCCGAGCAGACTGCCGAAATCGTCCCGGTCCAGCGGCGCTGCCGGCGCGGCCACGGCGACCAGGGCCGCGCTGTCGACCGTGCTGCCCAGACCGACCGCAGCCCGCAGCGCGACATCCACCCCGTCGCGGTACGCGACCACCGCCGCCGTGCGCACGACGGCACCACCGCGCGCGCTCTGAATAGCGGCCAGCGACTCGTGAATCAGATCGGCGAGAGAGCTCGCCGTGCTCTCGGCGGGGGTCTCGCTGCCGTAGGTGCCCGAGTCCAGGATCTCGCCGCCGGCGAGCGCGACCGCCAGCACGCAGATGTCGCGTGCGGCTGTCTCGGTCGGGTGCGGATCGAGCGTGACCGCGATTCCCCTGCCCACCAGCACCACGAGGCGCTCCGCGCCCGGTGTTCCGAAAACGCGATAACTCAGTCGTGTGTCATTCGGCACGTGTGCTCCTCCAAGCCCAGGCGATCAGCAGCGGCTGCAGAAGCAGGCGAGCGAACCGCGCCCGATCGGTCCGCAGCATCGGCGCCGGCCTGCCGGTCTGCCACTGGTGGATGTTGCCGGGGAAGACCGCGACCAGGAACGCCACGACCAGCCCGCCGACCGTCCTCTGCTCCCTCGGCAGCGCGACCAGCGCTCCGGCGAGCATCAGTTCTGCTGCGCCCGAGGCGACCACGATCGCATCCTTGTCCAGCGTGGTGAGCCGTGTCGCCCAGTCCGGCACCACGATGCGGTAACCGCGTCGACCCCAGGTGAGGTGGGACGCGCCGGCCGCCGCGAGGAGCCCGGCCAGCGCCCAGCGCGCGGCAGCGAGGACGGTCTCAGTGCGCGCCGAGGACGAACTCATGGCTCCGACGGTACCCGAGGTCGCCGCAGTGCGGGCCGGTGAACCGGCGAACGGACCGGGTGCAACCGGAGCCCGCGGGCGGCTCCCCGGGCCTGCGCCCCGGGATCGGTGAAAGAATCACGGGGTGGCGAGCTCATCGGATCCGAACGCCCCTCGATACGCGCGTCAGCGCATCCTGCCCGGCTTCGGCGAGGAGGGCCAGCAGAAGCTGGCGGCAGCGCACGCCGTCGTCATCGGCGCCGGCGGGCTCGGCAGCGCCGTGCTGCCGATCCTCGCGGCCGCCGGCGTCGGCACCATCACCGTGATCGACGACGACCTGGTCGATGAGACGAACCTGCACCGTCAGATCCTGCACGGAGCAGCCGACGTCGGCCGCGCGAAGGTGGACTCGGCGGCCGACACGATCCGGGCTCAGTCTCCGCAGACGCACATCGTCGCGCTGCGCGGGTCCTTCACCGCTGCCACGGCCGCGCAGATGCTCTCCGGAGCCGACATCCTCATCGACGGCACCGACAACAACGAGACCCGCTTCACCGCCAACGACGCCGCCGCGGCGGCCGGCATCCCGCTGGTGTGGGGCTCGGCGCTGCGCTGGGGCGGCCAGGTCGGCGTCGCATGGGCCGGCACCGACTATCGCGACCTGTTCCCCGGCGGTCCGGACACCGAGGCCGACACGTGCGAGATCGCCGGGATCCTGCCCAGCGTCTGCACCGTCACCGGCGGTCTCATGGCGACGGAGGCCCTCAAACTCCTCACCGGACTCGGCCGACCGCTGTTGGGCCGCGTGCTCCTCTTCGACGCGCTCAGCGGCACCACGCAGGAGCTGCACTACGCGCGGGACCCGGACAGGGATGCCGCGGGCTTCGCGGACCGGCCCGCCCTGGCGGCATCCGATCCGTCCATCTCGGCGCGGGAACTGGCCGCACTGCTGGCGGAGTCGACGGGCGAACGGCCGGTGCTGCTGGATGTTCGAGAGCCGGATGAGGTCGCCCTCGGCGCGCTGCCGGGCGCCGTCGCCATTCCGCTCGGCGTGCTGGAGCAGCGTCTGGCCGAGCTGGATCCCGCGGCTCCGACAGTCGTGTACTGCCACCTCGGGGTGCGTTCGGCGCGCGCGCTGGACCGGTTGCAGGAGGCGGGGTTCGCCCGCGCCCGGCACCTGGCCGGCGGGATCGACGCCTGGTCGCGCACCGTCGATCCGACACTCGCCCGCTACTGAGCAGACGCGATACTGAAGCCATGCACCGGATCGCCGTCGAGGAGTACGCAGCCATCATCCGGGACCACCTCGCGCCGCTGCTGACCAGGCCGCTCGAGCACGTCCCGCTCGCCCTGGCCGCCGGTCGGGTGACCGCCGACGACGTGCGCAGCCCGATCGCGCTGCCCAGCTTCCGCAACTCCCAGATGGACGGGTTCGCCGTCCACGCCGCGGACCTGCGCCGCATCCCGGTCCGGCTGCCGGTGCTCGGCGAGATCGCGGCGGGCGCAGTGGATCCGGCGGCGCTGCCCGAAGGCTCCGCGATCGCGATCATGACGGGCGCGCCGCTTCCGGCGGGTGCCGACGCGGTGGTGCCGGTGGAGGACACCCGGCTCACGGACGGTGTCGTGGAGATCCTCCGCGGGCGGGATGCCGGGGACCACGTGCGCGAGGCGGGGTCGGATCTGGCGGCCGGAGAGGTGCTGCTGCCGGCCGGCCTCCGGCTGGCATCGCGCCACCTCGCTGCACTGGCCGCGGCGAACCTGATGGATGTGGCCGTCCGCGCCCGCGTGCGACTGGCGGTCATCAGCACCGGCAACGAGCTGGTCCCGCCGGGCACGCCGCTGCGCAACGGCCGGCTTCCGGACGCGAACGGGATCGCGATCGCCACGGCGGCGTCCGCAGCCGGCGCCGAGGTGGTCGATCTGCAGCTGTCCGGCGACGACGCCGCACAGCTGGGCAGGGTGATCGACCGCTCGATCGCCGCCGGGGCCGAGCTGGTGCTGACCAGCGGCGGCATCTCGATGGGCACCCACGAGCCGGTGCGGCAGCTGCTGGAGCCGCTCGGCGCCACCGTCGGAACCGTCGACATGCAGCCGGGCGGTCCGCAGGCGTACGCCCGGTACCGGACCGTCCCGGTCGTGTGCTTCCCCGGCAACCCGGTCAGCAGCCAGCTCGGCTTCGCACTGTTCGTGGCACCGCTGCTGCGCGACCTCGCCGGGCTGCCCCCCGCCGCTCGCGCCCCGCGCGTGCTCGCCGCGCCCCTGCAGTCGGTCTGCGGGCGCCGGCAGTTCCTGCGCGGACGCCTCACCGACGACGACCGTGTGGCGACCGTGGCCGGTCCGGGATCGCATCTGGTGGCGGCCTTGGCGGCCGCGGATGTGCTGATCGACGTGCCCGCGGAGGTCACCGTGCTCCCGGCCGGCGCCACGGTGGATACCGTTGACCTATGAGCACGCTGAGCCACCTCGATGACAATGGCCGCGCCCGCATGATCGACGTGGGCGCCAAGCCGGTCACGCGTCGCGTCGCGCGGGCGGCCGGCCGCCTGACCACGACCGCGGAGGTCCTCCGGCTGGTGCGCGCGGACGGCCTGCCCAAGGCCGACGTGCTGGCCACCGCCCGCATCGCCGGCATCGCCGGCGCCAAGCGCACGAGCGAGCTGATCCCGCTGGCGCACATCCTCCCCCTGGATTCGGTGACCATCGATTTCGACTTCGACGGGGACACGATCCTGATCGACGCGACGGTCTCGGTCACGGCGCGCACGGGCGTCGAGATGGAAGCCCTGACCGCGGTGGCGATCGCCGGACTCACGCTGCACGACATGATCAAGGCGGTCGATCCGCGCGCGCAGCTCGGCGCGATCCGGCTGCTGGAGAAGTCCGGCGGCAAGCACGGCGAGTGGTCCCGGGACGGCGGGGCGCGGCATCCCGAGTCGGAGAACCCACCGGCGCCGATCGGCCTGGGACGACGCGCGGAGGTCCTGGTGTCCTCCACCGCCGCCGCGGCGGGCACCCGCGCCGACACCACCGGCCCGCTCCTGGTCGAGTGGCTGCGTGAGCGCGGGTTCACCGTCAGTGACGCGTCGGTGACAGCGGATGCCGCGGTGGGGCCCGCGCTGGCCGGGATCGTAGCGGACGCGCCGGATGTCGTGCTCACCACCGGAGGCACCGGGCTGCATCCGCAGGATCGCACCCCGGAGGTCACGCGGGCGCTCCTGGACCTCGAACTGCCCGGCATCGCCGAGGCCATCCGCGCGGCCGGACGCGCGGCCGTGCCGACGGCCGCGCTGAGCCGCGCGGTCGCGGGCATGGCGGGCCGCACACTGATCGTCAACCTGCCCGGCTCGCCCGGCGGAGTCCGTGACGGCCTGGGGGTCCTGGAGCCGCTCCTCGCGCACGTGCTGGATCAGGCCGAGGGCGGCGGACATGAGTGACCCGCAGCGCTACCTCGCCCTGATCACCGATCAGCCCATCGACCGTGCGGCGGCCGAGGCGTTCGTGATGACCGCCGCCGACGGCGCACTGGTCGTCTTCGAAGGCGTCGTGCGCGATCACGACCACGGGGAGTCGGTGCATGCCCTCGACTACGAGGCGCATCCGGACGCACAGGGCTTCCTCGCCGCCGTCTGCGCCGAGATCGCGCAGGCCTCGGGTCTGCGCGTCGCGGCCGTGCACCGCGTCGGCGCCCTCACGATAGGCGACGTGGCGCTGGTCGCAGCGGTCTCGGCGCCGCACCGCGCGGACGCGTTCGCGGTGTGCGCGCAGCTGGTGGACCTCGTCAAGGAGCGCACGCCGATCTGGAAGCGGCAGCACCTCGCCACCGGCACGACGGAGTGGGTCGGCCTGTAGGCCGCCCCGTCGACCGCGGGTCAGCCGCCGGAGAAGCGGGGCAGGACGTCCGCGCCGGTTCCGAGGGTGCGCTGCGGGTCGCGACTGACCACGCCGTCCACCAGGATCGAGCCGGAGCGCAGCACCCGCGCCATCGCCTCGCCGTAGCGGGTGACCAGCAGCTCCCGCAGGTCGCCGACGGTGGCACCGGGCACCGAGAGCGTCTCGTCGACGCGTCCCGCGGCATCCGCTGCCGCCGCGAAGTACCGCACCCGGACCTCAGCCACCGATCGCTCCCATCGAACGCTCCGGCGGCACGAAGCCCGGATCGGAGATGCCGTGCCCGGCCTGCTTGCCCCACATCGCCGCACGCCACCGGTCGGCGATGTCCTGATCGCTCGCTCCGCCGCGCAGCAGCGTGCGCAGGTCGGTCTCGTCGTCGCCGAACAGGCACGATCGCACCGTTCCTTCGGCGGTGACCCGGGTCCGGTCGCAGGCGGAGCAGAACGACCGCGTGACGGAGGCGATGATGCCGACGGTGGCGGGGCCGCCGTCCACGAGCCATTCCTCGGCGGGCGCGGACGGATCGTCGCGCCCCGCCTCGGTCAGACCGAACCGCCCGGACAGCACGTCCAGCAGCTCGGCGGCGGGGACCATGTTCGCCCGGCGCCAGGCCGCGTCCGCGTCCAGCGGCATCTGCTCGATGAACCGCAGACGCAGCCCGCGCTCGACCGCCCAGGCCAGCAGCGCGGGAGCATCATCGAGCGTCTCGCGCATCAGCACCGCGTTGAGTTTGATCGGCCCCAGTCCGGCACGGACGGCACCGTCGATGCCGGCCAGCACCGCCGGGAGCCGATCGCGGCGCGTCAGCCGCGCGAAGTGCTCACGGTCGATCGTGTCGACCGAGATGTTGACGCGCCCCAGCCCGGCTCCCACCAGGCGTTCGGCGACCTTGTCCAGGCCGATGCCGTTGGTGGTCATCGACAGATCCAGCCCCGGCGCCGCCGCGGCCGAGCGTGCCACGATCTCGACCAGGTCGGCGCGGGTCAGCGGCTCCCCGCCGGTGAATCGCACTTCGCGGATGCCGAGATCCCGTCCGGCGATGCCCACCAGGCGCGCGATCTCCTCGGCCGTGAGCAGGTCGCGTTTGGGGATGCTGGGCAGGCCTTCCGCGGGCATGCAGTAGGTGCAGCGCAGCGAGCACTTCTCGGTGACCGAGATGCGCAGGTCGTGGGCGACGCGGCCGAAGCGATCGACCAGATCGGGCGTGTCCGGGCGCCCGGTCGTATCCGGCGCGCTCGAAGGATCGCGGTGGATCCGCGGCATCCCGAGCTGGAGGGTCGACATGACTTCAGCCTATGCGCACCGCTCGGTGACGGGGCGATGCAGGAGTCCCGTGACAGCGGCAGGGTCGCGTCACTAGTGTGATCCCCAAACGGGAAGGGGCTCTCCCATGTCTTTCATCACTCGTGGCTTCTCCGGCCGACGCGGCGACCGCGATCCGCGGCTTCCCCCGGGCCAGACGCTCGTCGCGGATTGGCCGGTGCTCTCGGCCGGGCCGACCCCTCACGTGGACACCGCCGACTGGGAGTTCTCCATCCGCACCGAGAACGGCGTGCACCGGTGGAGCTGGGACGAGCTGCGCGCACTGGGCGTGGAGGACATCACCACCGACATCCACTGCGTCACGCACTGGAGCAAACTCGAGATGCCCTGGCGGGGCGTTCCGCTGGACAAGATCTGGAAGAGCGTCCAGACCGAACACGAGTACGTCATGGCCCACTCCTACGGCGGCTACACGACCAACCTCCCGCTGGAGGATCTGCTCGACGGCAAGAGCTGGGTCGCGTTCGAGGCCGACGGGGAGCCCCTGGATCCGGAGCACGGCGGGCCGGCACGGCTGCTGGTGCCGCACCTGTACTTCTGGAAGAGCGCGAAGTGGGTGCGCGGGCTGGTCACCATGCCCGACGACGACCCGGGGTTCTGGGAGCAGAACGGCTACCACCTGCACGGTGACCCATGGCTGGAGGAGCGGTACTGGTGAGCGGGCCGGCTCCGGCGGATGCGCCCCCCGCGAAGGCGCACCGGCGGGCGGGCTGGCACACGGCGACCGTGACCGACTCCCGGCCGGAGACCCCGACGGCGCGGCGCATCGCGTTCGAGGTGCCGACCTGGCCGGGCAACGACGCCGGATCGCACCTGGATGTCCGCCTGACCGCACCCGACGGGTACCAGGCCACCCGGTCCTACTCGATCGCCTCCTCGGGCGAGGGCACACGCGTCCTCCTCGCCGTCGATGAGCTGCCCGACGGAGAAGTCTCGCCGTTCCTGGTGCACGACCTGCGTGAAGGGGACCAGGTGGAGATGCACGGGCCTCTCGGTGCGTACTTCGTGTGGACGCCCCCACCGGCAGGCGAACCGTCCCGGCCGGTGCAGCTGATCGCCGGCGGCTCCGGCGTGGTCCCGCTGTTCGCAATGGCCCGCGCGCACGCCGAAGCGCACGATGCGACCGAGTTCCGCCTGCTGTACTCGGCACGCACGCCGCAGGACGTGTTCTTCCGCGCCGAGCTGGAACAGCTCACTGCCGCCGCTCCCGCGCTGTGGCTGGATTTCGTCTACACCAGACAGGTTCCGGAGGGGTGGCCGACCGGTCCCGGCCGGATCACCCGCGAGGTGCTGGACGCGGCGACGCTGCCCGCGGCATCCGACCCGCTGGTGTTCGTGTGCGGCCCGACGCCGTTCGTGGAGACGGTGGCGGGGTGGCTGGTCGATTCCGGGCACCGGCCCGGCAGCGTCCGTACCGAGAGATTCGGAGGCTCGTGATGACGAAGTTGGATGGAAACGTCCTGGCCGGACGCCTGGTGGACATGCTCGGGTGGGATGCCACCACGGCGGAGGCCCGCTGCACCACGTGCGGCACGCACGGGATGATCGCAGTCGCAGTCGTGTACGCGACAGCGATGGGCACGGTCGCCCGCTGCAGCCACTGCGACAGTGTGCTGGCGACGTTCGTCGAAGGCGACGGTGGTCGTGTCTGGTTCGGCATGCCCGGCATCAGCGCCCTGGAGGTGAGCCGCTGACATGCCCGATCTTCCGGTGTTCACCATCGAGGATCTCGAGGCGGTCCCCCCGTTCGACCGCCCCGCCTTCGACAACGACGACGCCGTCACGCTCGGCCTGCTCGCCGTCGAGATGATCCGCAATCACGGCGGCAATCTCGCCGTGCGCATCGTGCTGCGCGGAGACGAGGTCTTCCTCGCCAAACTGGGCGCCACCGGCCCGGTCAACGATGTCTGGCTCGCCGGAAAGGCAGCCGTGGCGGAACGGTTCGGCGAGCCTTCGCTGCTGGTGCGACGGCGGCACGAAGCGGCCGGCACGCCGTTCGCGGAACGAACCGACCTCGACCACGACCTCTTCCGCGCGCACGGCGGGGCGGTGCCGATCTTCGTCGCGGGCGAACTCGTCGGCACCATCACGATGTCGGGCGAACCGGATGTCATCGACCATGCCGTCGCGGCGGAGACCCTCCGGCGCTTCCGGTCCCTCTGACCGCGGATCCGGACCGGACGTGTCCGCGGTGGTCCCTACAGTGGGCGCCGGCGCACCCGCGCCGGAGGAAGGGCAGCGACATGGACTGGAAGATCGAACTCGTCTTCGTGCCGGTGACGGACGTCGATCGTGCGAAGGATTTCTACGGCATGATCGGCTTCTCAGCCGATCATGACCAGGTGCCGTTCGACGGGCTCCGCTTCGTGCAGATGACGCCCCCGGGATCGGCGTGCTCGATCGCGTTCGGCGAAGGCCTCGGCATCGACCTGCCACCCGGGCAGCAGAACACGATCCAGGTCGTCGTGCCGGATGCCGATGAGGCGCTCGCGCACCTCCGCTCGCTCGGCGTGGAGGCCAGCGGCGTGGACGACCAGGCGTGGGGTCGTTTCGTGACCTTCGACGATCCGGACGGGAACACCTGGACGCTGCAGCAGCTGCCTGCCCGCGACTGACCCGGCCGGGGCTGCTATTCGCGCCCTCCCGGCGGACCCAGGACCAGCAGCACCACAAAGACCGCGATCACGGCCCCGGCGATCAGCAGTGCCAGGATCCACGGACGGCGCAGCAGCACCCGCATGAGGCGGTCGTGCCATGCGGCATCGCGCGGATCATCGGATTCCGCGACCCGCCACGCCCCGGAAAGCCGTCCCGTGCGGTCGAGCCAGAGTTCGGTGGGGATGGTCGCGTACGGAATGATCGCGCTCACCACGGCGATCGCCGTCGGCCCGACGCCCCACCGCTGATTCTTGGCGACCAGGATGGCAGTGGCCCCATAGGAGAGGAAGACGAATCCGTGGATGCCGCCGCCGATCGTCACGGCGAGGGGAACGTCCAGGGTCGCCCTGATGATCAGCCCCGTGATCAACAGGGTCCATGAGATGGCCTCGGCGACCGCGAGCGTGCGGAACAGAGTTCGGGGTGCGCGGAACACAGGTCTCCTCTGCGGGTGGCGGAACGTACGAGCCTACGCGGGTCCGGGACCCGCCTCCGCGCGCCCGTAGGCTGTCAGCGATGCGCGAGTTCATCGGAGGGATGGGGCTGCTCGGCCGCGGGTTCGCCTATTGGCGTCGCAGGCCCGGCCTCATGGCGCTCGGACTGATCCCCGCCGGGATCGTCGCGGCGGTACTGCTGGCCGGACTGATCGCCCTCGGTGTCGCGCTGCCAGGGCTCACCGTCGCGATCACCCCGTGGGCGGATGGCTGGCCGGGGCTGTGGGCGACGGTCGTGCGCGTCACGATCGGCACAGCCATGGTGGGCGCCGCGCTCGTGCTCGTGGCGGTCTCGTTCACCGCGCTGACTCTGATCGTGGGCGAGCCGTTCTACGACCGGATCTGGCGGTCGGTCGAGCGTGACCTCGGGGATGCCGAGATCGACGCCGATGCGGGCTTCTGGCGGTCGGTGCGCGATGGTGTCGGATTGTTCCTGCGCGGTGTGCTGGTTGCCGTCTGCGCGGCGTTGGTGGGGCTGATCCCCGTCGTCGGCGGAGTCCTCGGGGCGGTGCTGGCCGTGCTGCTGACCGGCTGGCTGCTGGCCGAGGAGCTTTCGTCGCGCGCGTTGTCCGCTCGGGGTGTGCAGCGCGCACAGCGGCGCGTGCTCATGAGAGCCAACCGTGCCCGCGTGCTGGGGTTCGGCGTCGCCACCCAGCTGTGCTTCCTGGTGCCGCTCGGAGCGGTCGCCACGATGCCGGCGGCCGTGGCGGGGTCGACGGTTCTCGCGCGGTCGCTTCTGGCCAAGAAACCGGTGGAGCGCTGAGCCGTGTCCGGCCCGCGGAGGCACCGGCGCCTCGGACACGAAGAACGTGCGCCGCGATTGCGGCGCACGTTCTTGTCATGCAGGGATGATCAGGCAGCGACCGGGAGCACCTGTGCGCTGGAGACCATGACTGCGCCGTCCCGTGCGTCGACGGTGACGGCCCCGCCGTCGACGAGCTCGCCGTTGACGAACAGCTCGGCGATCCGGTCATCCACCTCGCGCTGGATGAGGCGGCGGAGCGGGCGAGCGCCGTACTCGGGCTCGTAGCCGTTGTCCACCAGCCAGTCGATCGCGGCGTCCGTGACCTGGAGTGTGACCTCGCGTCCGGCCAGCCGCTGCTCGGTCGCCCCGAGCATCAGCCGCACGATCTCGCGCAGCTGCGCTCGGGCCAGCTTGCGGAAGAGCACGATCTCGTCGATGCGGTTGAGGAACTCAGGGCGCATCGCCTCGCGAAGCTTGCCCATGACGCGGTCGCGCAGATCCTTCTCGCTGCCGAACCCGGTCTCCCCGCCACCATCTGCGACGAACCCGATGGCACCCGATCGGGAGGCGAGGAACTCGCTTCCGATGTTCGAGGTCATCACGATGACGGTGTTGCGGAAGTCGACGGTGCGACCCTGACCGTCGGTCAGGCGGCCGTCATCGAGCACCTGCAGCAGCAGGTTGAACACGTCGGGGTGCGCCTTCTCGATCTCGTCGAACAGCACGATCGAATACGGGTTGCGCCGCACACGTTCGGTCAGCTGACCGGCCTCGTCGTAGCCGACGTATCCCGGAGGGGCGCCGACCAGCCGCGATACGGTGTGCCGCTCGCCGAACTCGCTCATGTCGAACCGGATCACGTTGCCACCTGTGCCCGTGCCCGTGGAGGGGTCGTCGTACAGGCTCGCGGCCAGGGCCTTGGCCAGCTCGGTCTTGCCGACGCCGGTGGGGCCGAGGAACAGGAACGATCCGACCGGCCGGCGCGAGTCGCCCATGCCGGTGCGGTTGCGACGCACGGCCTTGGCGACCGCGGTGACCGCGTCATCCTGGCCGATCACCCGCGCGTGCAGCTCGTCCTCGAGGGCGGCGAGGCGCTCGCGGTCGGTCTCGGTGAGCCGCTGAACCGGAATGCCGGTGGCGCGGCTGATCACGGCGGCGATCTCCGGCTCGTCCACGACCGCGGTCGGGGCGGGCTGCGAGGTGGCCTGGTTCAGACGCTCCTGGACCTCCGCGATCTGGTCGCGGATGCGGGATGCCTCTTCGTACTTCTCCGCTCCGACGGCGGCGTTCTTGTCCGCCTCCAGCTCGGCGAGCCGGGCCATCAGTGCCGAGACATCCACCTTGACGCCCAGCCGGAGGCGCAGACGCGCGCCGGCCTGGTCGATCAGGTCGATGGCCTTGTCCGGCAGGACGCGGTCGGAGACGTAGCGGTCGCTCAGCTCGACGGCCGCGCGCAGAGCGTCATCCGTGTACGTGACCGCGTGGTGCTGCTCATAGGCGGGCCGCAGTCCGCGCAGGATCAGCACGGCATCCTCCCGGCTCGGTTCCGCGACGCGGACCGGCTGGAACCGGCGCTCCAGTGCCGGGTCCTTCTCGATGACCCGGTACTCCTTGAGGGTGGTCGCACCGACCAGGTGCAGATCACCGCGGGCCAGGCGGGGCTTGAGGATGTTTCCGGCATCCATCGCACCCTCGCCGCCGCCGCCGGCACCGACGACGGTGTGCACCTCGTCGATGAAGAGGATGAGCTCGCCGGCCAGGCTGGAGACCTCGTCCATCGTGGCGGTCAGGCGCTCTTCGAAGTCGCCGCGGTACCGGGTACCGGCCAGCATGGCGGGCAGGTCGAGGGAGATCACGCGCTTGTCACGCAACTGCTCGGGCACCGCCTCGGCGACGATGGCCTGGGCGAGGCCCTCGACGATCGCGGTCTTGCCCACACCGGCCTCGCCGACCAGCACGGGGTTGTTCTTCGTGCGCCGGCTGAGGATCTCGATGGTCTGCTCGATCTCGTCCTCGCGGCCGATCACGGGGTCCAGCGAACCCGCGCGCGCACGCGCGGTCAGGTCGGTGCCGAACTTGTCGAGCATGGGCGTCTGGGAGGCCGCGGCATCCTGACCCTGCTCGGTCACCGGCTCGCCGGTGGGAGACACGGTCTGGCGCGCGCCCTGAAGCAGCGCGTCCGCCGTGACGCCGGCCTGGGCGAGGATCTGCCCCGCCGGGGCGTCCTGGCCGAGGACGAGCGCGAAGAAGAGGTGCTCGGGGTCGACGTAGGTCGAGCCGGAGGAGCGCGCCACCTGGAAGGCGTGGAAGAGCGCGCGCTGCACGGACGGGGTGATCACGGCGCCTTCGACGTCGGCCGGGTCGGATGACTGCGGCAGGCGCTGCTCGGCGGCGCGCGCGATCGCGGCCGGGTCGGCGCCGATGCGCTGCACCGCGTCCTTGGCGGGCGATTCGCTCACGAGGATGCGCAGCACGTGCAGGGCGTCCAGCTCACGCTGGCCGCGCTCCAGCGCGAAGGCGCCGGCCTGCTGCAGGAACTGCTGTGTGCGCAGGCTCAGGAAGCGTGTCAGGTCGATGGACCGCGACGCGCGGGCGCGCTCACCATCGAGGTAGCGCGCAAGGAACTCGTCGAACGCACTCGAGCCGTTTTCGGCATCCTGGGGTGTGAAGTCTTGGGGCATTGTCTCTGGAATCTCTCCTGATGAAACTTGAGTCTTGCTGTGTCAAGTTTAGGTACTTGAGCCAACTCGTATCAACTTAAACGATCTAGCGCCGAGGGTATTCCCAGCATCCGCGGGGCGGTTCGCTTTCGCACACGCTGTCGTCCGTCTCTCGGTAGCATCGCGGGAAGGCCACATCCTCCGGCGAGGAGCAATCATGACCGAACTGTCGGACTACATCGATCCGAGCGTTCCGCCCAGCGGCGATGGCTGCCTGGAATGCGACGAGACCGGCTCGTGGTGGGTGCATCTGCGCCGTTGCGCGCTGTGCGGGCACATCGGCTGTTGCGACGACTCCCTGAACAAGCACGCGACAGAGCATTTCCGCGCCACGGGGCACCGCATCATCCGCAGCTTCGAACCCGGTGAGGACTGGTTCTGGGACTACGTGGCCAACGAATACGCGCGCGGTCCGCGGCTCGCGCCGCCGGAGAGCCACCCGCTGAGCCAGACCGTCCCCGGTCCCGCCGATCGGGTGCCGGCGAACTGGCGAGCAATCCTCGAGGCCGCGGCCGAGGCGGACTGAGTCGCCTCAATCCGAGAACGAGTCCAGGATCGGCACGCGATCGTGGGCGTCCCCCATGGTCCTGGTCGCAGGAGGAGTGCCCACTCCCGGGGCGGCGTTCCCCGTCGGATGCCGCCGCAGACGTGATCGATCAGCCGTCCGACCCGGGGTCGGTGGTCGGGGTGGGCAGCGGGGCGGGCGCCACGCCCGCGGACGGCCCGAAGCGTATCCACGCGCCGGCCGTGCACTGGTAGAACGCGACGACTTCGGTGTCGATGAAGATGTCCCCGTCGGTCTCGCACGCATCATTCGCCGGTGTGCCGACGCCGAGGGAGATCTGGGTGCCTGGCGCACCTGGCGCACCTGCCTCGCCCGGAGAGCCGGTCTCGCCGGCCGCGCCCTCGGGACCGGTCTGGCCGGTGAGGTGCTCAGCCGCCGCGGCGCGGATGTTGCCGACCTTCACCCACTCCCCGTCCTGGAACAGATAGAGATCGGCGGTGGAGATGTCGATGTAGACCTCGCCCTCGTAGCCCTTGCCGGCGGCCGGGACGCCAGACCCGGCGCGGACTGCGGCACCTGCCGGGAGGATCTCCTCGAGCGCGTCCTCATACTCGTCCGTGCTGGGTTCGCTCGTCGCCGTGGGCGTGGTGATGGGCTCCGTGGTCGGCGCGGACTCGGCCGAGCGTGCGAGCGTTGCACCCAGGAAAGACGCCACGAACGACAGCGCGATGACCGCCACCCCGATCCAGATCAGCGCGGCGCGGGTGATGCCCGGCGCCGCGGCCGGCCGCGGCTCGGCGGGCGCAGCGGGCGGGCGCGTGATCGGTGGCGTCTTCTCGTTCGCGGGCGGATGCGTGACGGGCGGTGTGGGCGGCTGTTCCTCGTCTCCGCTCACGGCCGTTCCCCGCCGGGTGACCGACCCGAGACCGCGGCGGTGCGGGCGTGCGCCGCGGACAGACCGTAGTCGTACTGGTACTCGGCGGCACGTCGCCGCCGCCGCAGGGCGGCGAGCCCTACGGCCGCCGCGGCGGTGGCGATCACGACCGCGGCTGCCCGCGCCTTCGGCTGCATGCCCGACACGGTACGCCCGGAGCAGGCGGCAGGACAACCGTGCGCCGGACGTGGATGACCCCCAGCGAGAACGAGCAGAGCGCGCGGAACTAGCACCGGCGGCGCGTGCGCACCAGGGGGCGTTGCGTCAGACGAGCGCGACCTACCCTCGGCTTGTGACCAAGCGCAATGTGCCGGAGAGCGTCAGCATCCTGATCCTGGGAGCCGGCGGCGACCTGACCAAGCGTCTGCTGCTTCCGGGGCTGGCGAGCCTGCTGTCCGCGCACGACTACGACGTGCAGGTGCTCGGCGCCGCGCAGGAGGAACGCACCGACGAGCAGTGGCGGCAGCTGATCCGAGACAGCTTCGGACAGGTCACCGATCCACAGAACGCCGACCGGTATCTCGAGTCGGCACGGTACATCACCGCCGACGTCACCGACCCCGAACAGCTGCGCCTCCTGATCCAGGCGTGCGACCACACGCCGATCATCTACTTCGCCCTGCCGCCGGCCGTCACCGCCCGCGTGTGCGCGGCCCTGCGGCAGCTCGACCTCCCCGCAGGCACCCGGCTCGCCCTCGAGAAGCCGTTCGGCACGGATCTGACTTCTGCCCGCGCTCTGAACCGCCTCATCGCGCAACTCGTGCCGGAAGAGCAGGTGTTCCGCATCGATCACTTCCTCGGGATGTCCATGGTGCTCAACATCCTCGGACTGCGTTTCGCGAATCAGTTCTTCGAGTCGGTGTGGAACGGCCGCCGCATCGAGCGCATCGAGATCGTGTACGACGAGCTGCTGGGCCTGGAGGGACGCGGCGGCTACTACGACCGCGCCGGTGCGCTGATCGACATGCTGCAGAGCCACCTGCTCGAGGTGCTCGCGCTCATTGCGATGGAGCAGCCACCGCGGCTGAACGAAGTGGAACTGCGATCGAACGCGGCCCAGATCCTGCGCGCGACACACGTCTGGGGCGACGACCCGGCTGCCTCCAGCCACCGAGCACGCTATACGGCCGGCAAGGTGGGCGATCGTTCGCTGCCTTCTTATACGGACGAACCGGGTGTGGACCCGGCGCTGAAGACCGAGACGCTCGCGCAGGTGACGCTCGAGGTGGACACCGCACGGTGGCGCGGCGTGCCATTCGTGCTGCGGTCGGGCAAAGCGATCGGGAATTACACCACGCAGGTCCGCGTGCGCCTGCGGCCGGTCCCGGAGATCCCCGGATTCGGCGGCGCACCGGCCCCCGACTCCATCATGCTCGACCTCAAGTCCGGGGCGGTGGAACTGGGGCTGACGATGAACGGGAGTGGCGATCCGTTCACCCTCGAGCGCAGCACGCTGGTCGCGAAGAAGGAGCTCGGCGACCTCCTGCCCTACGGCCAGGTCCTGCAGGGCATCGTCGAGGGCGACCCGCTGCTTTCGGTGCGAGCCGACATGGCAGAAGAATGCTGGCGCATCTTCGATCCGGTGATCAGCGCGTGGCGCAAGGACGAGGTCCCGCTCGAGGAGTACCCCGCGGGGTCTCTCGGCCCGAAGGGCTGGTGAGCCCGCGCTTTGCCGGGTGGGCCCTTGCACCTTCTCCTGTCAGCTCTCGTCCGCGAATTTCCCGCGAACCGTCCCGTCCATGGCGTCCGCGAGGGCGTAGATCACCGGCCAGGCGCCCTCCGAGCTGTTGCCGAGTACAGTCACCGTGGTGCGCGTCTCGGGGACGTGCGTGGACCGGAATGATGCGCCGGCGTCGTAGCCCTCCAGGATCAGCGAGGAGTTGCGGCGGCCGAGCCACAGCCCCATCCCGTACCGCTTGTGCTCCGACGGAACGTCGAAGCGAGGACGAATCATCTCCGCCAGGGAGGACGGCGACACGATCCGCCCGTCCAGTAATGCGTTCCAGAACCGGTGCAGGTCGTCCGCAGTGAAGTACATCCCGCCGTCGCCGTTGCCTCGGACCGGGAGATGCAGCACGTTGGTGCGGTTGCCTCGCTCGTCCAGGTAGCCGAGCGCAGCATCCCCGGGGAGGTCATCGGAGCGGAGGAATCCCGAGCCGGTGAGCCCCGCCCGATCGCAGACCTCGGTCTGGACCAGTTCATGAAAACCGCGGCCGTCCACCCGCTCGGCGATGAGTGCGAGCACCACGTACCCGCCATTGCAGTAGGAGAATCGCGCGCCGGGCGGGAACTTCTGTGGGAAGCCGTCGAGGGCGGGCAGGAACGCCTCGGTTTCTGCGAGCAGATGCAGCGGAATGGAGAAGACGTAGTCGTCGGTCTCTCCGTCGCCGTCCTCGTCAAGGTAGTCGCCGATGCCGGAGGTGTGCGTGAGCAGCTGCTCGATCGTGACCGCGTCATCGATCAGAGGCAGGTCGTCGCCGAGGATCGGACGCACCCGGTCCTGCAGGCCGAGCGTCCCGTCCTCGACCAGCCGCATGATCATCAGCGCGGTGACGCCCTTGTTGCCGCTCGCGGCCGAGATACGGGTGCTCGGGGTGTTCGGCACTCCGAGGGCGCGGTTCGCGAACCCCTCGCAGCGCTCGAGCGTGCGCCGGTCGCCGACATCGACGGTGAGCACGCCGGTGAACGACTCCGCTGTGATAGCGGCGTCCAGCGCTTCGGGGGTGAGGGGAATGGTCATCGCGGACTCCGTGACGGCGGGGATGGGGTTGAAAACTCATGCCGATCGAGTCCAAACGAGGATGCCGGACCCGGCGGGATGTGCCTCTTACGCTACTTCTCCCCCACCCGCGCGAAAGGTCCTCAGCGGCGGACTCGCTACGGTCCGTTGGAACGCCACATAGGCCTTCTGGTCCACCTGCTCGCGTACTCCGGGCTCAGATGGGGTGAAGCCGTCGCGCTGCGCGTGAGGCACCTGGACATGCTCCGCCGGCGCATCCTCGTCGAGGACAACGCCGTCCGCGTCGACGGCGTGTACGAGCACGGAACACCAAAGAGCGGCTTGAGCCGTGAGGTCATGATCCCGCCGTTCATGCTCCCAAAGCTGGCACGGCTCTGTGAGGGGAAGACGCGGGACGGGTTCGTGTTCGGCGCCGGGGTGTCCCCCGCCCCGTACCCGGATTCGACATCGGGCTGGTTCGTTGGCGCTGTGCGACGCGCGCAGCTCGCTGACGCGACGTTCCCGACGATCACCCCGCACGACGTGCGTCACACTGCGGCGTCGCTCGCGATCAGCTCAGGCGCGAACGTGAAGGCCGTGCAGAGGATGCTCGGACACGCGTCGGCCGCCATGACGCTCGACGTGTATGCGGAGTTGCTTGACCACGACCTCGAGGCAGTCGCCGTAGCGATGAGCGTTGCCAGGACGTCCGCCGTCTCCGAGCGCTGATCTGCAGAAACGGGCCACAGAACAGCTGAGGAAATCACAGTTCATCAGAGATGGGTGCGAGCCGATTGCAGCTCGCACCCATCGCCCGCCTAGGCCACGCGCTCCTGGTCGCGAAGCCACGCGCTGACGTAAGCGTCGAAGACATCGAGCAGGTCGGCCTGGCCTTGCAGCGCATGCAGAGTCAGCCTGATGTTTGACTCATGCACCGGACGCAGATCGCTCCGACGCGCGAGCTCGTGCTTCGGCGTCTTGATCAGCTGCTTCGTCGTCGGCGAATACCGCGATTCGGCCTCCTGCACGAATCCCAACGCGGTCACATTGTGGAACCGGGGTGCCGTCACGAGCGGATTGCGGCGCCCCCATTGCTTCGGTACGAGCAGAAGTGCCCTGCCTTCCGGAGCGGGCAGAGTGACGGAACGATAGGCCCACTCGCCCCTGCTTGAGTCCCACATCTTCGCCCTGACCTCGACGACCTCACGCTGCAGCTCGGGATAGGCGACCATCATCTCGCGTGTGAACTCAGCGAGGGCCGCGTAGATCACGCGCGTGGTCACGTCGGAGCAAATGTCAGCCCCGAGGCCCTCCACGAACACCGGAAGGTGTTCGAGGCGCCTCAACATTCCCACCTCGACGAGCGCCTGCAGGTCGGTGCTAATCGCCTCCCAAATGGACACGCCGATGCTGCTGGCGCCCCCGCGACCGAAGAAGCCGATCTCCGACATGCCGAAGCGAGTCTCCCAAGGTTCGCGGAAGCCTGCCAGCAGGTCCCGGCCCCGGGCCGTCGCGGCCCGCGATCCGTCGAGGACACAACCGGTGATTTCGGCGAGGAAGGAGTCCGCCGCCGCGATCGCGGTCGCCCGGTATGGTTCGGGTCCGCTGCTCAGCCGAATGGCGAGCATGTCGACGAACAGGAGGTTGTCCTCGTCGATCAAGACATCGACGAACGGAACCTCGCCGTCGAGCTGGTAGTGGTCAGTAATTCGCTGCGTCATGAGAGACGCCTTCCTGGGCGATGCCCAATCAGGACGCTCGAATCTCGGAGTGGGCACCCTGTGCGCCCGCGGACTCCGATACGCTGAGGATGACCTAGCAGTCACCTTGGCGTTTTCGAGACGTCGAATCTGGCCCGAACTCATTGCAGTGAGTGCGGGCCAGAGGTCTTTACAGGTGTGTTCACGGCGGGCGGTCGCCGGAACGGCCGTGAGGGCTCCCACAGATGTGTGGAAGCCCTCACGGGGGTCGTTGATGACGCCGGCGTCAAGTCGACGGCGCGGTCGGTGTCGGACGGATGTGGTTGTTGCGTGGGCAAACGCGACGACCAGCGCGAACAGCAGCGTCGCGGCGCTCGCTGTTGCTCCGTTCGCGTGTTGCACGCTGTACCCCCCCTTGACCTGGACTTCTAGAAGTCCCAGTCGTCGTCCTCGGTCGCCTCGGCCTTGCCGATCACGTACGAGGAACCGGACCCGCTGAAGAAGTCATGGTTCTCGTCGGCGTTCGGCGAGAGCGCGGACAGGATCGCCGGGTTCACGTTGGTGACCGATGACGGGAACATCGCCTCGTAGCCGAGGTTCATCAGGGCCTTGTTGGCGTTGTAGTGCAGGAACTTCTTGACGTCTTCGGTCAGACCGACGCCGTCGTAGAGGTCCTGCGTGTACTGCACCTCGTTGTCGTACAGCTCGTACAGCAGCGAGAAGGTGTAGTCCTTGATCTCGTCACGCTCGGTCTGGCTGACGCGCTCGAGACCCTTCTGGAACTTGTAGCCGATGTAGTAGCCGTGCACGGCCTCGTCGCGGATGATCAGGCGGATCAAGTCGGCCGTGTTGGTCAGCTTGGCCCGCGACGACCAGTGCATGGGCAGGTAGAAGCCCGAGTAGAACAGGAAGCTCTCCAGCAGCGTGGAGGCCACCTTGCGCTTGAGCGGGTTGTCGCCCTGGTAGTACTCCATCACGATCTGAGCCTTCTTCTGAAGGTTCGGGTTCTCGACCGACCACCGGAACGCCTCGTCGATCTCCTTCGTCGAGCACAGCGTGGAGAAGATCGAGGAATAGCTCTTGGCGTGCACCGACTCCATGAACGCGATGTTCGTGTAGACGGCCTCCTCGTGCTGGGTGATCGCATCGGGGATGAGCGAGACCGCGCCCACCGTGGCCTGCACCGTGTCCAGCAGCGTGAGACCGGTGAACACGCGCATCGTGAGCAGCTGCTCGTCGGGGGTCAGCGTGTTCCAGGACTGGATGTCGTTGGAGAGCGGGATCTTCTCGGGCAGCCAGAAGTTGTTGACGAGGCGGTTCCACACCTCCACGTCCTTATCGTCCTCGATGCGGTTCCAGTTGATCGCCTGAACGTGGTCCAGAAGCTTGAGCTTCTCGGGGGTCATCTTCTCTTCTTCCTTCGCTTCATCTGGCCACTCGGCAACCGCAGACCGGTCAGAGCATGCACGAGACGCACTCGGTCATGTCCGTGCCCTCGAGTGCCATCTGACGCAGACGGATGTAGTAGATCGTCTTGATACCCTTGCGCCACGCGTAGATCTGCGCCTTGTTGATATCGCGCGTGGTGGCGGTGTCCTTGAAGAACAGCGTCAGCGAGAGTCCCTGGTCGACATGCTGCGTCGCCGCGGCGTAGGTGTCGATGACCTTCTCGTAGCCGATCTCGTACGCGTCCTGGTAGTACTCCAGGTTGTCGTTGGTCATGAAGGCGGCCGGGTAGTAGACGCGACCGAGCTTGCCTTCCTTGCGGATCTCGATCTTCGAGGCGATCGGGTGGATCGAGCTCGTGGAGTTGTTGATGTAGGAGATCGAGCCGGTGGGGGGAACGGCCTGCAGGTTCTGGTTGTAGATGCCGTGCTGCTGGATGGACGCCTTCAGCGCGACCCAGTCCTCCTGCGTGGGGATGTGCTTGCCGGTGAACAGCTCCTTGACCTTCTCGGTCTCGGGAACCCACGCGCGCTCGATGTACTTGTCGAAGAACTCTCCGGTGGCGTAGCTGGAGTCGGCGAAGCCGTCGAACGCGCGACCACGCTCGATCGCCAGGTTGTTCGAGGCCCGGAGGGCGTGGAACAGCACCGTGTAGAAGTAGATGTTCGTGAAGTCGATGCCCTCTTCGGACCCGTAGTGCACGTGCTCACGGGCGAGGTAGCCGTGCAGGTTCATCTGCCCGAGACCGATCGCGTGCGAGCGGTCGTTGCCGTCCTCGATGGAGCGGACCGAGGCGATGTGGCTCTGCTCGCTCACCGCGCTCAGCGCGCGGATCGCCGTCTCGACCGTCCGGCCCAGGTCATCGGCATCCATCGACAGGGCGATGTTCATCGAGCCGAGGTTGCACGAGATGTCCTTGCCGATCTCCTTGTAGGAGAGGTCCTCGTTGTACGTGGTCGGCGTGTTGACCTGCAGGATCTCGCTGCACAGGTTGGACATGTTGATCCGGCCCTTGATCGGGTTCGCCCGGTTCACCGTGTCCTCGAACATGATGTACGGGTATCCGGACTCGAACTGGATCTCCGCGATCGTCTGGAAGAACTCGCGGGCGTTGATCTTGGTCTTCTTGATCCGCGCGTCGTCGACCATCTCGCGGTACTTCTCCGTCACGGAGATGTCCCCGAACGGAACGCCGTAGACCTTCTCGACGTCGTACGGGGAGAACAGGTACATGTCCTCGCCGTTCTTGGCCAGCTCGAACGTGATGTCCGGCACGACGACGCCCAGTGAGAGCGTCTTGATGCGGATCTTCTCGTCGGCGTTCTCGCGCTTGGTGTCCAGGAACCGCATGATGTCGGGGTGGTGGGCGCTGAGGTAGACCGCGCCGGCGCCCTGACGGGCTCCGAGCTGGTTGGCGTAGCTGAAGCTGTCTTCGAGGAGCTTCATGACCGGGATGATGCCCGAGGACTGGTTCTCGATCTGCTTGATCGGCGCTCCGGCCTCGCGGATGTTCGACAGCAGCAGGGCGACGCCGCCGCCGCGCTTGGACAGCTGCAGCGACGAGTTGATGCCGCGCGAGATGGACTCCATGTTGTCTTCGATGCGCAACAGGAAGCACGACACGAGCTCGCCGCGCTGCGCCTTGCCCGAGTTGAGGAACGTCGGTGTCGCCGGCTGGAAGCGGCCGGAGATGATCTCCTCGACCAGATCCTTCGCGAGCTTCTCGTCACCGTCGGCCAGCCCCAGAGCCGTCATCACGACGCGGTCCTCGAACCGCTCGAGGTAGCGCTTGCCGTCGAAGGTCTTCAGCGTGTAGCTGGTGTAGTACTTGAAGGCGCCCAGGAAGGTCTCGAAGCGGAACTTCTTGGAGTACGCGAAGTCGTTGAGCTCCTGGATGAAATCGAACGAGTACTTCTCCAGCACGGCCGGCTCGTAGTACTGCTTCTCGACGAGGTAGTCGAGGCGCTCCTTCAGCGTGTGGAAGAAGACCGTGTTCTGGTTGACATGCTGCAGGAAGTACTCGCGCGCGGCGCGCTTGTCCGCATCGAACTGGATCTTGCCGTTCGCGTCGTACAGGTTCAGCATCGCGTTCAGCGAGTGGTAGTCCATACCCTCGAATCGCGCGTCCGCGTTGAACGCCTTCTCTTCCTTCACTGCAGCTTCCACCATCGTTCCAATCCTTCGCTCACGCGATCCACGTCTTCGGGTGTGCCGAACATTTCCAGCCGGTACAAGTGCGGCACGGAGCACTTGCGGCTGATGATCTCTCCGGCGAAGCAGAAGTGCTCGCCGAAGTTGGTGTTGCCCGCGGAGATCACGCCGCGAATGAGGCTGCGATTCTGCTCGTCGTTGAGGAACCGGATGACCTGCTTGGGTACGGCGCCCTTCTCCGCGCCCTTTCCCTGGCCGCCCCCATAGGTGGGGGTCACCAGCACGTAGGGCTCGTCGACGATCAGAGGTGGATCAGAGAGGTGGAGCGGGATTCGCACGGCGCGCATGCCGAGCTTGTCGATGAAGCGGGCCGTGTTGCCGGAGATGCTCGAGAAGTACACCAGCAGCGGCGCGATCTGGCCGGTTCCCTCGGTCGCGCTGCGCTGATGCACGGCGGCCGCAGCAACCATTCTTCCTCCAGACGCTAGGCGAGACGACCGGCGAGTTCGTCGATCTTGTCGGGACGGAAACCCGACCAGTGGTCCTCGTCGGTGACGACGACCGGCGCCTGCAGGTAGCCGAGCGCCTTGACCTGTTCCAGGGCCGCGGGGTCCTGCGAGAGGTCGAGGACCTCGTATTCGATGCCCTTCGAATCAAGTGCGCGGTAGGTCGCCGTGCACTGAACGCAGGAGGGCTTGGTGTAGACGGTGATCGACATGTGTGACCCGTTCTCCCTCAAAATCGTGTGTTTCGTCCGGTGGTCCCCCGCCGGGAGTCCAATACTACATATGGGTACGGACATTGGATAGCACCACAAGGGCTAGTAGTTACATCCGTGTAGTTTTGCACCGCTCTCCACAGATACAACACAGGTTGTCCACCGTTTCATCCACAGGAGACGGATCCGTCCGGAACCTGGAAACACCCTGAATCACGCCGGTTTCGGATGCCGCGGGCACATCTGTCCACAGGCACGACCGTAGCGCCGGGTTCGGACACGGATCGGGCGGTGATATGCACGCTGGGCGTGTCGCCCGCGTGTCGCGGCCGGGCGACGCGACGGATACCGTTGACGGGTGGCCGGGTACAGGGATCTTCTGCGCACGCCCGGCGTCGGCCGGATCATGGCCGCGCAGCTGACGGCGCGATTCCCCAACGGCATGACCAGCCTGGCGATCCTGCTGCACGTCGAGTTCGTGACCGGCTCGTACGGCGCGGCCGGGCTCGTCCTGGCCGCCACGTCCGTGGGACAGGCCATCGCAGGCCCGGTCACCAGCCGCTGGATGGGCATCTGGGGCATGCGCCGCGTGCTCACCACGACCCTCGCGGTCTGCGCGGTCGCCATCACCGTCCTCGCGCTGGTCGAGACGGTCGTCCCCGTCTACATGGTGCTGGGATTGATCGCCGGACTCTCCACGCCTCCGGTGCAGTCCGCCGTGCGCACCATCTACCCGAAGCTGGTCAACTCGCGACAGCTCACGCCGCTGTTCTCGCTGGACGCGTCGCTGCAGGAGATCATCTGGATCGTCGCACCGGTGGTCATCACCCTGGTGGCCACCCAGGCCGGCACGGTGCCGGCGCTCCTGCTGATCGTGGCCATCCTCATCAGCGGCGGGGCGTGGTTCATCCTCTCCCCCGAGGTCGGCCGCGTCCGGATCCCGCGTAGCCGCCGCAGCATCGGAAAGGTGCTGGCCAAGCCGCCGGTCCTGCTGGCCACCGTCATCGGGTTCCTGCTGATCGGTGCCTGCGCGGCGGTGGAGGCCGGGGTCGTCGCGACCTTCGATCACGGCGGCCTGGAGGCGGGGCTCGTGCTGGCCGTCTTCTCGATCGGGAGCCTGGCGGGCGGACTGTCGTTCGGGCACATCCCGATCGGGCGGTGGGCGATGGCCCGGCGACTGGGCATTGTGGCCGTCGGCCTGTCACTGACCGTCGTCTCGCTGAACATCTGGTGGCTCGGCGGCACGCTCTTTCTGGCCGGTATCGGCATCGCACCGGCGCTGGCCGTGCTGTTCGCCATGACCAGCGTCAGCGTCAAATTCAGCGAGACCGCCGAGGCGTACGGATGGATCGGCACCGGCCAGCTGATCGGCGCGGCCGCGGGCTCGGCGGTGGCCGGGTTCCTCATCGACGGCACCGGCCCACAGGGCGCCTACTGGGCCGCGGCGGCGTTCGCGATCGCCGGGACCGTCGTGGCCGTCGCGTGCGTGCGGGCCTTCCCCGACCTGCGCCACCGCGATCCCAGCCCCATCCCGGATACCGAACCGGTCGGCACCATCACCTGAGCCGGTGCGGAGGCAGTCCCCGAGTCAGACCGCGCCGGCGACGATCGCTCAGGCGATGCGGCGCAGCAGCTCCAGGACGGCCATGGCGTACGCGTCGGCCGGTTCCGGATGCTGGAACACCAGCACCTCCTGCTCCTGGGGCTGCTCGGGCCGATTCAACACGATCTCCACCTCGTGCGTGTCCGGCAGACGCCGCAGCGTGCGGAACGCGCCGCGCAGCAGCTCGCGGAGCTGACTCTCCGACGGCAGCCAAAGCGCGTCCTCCAGGGCCACCGAATCCAGCGCCCACTCCGTCGTGCCGTTGAAGGACAGGATCCGCCCGGTGGAGTACTCGCGCGGCTCGATCGTCATCTCGCTGACCGTGAAGACGTCCGCTTCGAACTCGGGCTCGTCCAGCTGGAAGCGGTCACCCGAGCGCGGATGCCACACCAGGCCGGCATCGCGCAGTGCCACGGCCGATTCCGTCGAGATCACCCCTCCATTGTGCGGCCGGATGCCCGCGGATGGGCCGAACCGCATCGGCGGCGAGCGGCGCCCGGGCGCCCGAGGTCCGGCATCCGTCCGTAGCATTGCTGTATGCCCGCACCCGTCACCCTCCCCCGGCTGTCGTGGGGATCGCCCGACGCAGCCCGGCGCGCACTGCTCATCCACGGCCTGGGCTCCAACGGCGCGCTGATGTGGCGCTTCGGCGTTGCGCTGGCCGACGCGGGGTGGCGGGCGTACGCCGTGGATCTGCGCGGTCACGGCGTCGCGCCGCGCGCCCTGGATTACACCATCGCCGCGTACGCGGCCGATGTGGGCGCGACCCGGCCCGATGGCGTGTCGCCCTGGAACCTGGTCGTCGGACACTCCCTCGGCGGCGCCGCGGCGACCGTCGCCAGTGCCGCCGACCCGGGGTGGACACGCCGGCTCGTGCTGGTCGACCCGGCGATCCACCTCGCCCCCGCCGACCGCGACACGGTGCGCGAGAGCCAGGAGCGCTCCTTCGCCGATCCCACCCCGGCGGCCGTGCGCGCCGAGCACCCGCGCTGGCACGAGCAGGACATCGAGCTGAAGGCCGTGTCCGCCCAGCAGGCGAGCCGATGGGCGGTCGAGCAGACCAGCGTTCAGAATGCGACGTGGGATGTGCGGGATGCCGCGTCCGCGCTCACCGTCCCCACGCACGTGATCGGATCCGACCCGGCGGTGTACTCGATCTTCACCGGACAGCTCGCCGAGCAGGTGCTGGGCAACCCCATGCTCTCGATGTCGGTCGTCGCCGGCGCCGGCCACTCGCCGCACCGGGACGAACCCGACGCGACGATCGCGCAGCTTCTGGGGGCGCTGGCATGATCGGCTTCGACCCCGCGCTCTACCTGCCCGACGACCTGCTGGAGCGGATCCGCGCCCGCGCGGCCGACCACGATCGGGAGAACACCTTCCCCGAGCAGGATCTGGCCGATCTGACGGATGCCGGATACCTCGCGATCCTGGTGCCCACCGACCTCGGCGGCGCAGGCCTGGGTCTTGCCGAAGCATCCGTGCTCCAGCAGCGCCTGGCCGGAGCCGCTCCGGCCACCGCCCTCGCCGTGAACATGCACCTGGTGTGGACGGGCGTGGCGAAGGTGCTCGCGGATCGGGGCGTCACCGACCTTCGGTTCGTGCAGGAGGGCGCCGCAGCCGGCGAGGTCTTCGCCTTCGGCATCAGCGAGGCGGGCAACGATCTGGTGCTGTTCGGCAGTGACACCGATGCCGCCGCCCGATCGGACGGCTCGTACGCGTTCACCGGCACCAAGATCTTCACCTCGCTCGCGCCGGTGTGGACCTGGATCGGGTTGCACGGCCTGGACACCGCCTCGCCGGACGCCCCGAAGCTCGTCTACGCCTTCGTGCCCCGCTCCGAGCAGGAGCAGGGCCGAGTGCTGACCCGGGACGACTGGGACACCCTCGGCATGCGCGGCACGCAGTCCCGCACCACCGAGCTGCACGGCGCGATCTCTCCCGCCGACCGGGTGGTGCGCCGGATCGATCCCGGGCCCAGTCCGGACCCCATCGTCTTCGGCATCTTCAGCGTGTTCGAGGTGCTGCTCGCCTCCGTCTACACCGGCATCGCGCGCCGCGCGCTGGATCTGGCGGTGCAGACGGCGGGCACGCGCCGATCCAAGAAGACCGGCAAGGCATACAGCCAGGATCCGGACATCCGGTGGCGCATCGCCGAGATGGCGTTGGCGTATGACGCACTCCCCCCGGAGCTCGCCGCGATCAGCCGGGACATCGACGACCGCGCCGACCACGGGGCGCGCTGGTTCTCGCTGCTGTCCGGCGTCAAGCACCGGGCGGTCACCATGGCCAAGCGCGTCGTGGACGATGCGATCCTCGTGGCGGGCGGCTCGTCGTACTTCTCCTCCAGCGAGCTCGGCCGCCTCTACCGCGATGTGCTGGCTGGACTGTTCCACCCGTCCGATCCGGAATCGGCCCACGCGACGGTCGCGAGCGCCTGGCTCGGGCCGATCGAACAATGACACGGAACCGGTGATCCGATGACGCGAACTCCGACGGCCCTGCTCAGCCCCGCCGACCAGGAACGCCGCCGCGGGCTGCGGGTCATGAAGGGCGTCGCCCTCGGGGCGCTGGTGTTCATGGCGGTGCTGTTCGTGTTCGCCTTCGCCTTCCAGCAGCAGGTGCCGGCGCTCGCGTACGTCCGCGCGTTCGCGGAGGGCGGCATGGTCGGCGCACTGGCCGACTGGTTCGCCGTCACCGCGCTGTTCCGGCATCCGCTCGGCATCCCGATCCCGCACACCGCGATCATCCCCAGCCGCAAGGACGAGATCGGCCACACCCTGGGCGAGTTCGTCGAGACGGAGTTCCTCCGCGGCGATGTGGTGCGCACCAAGCTCGAGGAGACCGCGATCGCGGCTCGCCTCGGGGAATGGCTGAGCGCGCCCGCGCACGCGGAACGGGTCGGCCAGGAGGTGGCGCTGATGGCCGCCGGCGTGCTGCGCGCCCTCAGCGACGATGATGTCAACGACGTCATCGAGGACCTGGCCCGCGAGCACCTGATCGCACCGCAATGGGGCCCGCCGCTGGGCGCATGGCTGGGCCGCATCGTCGACTCCGGCGCCCATCACGGCGCGGTCGACCTCGGCGTCGACAGCATCTCGACCTGGCTCACCGCCAACCACGAATCCTTCTCCGGACTGGTCTCGCGGCGTCTGCCGTCGTGGGTTCCCTCGATCGCCCAGCGCCTGGTGGATGACACCGTCTACAACGAAGCCGTCAAGTTCGTCGCGGCGGTGCGCGCCGATCCGCAGCATCCGGCGCGCATCGCCGTGGACGGGTACCTCAATCGACTGGCCGAGAACCTGCAGAGCGATCCGGCCACGATGGCGCGGCTCGAGGAGAGCAAGGCCACGCTGTTCGACAGCCCGCGCGTGCGCGAGCTGGCCTCCGAAGCGTGGAACACCGCCAAGGCCGGCCTGCTCGCATCGCTGGCCGACCCGGACAGCGGCCTGCGCCGCCGCGCCGCGCAGGCGCTCAGCGAGATCGGCGAACGTCTGTCCACGGATGCCGCGCTCCAGGCCCGTGTGGACGGATGGGTCACCGAAGCCGCGGTGTTCCTCGTCGATCGCTACCGGCACGACATCGCATCGATCATCACCGACACGGTCGACCGCTGGGACCCCGCCGAGACGACGGAGAAGATCGAGCTGATGGTGGGCCGCGACCTGCAGTACATCCGACTGAACGGCACCGTGGTCGGCGCGCTGGCGGGGGTGGTGATCTTCACCATCGCGCACGCGCTGCTGGGTTGAGAACGCTCGGCGACATGTTGCGAAACGTCAACGGCTGACGCCGACCCGAGCGCTACCCTGAGTGCGTGGTCGAGCGCCCCCAACAGCTGCTGTTCAGCTACGGCACCCTGCAGAGCCCTGTGGTGCAGCTGGACACGTTCGGACGGCTGCTCACCGGCGAGGATGACGTCCTGCCGGGCTTCACGGTGGACTACGCCGACATCGAGGACCCGCGCACCGTGGAACCATCCGGCGCATCGGTGCACCCCATCGTCCGCGCGACCGGCAACGAGCTGGACAAGGTGATCGGCAAGGTTCTGCGGGTCAGTCAGGACGAACTGGACGCCGCGGACGAATACCAGCTCGAGCTGTACCGCAGGGTCGAGGTCCGGCTGGCCAGCGGTCGGCCGGCCTGGGTCTACGTCACGATCTGACCAGGTCACCGTCTGACGACGTCACGGTCTGACCACACCAGCTGACTCGCGCCGCCGCGGACCGCACTGCGACGTCACGGGGTACCGTCGGAGGGGTGACACTCTCCTCCGACGATCTCTGGCCGCGCGCCGGCGACTGGCTCGCGCCGGATTCGTTCGACGGTCCCCTCGACGCGGTGCTGATGGGCGTTCCGACCTGGCGGACGTCGCTCTCGCCGACCGGCGCACATCAGACGCCCGCCGCGGTGCGGGCGGCGCTGCGCCGGTACAGCGCGGCGCTGATGGCCGGGCCGGTCGACCTCGGGACGCTGCGCGTCGCGGACGCCGGCGACATCGCCGAGCCGGACGGTCCCGAGGGCGAGGCCGCCGTCCGCGCCCTGGCCGCAGATGCGCGCGGCCGCGGCGGCCTGGTGGTCGCGCTGGGCGGCGACAACAGCGCGACCTACCCCGTGGCGCAGGGAACCGGTGCGACCGGACTGATCACCCTGGACGCGCATTTCGACCTGCGCGACGGCGTCTCCAACGGCTCCCCCGTCCGACGGCTGATCCAGGACGGGCTGGACCCGCGCCGCGTGGCGCAGATCGGCATCGCCGACTTCGCCAACTCGGCCGCGTACGCCCGGCGTGCCGCGGACTACGGAATCACGGTCATCGGCCTGGACGACGTGCGACGCCGAGGCGTCGCGGACGTCATGGCCGAAGCGCTCGAGGTGGCCGGGGCCGGAGGCGGCGGCATCCACCTGGACATCGACGTGGATGTCTGCGATCGCTCGGTTGCCCCCGGCTGTCCCGCCAGCGTGCCGGGAGGCCTTGCCGCGTGGGAGCTGCGCGCGCTGGCGCGGGCAGCGGCGACCGATCCGGGGGTGGTCTCCGCGGACATCGTCGAGGTCGACGCGACGGCCGACACGCCGGATGAACGCACCGTGCGGCTGGCGGCGCTGTGCGTCCTGGAGTTGCTCGCCGGAGTGGGGGTGCGCGCATGATCCGCCTCGTGCTGGTGCGACACGCGAAATCCGACTGGGGCGACCCGGATCTGGACGACCATGATCGCCCGCTGAACGACCGGGGCATGCGGGACGCGCCGCGCATGGCGCGCGCGCTGGCCGAGACCGGCTTCCGGCCGGAGCTCATCCTCTCCAGCACCGCGCTGCGCGCCCGCACCACCGCCGAGGCGTTCGGCGCGGCCTTCGATGTCGCGGTGAACCTGGACCCGGAGCTGTACGGCGCACCCGCTCGGACGCTGTTCGAGAAGGCCGCCGCCAGCGGTGCGCGGCAGGTCATCGTGGTCGCGCACGACCCCGGGATGAGCGCGCTGGCCGCGAGCCTGTCGGATGACGGCATCGAGCACATGCCGACCTGCGCGGTCGCGACCTTTCGGTGGGACGCTCCAGATTGGGACCACGTCGCGCCGCAAGAGCCCGACGACTGGACCTTCGATACGCCGCGCTGAGCGCGCCGCGCCGCTACCGGCCGCCGTCAGGCCGCGGTGCCGCCGCGCCACACGGTTCGGATCAGCGGCACACCCGGCCGGTAGGCGAGGTGCGTCCGCGTCGGCGCGTCCAGCACGACCAGATCCGCCCGCGCGCCGGGTGCGAGGACGCCGACGTCGTCGCGCCGCAGCGCACGCGCGCCCCCCGCGGTGGCCGCCCATACCGCCTCCGCGGTGGTCATGCCCATTTCGCGCACGGCGAGCGCGATCATCAGCGGCATGGAGCTGGTGAAGCTCGATCCGGGGTTGCAGTCGCTGGCGAGGGCGACGGTGACCCCGGCGTCGAGCAGGCGCCGCGCGTCGGGGTAAGGCTGCCGGGTCGAGAACTCCACGCCCGGCAGCAGGGTGGCGACCGTTCCGCTCGCCGCGAGGGCCGCGACATCGTCATCGTCGAGGAAGGTGCAGTGATCGACGGATGCCGCGCCCAGGGCGACCGCGACCTGCACCCCCTCGCCCGATCCGAGCTGGTTGGCGTGCACGCGGGGCTGCAACCCGCGCGCGATGCCCGCCGCGAGGATCCGTCGGCTCTCGGCGGGGCTGAACGCCCCGCGCTCGCAGAACACGTCGATCCAGCGACTGTGCGCGGCACACGCCTGCAGCATCTCGCCGCACACCAGCTCGACGTACTCGTCGCGGCGGTCGCCGTACTCGGTCGGGACGACGTGCGCGCCCAGGTACGTCACCTCGTCGGTGACCTCGGCGGCGAGCCGGGCGAGCCGTGCCTCGTCCGCCACGGTGAGGCCGTACCCGGTCTTCACCTCGAAGGTGGTCGTCCCCTGCGCGTGCAGCTCGGCGACGAGACCGGCGAGACGTCGGCGCAGCTCGTCGTCGCTCGCCGCCCGGGTCGCGGCCACGGTCCGCCGTATGCCCCCGGCAGCATACGGCTCGCCTGCCATCCGCGCCTCGAACTCGTCCGCGCGGTCTCCGCCGAACACCAGGTGCGTGTGGCTGTCCACGAAGCCCGGGATGATCGCTCGGCCACCAGCATCCACCACCTCAATCCGTTCCCGCGAGACTGCATCCGCGCCTCGAGACTGTGGCGCAAGCCCGCTGTCTCGAGCACCCGATGCAGTCTCGCGGTCTAGGGGGGCGGCGACCCATACGATGCGGTCGCCCTCGATCAGCACTGCGGCGTCGTGCAGCGTGCCGCAGGGGTCACCGTCCGCGGCGACGTTGGTGGTCAGCTCGCCGATGTTCGTGATCAGAGTTGCGCCGCTCACAGCATCGGCACCTTCAGCCCGCGTTCCCGGGCGACGTCCTTCGCGCGGTCGTAGCCGGCGTCGACGTGTCGCATCACGCCGGTACCGGGGTCGTTGGTCAGCACCCGGGCCAGCTTCTCCGCCGCCAGCGCCGTGCCGTCCGCGACGGTCACCTGCCCGGCATGGATGCTGCGCCCGATGCCCACGCCTCCCCCGTGGTGGATCGAGACCCACGACGCGCCCGACGCGGTGTTCAGCAGCGCGTTCAGCAGCGGCCAATCGGCGATGGCGTCGGAGCCGTCCGCCATCGCCTCTGTTTCGCGGTACGGCGACGCGACCGATCCCGCGTCGAGGTGGTCGCGGCCGATCACGATCGGGGCGGCCAGTTCCCCCGAGGCGACCATCTCGTTGAACTTCAGTCCGGCGAGGTGCCGCTCCTGGTAGCCCAGCCAGCAGATGCGGGCGGGCAGCCCTTCGAAGTGCACGGTCGAGCCGGCCTTGTCGAGCCAGCGCACCAAGCCGGCGTTGTCCGGGAACAGCGCCTTCACCGCCGCGTCGGTCTTGCGGATGTCCTCCGGGTCTCCGGAGAGGGCCACCCAGCGGAACGGACCACGACCCTCCGCGAACTGCGGGCGGATGTACGCCGGCACGAACCCGGGGAACTCGAACGCCCGGGCGAAGCCGCCCAGCTGCGCCTCGGCGCGGATCGAGTTGCCGTAATCGAAGACCTCCGCACCGGCATCCTGGAAGCCGACCATCGCCGCGACCTGCTTGACCATGCTCCCGCGCGCCCGTGCAGTGAACCCCTCGGGGTCACGTTCGGCCTCGGCGCGCCAGTCCGCGACATCGATCCCGACCGGCAGGTAGGCCAGGGGGTCGTGCGCGCTGGTCTGATCGGTCACGACGTCGATCGGGGTGCCGCGCAGGAGCAGATCGGGAAAGACCAGTGCGGTGTTTCCGACCACTCCCACACTGAGCGCGCGGCCCTCGTTCCTGGCCGCGACCACACGGTCGACGGCCTCGTCGAGGTCGGTCGTGTACTCGTCGAGATACCCGTGTTCCACGCGCCGCGCGAGGCGGGATTCGTCCACGTCGACGATCAGGACCGCTCCCCCGTTCATCGTGACCGCCAACGGCTGCGCGCCGCCCATGCCACCGCATCCGCCGGTCAGGGTCAGCGTGCCCGCAAGCGAGTCTCGCCCCAGGGACCGGGCCACGGCCGCGAAGGTCTCGTAGGTGCCCTGCAGGATGCCCTGCGTTCCGATGTAGATCCACGAACCCGCCGTCATCTGCCCGTACATGGTGAGACCGAGCTGCTCGAGCCGGCGGAACTCCGGCCAGGTGGCCCAGTCGCCGACGAGGTTCGAGTTGGCGATCAGCACCCTCGGTGCCCACTCGTGGGTGCGGAACACGCCCACCGGCTTGCCGGACTGCACCAGCAGGGTCTCGTCCGGCTCCAGCTCGTCCAGAGTGCGCACGATGGCGTCGTACGCCGCCCAGCTGCGGGCTGCCTTGCCGGTCCCCCCATAGACGACGAGATCCTCCGGGTGCTCTGCGACCTCGGGATCGAGGTTGTTCATGAGCATCCGCTTGGCCGCTTCGGCGCCCCAGCTCTTGGCGGTGCGGACGTTGCCGCGCGCGGCGCGGACGGTGCGGGCATCGGTGACCGGGTTCATCGGAGTGCTCCTTCTGCGGCGCGCACGACCTGGCCGGAGAGCACCAGAGCGGTCACCGCCTCGATGTCGGGCGAGAGGTGATGATCGCTGCCCGGCCCGCGCGCGACCGTACGCACCAGATCCCGCACCGCACCGGTGGCGGGACCGGACTGCAGGGGTGCGCGCAGGTCGATCGCGCGAGCGCCGGTGAGCACTTCGATGGCCAGCACCCGGGCGAGCCCGTCGATCCCGCGGCGCAGCTTGCGCGCGGCCGCCCACCCCATCGAGACGTGGTCCTCCTGCATCGCACTGGAGGGGATGGAATCGACGGATGCCGGGACCGCGAGTCGCTTGAGCTCCGACACGATCCCGGCCGCAGCGTACTGGGCGATCATGAGCCCGGAGTCCACGCCGACCTCGTGCGCCAGGAACGGGGGAAGCCCCTGGTTGCGCCCGGGGTCCAGCGCGCGATCCGTGCGCCGTTCCGAGATCGAGGCCACGTCGGCCGTGGCGATGGCCAGGAAGTCCAGGACATAGCCGATCGGGGCACCGTGGAAGTTGCCGTTGGACTCCACGCCGCCGGCGTCGGTGATCACCGGGTTGTCCACGGCCGAGATCAGTTCTCGCGAGGCGATCGTGCGCGCGTGCTCGACGGTGTCCCGCGCGGCCCCGTGCACCTGAGGTGCGCAGCGCAGCGAGTAGGCGTCCTGCACACGTGTGCACTCCGGTCCTTTGTGCGAGGCCACGATCGGCGAGCCGCCGAGATACGCACGCAGGTTGCCCGCCGATGCCGCCTGCCCCACCTGGGGGCGCAGATCCATCAGGCCGGCAGCGAACACCGCGTCGGTGCCGAGCTGGCTCTCGATGGACATCGCGGCCGCGACATCGGCGGTCTCCAGCAGGATCGACAGGTCGTGGACTGCCAGCAGCAGCATCCCCAGCATCCCGTCGGTGCCGTTGATCAGCGCCAGCCCTTCTTTCTCGCGCAGCACCAGGGGGGCGATACCCGCGTCGTGGAGTGCGGCCGCGGCCGGCACCGCCTCGTCCGCCTCGTTTCGGACATCGCCTTCGCCCATCGCTGCGAGCGCCACGTGCGCGAGCGGGGCGAGATCGCCTGAGCAGCCGAGCGATCCGTACTCCCGCACGATCGGGGTGATCCCGGCGTTGAGCATCGCCGCGTAGGTGTGGACCACGACCGGCCGCACCCCGGTGTGCCCGGTGGCGAGCGTCCGCAGGCGCAGGAGCTGCAGCGCGCGGATGACTTCGCGCTCCACTTCGGCGCCGGTCCCGGCGGCGTGCGAGCGGATGAGGCTGGACTGCAGCTGAGCCCGGCGGTCGGCTGCGATGAACGTCGTGGCCAGCGCGCCGAAGCCGGTCGAGATGCCATAGTGCGGTTTCGGGTCCACGGCGAGTCCCTCGATGAGGGCACGGGATGCCGCAACCGCGCGCAGCGCGCCGGCATCCAGCTCGATGCGCGCCCCGTGGCGGGCGACCGCCACGACCTGTTCGGCGCGCAGCGGCTCGGCGCCGACGACGACCGCGGTGTCGGTGAGGGTGCTCATGGGTTGATTCCACACCCGCGGGCTCGCGGGAAACAGAGGACCGTGCCATCCTGTGTCTGTCATGCCAGACACCTCTTCGCCGCACCCTCAAGTGCCGGCCGCCGATCAGACGCTGCGGATCCTGTCGCTGCTGGCCGGTCAGCCCGGGCCGATCGCGGCCCGCACGGTCGCGGCGCAGCTGGGCGTGCCGCGATCGAGTGTCTACCACCTGCTGGCCACCCTCGAAGCGCACGGCTACGTCGTGCACCTGCCCGCAGAGCGTCGCTGGGGACTCGGCACTGCCGCGTTCGAGCTCGCCGGCGGGTACGCCCGGCAGCAGCCGCTCGCGCTGCTCGGCCGGACGCTGATCGCGGCGCTGGCCGACCGGTCCGGCGAGAGCGCGCACCTGGCCGTGATGACGGGCCGGGACGTGCTGTACCTCGTCGAGGAGCGCGCGCCGCGCCGCCCGGCGCTGGTGACCGATGTCGGCGTCCGCCTGCCCGCGCATCTGACCGCGTCGGGACGTTCCATGCTCGCCGCCCTGCCGCGCGAGCAGGTGCGGGCGCTGTACCCGGATGCCGCATCCTTCGCCGATCGGACCGGGCGCGGTCCCGCCCGCCCCCGCGAGCTGCATGATGTGCTGCGGCGGGTGCGCGCCGACGGCTACGCCACCGAGGACGGCGAGGTCACACTGGGCCTGCGCTCGGTGGGCGTCGCGGTGCGCGACCACACCGGGTGGCCGATCGCGGCGCTTGCGGTGACCTATCCCGGTGACACCCCGCAGCAGGTCGCCGCGCTGGCCGACCTCATCGCACCCGCCGCCGCCGAGCTGGGGCGCCGGATCGGTGGTCGCGGCGCTAGCGGACGATGAGGCGAGGCTCCACCAGCACGTGCGCCGGCGCCGTGTCGCGGTCGCGCAGCTCCACCGCCGAACCCGTCGTTCCCATCAGGCCGTCCAAGACGGCGGCGGCGACCAGCTCGGGCGACTGCTCGATGCTCGAGATCCCGAGGGCCTCGGCGACCGGGGTGTTGTCAAACCCGAAGACCGGCAGGTCGCGCCGGCCGGCGTCGGCGGCGGCGAGGTGCGCCGCGACCGCGTGCGAGTCGCTGACGCAGACCAGGGCATCCAGCTCGCGGAGGGTCTGTGCACGGGCGAAGACCTGTGCCATGACGTCGCGAGCGCGGGCGAGCCCTTCGGTCGCCTCGAAGCGCGGGCCGTCGGCGGCGGCCTGCGTGATGGCCTCCCGCCATCCCCGCTCCCGGTCGTCGCCGGTGCCGCCGTCCGGGGGCCACCCGAAGAAGCCGACCCGCGGCCCGGCGGTCGCGATCGCGTGCGCCGTGGCCGCCCGGGTCCCGGCGGCGCCGTCCACGTCCACCCAGGTGTGCGCCGAGCTGTAGACGTCATCGCCGCCCCACGGCCGGCCGAACGAGACGAACGGCACGTCCCGCTGCATCAGCCAGCCCGTGCGCGGGTCGCCGAAGAACGTGCCGGTGACCACGACCCCGTCGATCTCGGCACCGTCGATGAGATCGCCGAGCCGGGCGATCTCCTCGTCGGCGGATCGTGCGCTGTAGATGAGCACGCGCATGCCACGCTCGCCCGCCCGCTCCGTGAGGGCGTGCACGAACCGGTCGAGGATGACGCCGGAGATCCCCCCCGAGTAGGGGTCCAAGTGCACGCCGAGGGTCGAACTGCGCCGCGTGCGGAGGCGACGCGCGGCCGCGTGCGGACGATAGGCGAGATCCGCGATGGCCCGCTGCACCCGCTCCCGGGTCGCCTCACGGACGATGCCCGGCGAATTGAGGACGTTCGATACGGTCTGCCGCGAGACGCCCGCCGCGCGCGCGACGTCTTCGACCGTCGGCGGCTTGGCCATCGTTCCCCCGGATCTTCATGCATCGGAACGTTCAAATCGTTACCGCATAGTACAGCGCAGGGGGTTGACACTCCCGCGGCGCGGCTCTTAACGTTCCTCCAAGCGATCAGTTTGATCGTTCAAAGATCGGAACGACAAAAAGAAGGGTCCGATGACCTCGCCCCCACTGAGGTCACTGCGGTGTTTATCAAAGGAGACGGACATGACACGCAAGACACGCGCGCTGACGGGTGCCGGTGCGCTCGTCGTCGCAGGAGCACTGGTGTTGAGCGGATGCGGCGGCGGCTCGGGATTCGATGACACCGGCGACTCTGGAGGCGAAGGCGGGCTGACCTCCTCGGACGACGCGCTCACCATCCTGATCGGCTCCAGCGGCGAGGCGGAGACGGCAGCGGTCGAAGATGCCGTCGCGGCGTGGTCCGAGGAGTCCGGCGTGGAGGCGACGGTTTCGGTGGCCAACGACCTTCCGCAGCAGCTGTCCCAGGGCTTCGCCGGCGGTTCCCCGCCGGATCTGTTCTACCTGGCTCCCGAGGCGCTGGCCGGCTACGCGGGCAACGGATCTCTGGTCGCCTACGGTGACGAGTTGGACAACAAAGACGACTTCTACCCGTCGCTGGTGGAGAACTTCACCCTCGACGGCGAGTTCTACTGCGCCCCGAAGGACTTCTCCACGCTCGCGCTGATCATCAACACCGACCTGTGGGCCGCAGCCGGCCTGACCGAGGCGGACATTCCCGCGACCTGGGAGGACCTCACCGCCGTCACCAAGACGCTGACGACGGGTGGCGCGGTGGGTCTCGCGTTCGGCCCGGAGTACCAGCGGGTCGGCACCTTCATGGCGCAGGCCGGCGGGAGTCTGCTCGCGGACGGCGAGCCGGTGGCCGACAGCGCCGAGAACGTCGAGGCCTTGGAGTACGTGCAGGCACGCCTGCAGGACGGCACGTTCGCCTTCTCGACCGACATCGGGGCGAGCTGGGGCGGTGAGGCGTTCGGCAACCAGCTGGCCGCGATGGTGATCGAGGGCAACTGGATCACCGGCGCACTGAGCGCCGACTACCCGGATGTCGCGTACGCCGTCGCCGAACTGCCGGCCGGCCCCGCCGGCCAGGGCACGCTGCAGTTCACGAACTGCTGGGGTATGGCCGCGGACAGCCCGAACCAGGAGGCCGCGCTCAGCCTGGTGGAGTTCCTGACCTCCACCGATCAGCAGCTGGCCTTCTCCGAGGCATTCGGGCCGATGCCGTCGATCCAGTCCGCCGCAGATGCGTGGACGGAGGCCAACCCCGACCTCAGTGCATTCCTGACCGGCGCGGACTACGCCCAGTTCCCGCCCACCGTGGAGGGAGCGACCGACGTCATCGCGGACTTCAACGCACAGCTGGAGTCGCTGAAGAACGGGAACCCGCAGGAGATCCTGGATTCGGTGCAGACCAACCTCGAGGCCGTGGTCGGCTGACATGACCGCCCAGGTCAGCACCCCTCGCCGCGGCCGGTTCTCCGGGATCCGCCGCGGCGAGGGACTTGCCGGATGGCTGTTCACCGCGCCGATCATCGTCATCCTCGGCGTCTTCCTGTTCATCCCGGTGCTGATGGCGCTGTGGGTGAGCTTCTCCGACTGGTCAGGGCGCGGCAGCCCGCTGTCTCCGAGCGTCGGATTCGTGGGACTGGACAACTACGCCGCGGTGACCACGGGAGGCGGCCTTCCGGAACGGAACTTCGGCATCGCGCTGCGCAACAACGCCTGGTACGTGCTGCTGGTCGTTCCGCTGCAGACGATCCTGGCCCTGTTCCTGGCGACGCTGGTCAATCGTGCGATCCTGCGCGGCCGCGGCTTTTTCCGCACGGCGTTCTACTTTCCGTCGGTGACCAGTTCGGTGGCCATCACCGTGCTGTGGCTGTTCCTGTTCTCCACCACCGGCGTCATCAACGAGGTGCTCTCGTGGGTGGGCATCAACGGGCCGAACTGGTTCGCCGATCCGCGGGGCATCGTTCATGTCGCACTGGGCGGCGTCGGCGTCCGGAACGGTCCCGAAGCGCTGACGGGCGGCGGATTCCTCGGCATCTCGTGGTGGGAGTGGCTCGCCGGCCCCTCGATCGCGATGAGCGCGTTCATCCTGATGGCGATCTTCACGACCAGCGGAACGATGATGCTGCTGTTCATCGCGGCGCTGCAGAACGTCGGCGTCGAACTGGGCGAGGCGGGGATGATGGACGGCGCCACCGGCTGGCAGCGGTTCTGGCACATCACGCTCCCGCAGCTGCGCCCGACGCTGTTCACGGTGCTCACCCTCGGTCTGATCGGGGGCTGGCAGGTGTTCGACCAGATCTACACCGGGACCCAGGGCGGCCCTGCCAAGACGACGGTGACCCCGGCGTACCTGACCTACCAGGCCGCCTTCATCAACCAGGACTGGGGGCAGGGCGCCGCGATCGCGTTCATCCTGTTCCTGATCATCATCTTCTTCGCAGCCCTGCAGCGGTGGGCGCTGCGCGACAGGCCGGTGTCCAAGCGCCGAGCGCGGCAATACCAGGTGAAGGGAAAGACCTCATGACCGTCACCGCCGTACCGGAAACGGCCGCCGTCGCACCGCCCGCGCCTCCGCAGCGGACCCGGAGGTGGGCCGCTCGCGCCCGCTGGGCCCAAGTCGTGCTGTACGCCGTCCTGATCGTGCTCGCGATCATCTACATCTACCCGTTCCTGGTCCAGGTCGCCACGTCGTTCAAGACGGATGCCGAGGCCACTGCCGATCCCATCTCCCTCATCCCGAGCGTGTTCTCGCTGGCCGCATACGAACGCCTGTTCACTCGCAGCGACTTCCCGCTGTGGGCGATGAACTCGGCGATCGTGACGATCAGCGTCACCCTCGGCCGGGTGTTCTTCGTGTCCCTGGCCGGTTACGCGTTGGCTCGTCTGAGGTTCCGCGGACGCGGCGTCATCTTCGCCCTGGTCGTGGCCGTGATGGCGGTTCCCAGCGTCGTGCTGCTGATCCCGAAGTTCCTCGTCCTCAACCAGATCGGCATCTACAACTCGTACGTGGGCATGATCCTGCCGCTGCTGGTGGATGCCGCCGGCGTGTTCATCATGAAGAACTTCTTCGAGTCGATCCCGGCAGCGATCGAGGAGCAGGCCCGGATCGACGGGGCGGGCACGTTCCGCGTCTTCTGGTCGGTCGTGCTGCCGATGGCCCGACCGGCGCTGATCACGATCGTGATCCTCTCCTTCCAGGGATCGTGGAACGAGCTGGGGCACTTCATCGTGTCGACGCAGTCGCCGGAGCTGACGACCCTCACCAAGGGGGTGGCTTCACTGGCGTCCGGCCAGCTCGGACAGGGAAACCAGTACCCGCTCAAGCTCGCCGCCGCCGCGATCATGACGATTCCGGTTGCGGTGATGTTCTTCATCTTCCAGAAGAAGATCATGAACACCGCCGAAGGAGCGCTCAAGGGATGACCGAGCGCACCTTCGCCATGCCCGCACGCGGACTGCAGCCGTTCCTTCACGACGGGGTGGTCGCCCTGCGCGCGCCCACGCAGGTGTGGTCCCGCGCCGACGGCAACGTGGGCGAGGGCGCGATCGACGGCATCTACCACGGCGACACGCGTTTCATCCGGACCGCGGCGGTCGCCGTGACCGGAGGCGATGCCGAGTGGCTCGGCATGTCCGCGCACGAGGCATCCCGAGTGGTCTTCGAGGGCCTGCTGCGCGGCCTGGACGATCTCAGCGCGGACCCGAAGATGCGGCTTCTTCGGGAGCGGACCGTCGATGAGGCGAGAGTCACCGAACAGATCAAGATCACCTCGCACCTGACCTACCCGATCGACGCGGAGATCACCCTCACGCTGCGCCCGGAGTTCTCCCCCATGCACGCGGTGAAGGCGGGGATGCCGGAGTCGCGGGCGTGGTCGGAACGCCCCGGCGGTGCCGGGACCGTCGTGCTCACCGCGGGGCCGCGACGGATCGAGCTGGAAACGGACGGGAGCGTCCGCGTTTCGGATTCGATCGAGGCCGACACCGCGGTGGTGGTCACCTGGGCAGTGCAGATCCCGCCCGGGCGTTCCGTCACTGTGGCGTGGGGCGTGCGCATGACCGACGACGCCCTGGTGGTCCGGTCCGGGAGCACTCCCCCGCCACCCGCGGTGTACGGGGGCGGCTCGATCGACGACCGCGCCGAGCGGTGGCTCGCCACGGCTCTCACTGATCTGAATGCGCTGCGCCTCGCGCTCCCGGATCACCCCGACGACGAGTTCTACGCCGCCGGCGCGCCCTGGTTCTTCACCCTGTTCGGACGCGACTCCCTGTGGGCGGCGCGGCTGGCGTTGCACGCGAATCCGACGCTCGCGGCATCCACCCTCCGGGTTCTGGCGCGCCGACAGGGCCGCAGCGTCGATCCCGCCACGGCGGAGGAACCCGGCAAGATCCTGCACGAACTGCGAGCCGAAGCCTTCGACATACCCGGGGAGGGGTTCTCGCTGCCGCCGGTCTATTACGGATCCGTCGATGCGACGGCGCTGTGGGTCGGGCTCTTCGGCGACACCGTCGATGCGGGCTTGCCGGAGGCGGACGTGCGGGAACTCCTGCCGGCGATGCAGAAATGTCTGGCATGGATCATGGGCCACGGCGACGGGTTCGTGTCCTACTACGACGGCACTGGGCGCGGCCTGGCGAACCAGGGCTGGAAGGACTCGGGTGACTCCATCCAGTGGCGCGACGGCGCTCTGGCACAGGGTCCCATCGCGCTGTGCGAGGTGCAGGGCTATGCCTACGAAGCCGTGATGGCGGGCGCGCGCATCCTGGATGCCTACGGCGAGAGCGGGGGCGACGCGGCCCGCGCGTGGGGCGCCCGTCTGCGGCGGCGATTCGCCGATCGCTTCTGGGTGAGCACCCCCGAAGGCGACTACCCCGCCATCGCGCTGGATGCCAGCGGGCGCGGTGTCGACGCGCTCACCAGCAACATCGGACACCTGCTGGGGACGGGCCTGCTCGAACCGCACCAGGAACGCGACGTCGCCGCGCTTCTGACCCAGCCCAGCATGCTGTCCGGCTTCGGCATCCGGACGATGTCGACGGGCGCCCACGGGTACTGGCCGCTGAGCTACCACGGCGGCAGTGTGTGGATCCACGACACCGCGATCATCGCCCGCGGCATGCAGCGCGCCGGCCTGGACGAGGCGGCCGAGGCCGTCGTGGAGAACATGCTGGCCGCCGCAGCGGGCTTCGATTACCGCGTGCCCGAGCTGCACAGCGGAGATCCGGCCGGTTCCGGCGGCAGCGACCCGGGCCCGACGACCGTTCCGCTGCCCTACCCCGCCGCGTGCCGCCCGCAGGCGTGGTCGGCTGCATCGGCGGTCACCGCGTTCGAGTTCCTCTCCGCGAGCCGCTGAGGAGGGCGACCCGGTTCCCGTCCGCGGTCTGCGAAGAGCACCGGCTGTCTCGGACGGCCCCGCACCGCGCACCGCGCCGGGCTCTGCTCGGCTCACCCGCGGGCGATGACCTCGCCGTGCGGCATGAGCAGCCAGCCATCGGGTGAGGCCGCCCACAGGCGCCACGCCTCGGCGATGCGGGCGAGGCCGGACCGGTCGGTCACGCCCAGCGAGAGGGCGTTCTCGGCGAAGGACGAGGCGACGGCTCGCTCTGCCCACGCCGAGCCCCACCACTGCCGGTCCTCGTCGCTCTCGAACAGCCAGACCGAGGCGGTCGCCGTCACGTCCGTGAACCCCGCCTCGCGGGCCCATGCCTTGAGGTGACGCCCGGCGGTGGGATCCCCGCTCATCCCCCGGTGGACCCGGAGATACACTTCCATCCACTCGTCCAAGGCGGGCACCTGCGGGTACCAGATCACCCCTTCGTAGTCCACATCACGAACCGCGACCGCTCCTGCGGGCGAGACGACCCGCCGGAACTCCCGGAGCGCGTCGACCGGCCTGGCCAGATGCTGCAGCACCTGATGCGCGTGCACGATGTCGACGCTGTCATCCGCGACCGCCAGGGCGTACGCGTCACCGACCTCGAAGGACAGGTTGTCCAGTCCGCGCTCGGAACGCAGCTCATCCGCCGTCGCCACCACCCCGGCGGCGGCATCGAGGCCGACCACCTGCCCCGGCGCCACCCGCTCGGCCAGGTCGGCCGTGATCGTTCCCGGCCCCGCCCCGACATCGAGCACAGTGCACCCGCGAGCCAGCAGCGGCAGCAGGTAGGCGGCGGAGTTCTCGGCCGTGCGCCACCGGTGCGAACGCAGGACGCTCTCGTGGTGGCCGTGGGTGTACGCGTCGGGGCTCACGCTCCGACCCTAGCGTCGCTCAGGGGGCGGCCCGGTCGCGATGCCGGCGCGGACCCGCGGACCGGCCGGTCACACCACCGTCGTGATCGTTCCGCCGGTCAGCGCGACCAGTTCCTCGAAGGTCATCGGGAAGACGGTATGCGGCGTCCCGCCGGCCGCCCAGATCTGCTCGAAGGCGGCGAGGTCGGCGTCGATGACGGTAGTCAGCGGCGCGGGATGCCCGCACGGGGCGACCCCGCCGATCGCCTGGCCGGTCGCCTCGCGCACCTGCTCGGCGCTGGCTCGGCGGATGCTGCCGCGGCCGAGCCGCTCGGCGAGGGCTGCGGTGTCCACGCGGTGCGCACCGCTGGTCATGACCAGCAGCGGCTCGCCGTCGGACCAGAAGACGAGGCTGTTCGCGATGGCGCCGACCTCGACGCCGAGTGCGGCGGCGGCCAGCGGCGCGGTGGCCGCGGCATCCGGAAGCACGACGATGTCGCCGGTGATGCCGGCGGTTCGCAGCGCATCTTGGACGATGCGGCTGCGCGTGGGGAGCTGATCAGTCACCGGACCAGCCTAGGCAATGCCGCGGACCGGTCAGCGACGCTCGAACAGCCCGAGGATGTTCCCCTCGCTGTCCTCGAACCACGCCGCGCGCTCCCCGCCCATCTCGGCCACCCCGTCCTGCGTCTTCAGGCCAGGGAAGTCGTACTCGAGGAATTCCACCCCGTTCGCGCGGAGGGATGCCATATCGGAGGCCAGATCCCTGGTCTGCAGGCCGAACACGGTGTTCTTCGCGGTTCCGGCGAACCCGGAGCGATAGACCAGCAGCGGCACCCCCGCGAGCCGATAGATCACCGTCTCGGCATCCTCCTGGATCTCTTCGGGCGTCAATCCCAGCACGCCCTCGTAGAACGACCGGGCGCGGGCCAGATCGGACGCGGCGATCGCGGCCATGCCGCGTGCATCTTCGAACATCACTATCCCCTCGTGCGTGTGTCTTTCGGGTTCCTTGGCGCAGACGGTACTCCCGTCGCACACCGCTCGATAGGGGATCGGCCGGCCCCGGTCCGCACGGCACCGCTGGCGGTGGGCGCTCGGGTGTACCAGGCTGATCCTGTGCGCCGCATCCCCCGCGTCATGGCCCGGTACCCGGTGATCACCGCCACAGTCGTGGTCGGCATCGCGGTGCTCGTCCTGGACCTGTCGGACAGGCAGAGCGCGAGCCGGTGGCTGGCCACTCTGTACGTCGCGGCGGTCATCGTGTGGACCCTGATCGGCATGGTGCGGGACGTCCTGCGCGGCCACGTCGGGCTCGACGTGCTGGCGGTCGTCGCAATGGTCGCGACCCTCGCGGTCGGCGAGTACGTCGCGGCGCTGATCATCGTGCTCATGCTCTCCGGCGGTGAAGCGCTCGAAGACTACGCCGGCCGTCGCGCGAAACGCGAGCTCACCGCGCTGCTGGACCGCTCCCCGCAGATCGCCCATGTCATCGTCCATCCCGACGATCACACATCGGACGAAGTGACGGATGCCGCGGCCGACGACGTGCGGGTCGGCGATGTGCTGCTGATCCGCCCGTCCGAGATCGTACCCGTGGACGCGCTGCTGCTGACCGACTCCGGCTCGTTCGACGAGTCCTCACTGACCGGGGAGAGCCTTCCGGTGACCCGTCACGCGGGCGATGAGGTGCTCTCCGGCGCCGTCAACGGCTCGCAGGCGGTACGGGTCCGCGCTGTGCGCCGCAGCGCCGACAGCCAGTACCAGCAGATCGTGGCGCTGGTGCGGGATGCCGAGGAGTCGCGTGCGCCGGTCGTGCGCCTCGCGGACCGGTTCGCGGTCCCGTTCACCGCCGTGTCGCTCGTCATCGCCGGTGCGGCGTGGGGCATCTCGGGCGACCCCACCCGGTTCGCCGAGGTCCTGGTGCTCGCCACGCCCTGCCCGCTTCTCATCGCGGCGCCGGTCGCGTTCCTCGGCGGGCTCTCGCGGGCGGCGAAGGCGGGGATCATCGTCAAGGGCGGAGCGGTGATCGAGCAACTCGCACGCGTGCAGTCCGCGGCGTTCGACAAGACCGGGACGCTCACGCAGGGCCGACCCGACCTGGTCGAGGTCCGGGCGGTGGACGGGATCGACCCCGAGGTCCTGCTCGGCCTGGCCGCCTCCGCGGAGCAGTACTCGAGCCATGTGCTGGCCGATGGGATCCGACGTGCGGCCGCGGAGCGGGGCGTGCCCGTCCAGAGCGCGTCACAGGCCGGCGAAGTGGCCACCAACGGCGTGACCGCGACGATCGGCGGGCGCGTCGTGGTGGTCGGCAAGCCGGCGTACATCGCCGCCCTCGCGCCGGAGACCTCGCGGATGGCGCTGGCTGCGGGTCAGGCCGCCGCCTACGTGGCCGTCGACGGACGCTTCGCCGGCGTGCTCGTCCTGGCAGACGACCCGCGGCCGGAGTCCCGCGCGGTGGTGGCCTGGCTGCGCGCGCACGGGGTGGAGCGGATCGCGATGCTCACCGGCGACGCGCAGGCCACCGCGGAGGCCATCGCGCACGAGGTGGGAATCACCGAGGTGCACGCCGAGCTGCTGCCCCCGGAGAAGGTGCACCTCGCGGCGCAGATGCGCCCGCGGCCCGTGCTGATGGTGGGCGACGGTGTCAACGACGCGCCGGTGCTCGCCGCGGCGGACATCGGCATCGCGATGGGAGCGAAGGGTGCGACTGCGGCGGGGGATGCCGCGGCCGCCGTGATCCTCAAGGATTCGCTCGCCAAGGTCGTGGACGCGGTCTCGATCGGGCGCCACACCCTGCGGGTGGCCTACACGGCGATCTGGATCGGCATCCTGCTCAGCGTCGGACTCATGCTGGTGGCCACCACCGGGGTCATCCCTGCGGTGGTCGGGGCACTGGTGCAGGAACTGGTCGACCTGACCACGATCCTGTACGCGCTGCGTGCGCTGGGCGGGCCGTCCTCCGATTTCGACGAACCGGAGGCGGACGCGTCGGCGCAGGCCGTGGACGTCGGACTGCCCGACCACGATCGCGCCTGATCCTGCGCCATCACGCACGCGGAGGCTGCTTCTGTGAGCACATTGCTCAGGTGCACAGTGACACGTTGAACGATCGGCTCAGTGGTGGTCCAATAGGGGTGGATGCGCAACGCCGCCATCCGCACGCTCCCGCCGGGCTCTCACGAAGACGCCGCGGCGGCTGATCGACGAGGACCAACATGTCTGCGACCCTGCCCCTGCCCGATTTCGCGCACGAACGCGTCGAAACGCTCACCGGTCGACGCAGCGGGCTCTTCATCGCCGTCGCGCTGCACTCCTCGGTGCTGGGCTCAGCGCTGGGCGGCGCGCGTCTGTGGAGCTACCCGCACTGGAGCGACGCGCTCGGCGATGTCCTGCGGCTGTCGGCTGCCATGACGCTGAAGAACGCGGCGGCCGGACTGGATGCCGGAGGCGGCAAGTCCGTGATCGCCCTGCCGCCCGACTCCGTCCTGGACGCCGAGCGTCGGCGCGCGGCGTTCCTCGACCTCGGTGATGCGGTGGAGCTGCTGGACGGGCTGTACCGCACGGCCGAGGACGTGGGATCGACCACGGCCGACATGCTGACCGTCAGCGAGCGCACCCGGCACGTCGTCGGGCTTCCCGAGGCCGGCGGCGGCTCCGGCGAACCGGCCGGCCCCACCAGCCTGGGCGTGTACGAGTCGCTGCGCGCCACGCTCGAGCGCATCACCGGCTCCCCGGATGTCGCCGGCCGCCGCATCACGATCTCGGGCATGGGACAGGTGGGCAGCCGGCTGGCCGTGCGCCTGAGCACGGAGGGCGCGCGGCTGACCGTCACCGATGTGAACCCCGCCAAGCGGGATCTCGCGGTGCAGCTCGGGGCCGATTGGATCACGCCGGGCGAGGAGCACCTGGTGCCGGCCGACGTGTTCGTCCCCGCCGGCATCGGCGGGCTGCTCACCGACCGGGTCATCGACGCGCTCGAGGCGCGCGCCGTGTGCGGACCGGCGAACAACCCGCTCGCCGATCACTCCGGCGCTGACCGGCTGGCTGCCCGCGGCATCCTGTACGCCCCCGATTTCGTGGTCAACGCCGGTGGGGTGATCTACCTGGACCTCGACGCGAAGCAGCTGGGCAGTCGGGACGAGATCCTGGCTCGCGTGGCGGCGATCGGCGACACCGTCCGCCGGGTCTTCGACGAGGCCGAGTCGCGCAGCGTCACCCCCCTGCAGGCGGCCGAGGGCCTGGCCGCGGAACGCCTCGCCGCCGGTGCCCGCCAGCACGCGTTCGCGGGTTAGGCGTCACCGGCGGCGCCGCGCCGGCAGCGTCCGGCTCGCCCGTGCGGGCGGCACGCTCGACGCGGTACCCTCGCCCTCAACACGGTGTCGATGAGGAGACGAGATGGGCACGAGCATCTTCAACGACACGGATGAGACGCACGTGAAAGCACTCAGGATGCTGGAGCGTGACCTGATCGCCTGGATCGTCACCCTCGCGGCGGACGGCTCACCACGCGCCGTGCCGGTCTGGTTCTTCTGGCACGACAGCGTGCTGACGATCCTCAGCGAGCCGGACTCGCACAAGGTGGAGAACATCCGGCGGGGTTGCCCGGTGCTCGTCCACCTCGACGCCGGTGGACAGTTCGGAGACGACGTGGTCGTGCTGCGCGGCGACGCGCACCTCGCCCCGGGCACCGGCGTGGAGTGGCTTGGTCGGTTCCGCGAACCGTACCTCGGCAAGTACGCCGAGGCGATCGCCGATTACGGCATGCCGGCAGACGCGATCGCGGAGAGGTTCAGCACGAGGATCGACTTCACGCCGACCCACCTGCTGGCCTGGTGAGCGTCCGCGGCTGCCCGCGCCCGAATCACCGCAGGTCCGCAGAGGGTACGAGTCGCTGCACCCGTTAACGACAATGAGCGCCCCACGAGGGGGCGCTCATTTCATTGGTGGACCTGAGGGGACTCGAACCCCTGACCCCCTCGATGCGAACGAGGTGCGCTACCAGCTGCGCCACAGGCCCTGAACCTCCGACAGGCTATCACGCTGGCTGCCGGCTGCCCGTTCAGTCCGGGCGCGGCAGATGGAACACCGCGTCCAGCACCGAGTACTCATCGCGGTAGCCGCTGCGGGCGATCGGGCGCATGGCGGCGGTGTCCACCCGCCCGTCCGCCAGGATGAACCGCTCGTCCAGATGCACGCCCACAACCTGCCCGATCACCAGATGGCGGTCGATCAGCCCGCCCGCGGCATCCGTCAGCTGCAGCGTCTGAGTCACCGTGCACTCCAGCGCGACGGGGCTGGCGGCGACCCGCGCCGGCGCGACCAGGCGGGACGGCGCAGCCTCGATGCCCGCGAACGCGAATTCGGACTCGCCGCGCCGCAGCGTCGTCGAGGACTGGTTCATCGCCTCACGCAGGTCGAAGGTGGCGAGGTTCCAGACGAACTCGCCACGATCCAGCGCGTGGGATGCCGAATCCTTCATGCCCGCGCTCGAGAACATCACCAGCGGCGGGTTGTCGGACACCGCGTTGAAGAAGCTGTACGGCGCCAGGTTGGGGCTGCCCTGCGCGTCCAGCGTCGAGATCCAGCCGATCGGCCGCGGTGCGATCATCGCCTTGAACGGATCATGCGGCAGCCGGGCTCGGTCGCGCTCGGCGGGCAAGTAGAACATCGTCGGGACCCGTGTGAGCGGGACGCGCTCAGCCTGCCCGGCTGGCCAGCAGCCGGCGCACGTGCGCTTCGATCTCGGCGTCGTCGACTCTGCCCATCGCCGCATACGGCGACGCCTCGGCGCTCTCCCGCGCCGCGCGTACAGCGGCGATCGACGGCGGCTCGAGCTCGGCGGCGCGCTGGCGTGCGGCCTCCTCGACCGCGGCCTGACGCAGCGCCTCTCGGGCCGCAGCGGCATCCAGCATCGCCGCCGCGCGCGATCCGGCAGAGACGGTGAGCGGGCGGGGCAGCTCACGCGGCGCCCAGCCGGTGCGCGGGGTCGCGGTCAGCTCCACATCCTGCATGACCCGTGGCACGCGTGCCGAGGCGTCCTCGATCGCGACGCGGTTCACCGCGCGCGCCCCGACGCGGGTCATGCGTCCGAGCAGCACTCCGGACATCGACGCGGCGGCGACTCCGGACCACAGCATCAGCTGCGAACCGGTCGCCACGACCTCCCACGCGCCCCACACCGAGACGCCGACGCCGGCGAGTCCGAGGACGGTCAGCGCCAGTCGGGTGCGACGGCGGGCGCGTGCCCGCCGGGCGCTCGGCCGCGACCGCGCTGCGGCACGTTCGTCGCGGGCCTGCGCCAGATCGATCCGGGCCTGCTCGAGAGCGGCCTGCTCGCGCTCGGCGACCGCCCGGCGAGCAAGACGCTGCTGGGCCAGTGCGGTGCGCGCGTTCAGTTCGAGCCGGACTTCGTGCGGCGTCTCGCTCGTCTCGGCCAGGACGCGCAGTGCCTGGTTGAGCCGCACGGCGTTGCGCTCGGCCGCGTCGAACTGGCGGCGACTGTGCCAGGACGGCAGCAGATAGACCATCCACAGGAGCACGGCGACGAGCACGATGACTCCCCCGCCAAGTACCTGCCCGCCCATGCGGTCAACGGTAGGCGACGGTGCGCCCTCGCCCCGGCATCCTGCGGCGTGTCGTCTCAGGCCCGCGAACGATCGCTGGGCGGCACCGTCGCGGCGTCCGCCGGTGCACGCCCCTGCACCCAGCGCTGCAGGACGCCTTCGGGCACGTCCTCGCGCGTCAGGGCGAACGCATAGTGGTCGCGCCAGTCACCGTCGATGTGGATGAACCGCCGCCGCAGTCCCTCGTACCGGAAGCCCAGCTTCGCCACGACGCGCAGGCTGGCCTGGTTCTCGGGCCGGATGCAGATCTCCATCCGATGCAGTCGCATCTCGCTGAAGCACACGTCGGTCGCCAGTGCGACCGACGTGGTGGTGATGCCGCGCCCTGCGAACCGCTCGCTGACCCAGTAGCCGATGGTCGCCGACGCCAGCGACCCGCGCGCGATCCCCCACACGTTCAGCTGACCGGCGATCTCCCCGCCGTCTTCCATCACGAACGGGATGCCGGTGCCGTCGCGGTACTGCTGCAGCAGTCGCCTCACACCGGTGCGCATGTCGAACGAGACCGGCCCGTCCGGGCTGGTCGCCTCCCACGGCTGCAGCCAGGCACGGTTGGAGAGCAGCTCGTGCTGCAGCGTGCGCGCGTCGCGAGGCCGAACGAGGCGGATCGCCACGTTCCCGTGCCGGACAGGAGTCGTCAGATCCACGACACCCCCTCGAACGTGCGGCGCTACAGAGTCGCCGCAAACTCCTTGAACCAGGGACGCAGCTCAGGACCCAGATCCTCACGGTCGGCGGCGAGCTGCACGATGGCCTTGATGTAGTCCACCCTATCCCCGGTGTCGTAGCGACGTCCGCGGAAAACGACACCGTACACGCCAGGACCCTCGGCGTCCGTGGCGAGCTCCTGCAGCGCGTCGGTCAGCTGGATCTCGCCGCCCTTGCCGGGCTCGGTGCGCTCCAGAATGTCGAAGATCGCGGGGGTCAGCACGTACCGGCCGATGATGGCGAGATTGGACGGAGCGTCCTCACGCGGGGGCTTCTCGACCAGACCGACGACGCGCACGACATCCGGGTCGTCGGTCGCCTCGACGGCTGCGGCGCCGTACATGTGGATCTGGGCGGGATCGACCTCCATGAGCGCGATGATCGTCGCGCCGCTGCGCTCGTGCTGCGCGATCATCGTGGTCAGCAGGGCGTCGCGCTCGTCGATCAGGTCATCGCCGAGCAGCACCGCGAACGGCGACTCACCCACATGCGCCCGGGCGCGGGAGACGGCGTGCCCGAGCCCGCGAGGCTCACCCTGACGCACGAAGTGAATGTCCGCGAGGTCGCTGGAGGCCATCACCCGACGAAGCCGGTCGGCGTCGCCCTTGTCGCGCAGTTTTACCTCGAGCTCGGGAACGGAGTCGAAGTGATTCGAAATCGCGTTCTTGTTGCGTCCGATGATCACCAGGATGTCGTTGATACCCGCCTGCGCCGCCTCTTCCACCACATACTGGATGGCCGGCTTGTCCACGACCGGGAGCATCTCCTTCGGCATGGCTTTCGTCGCGGGCAGGAAACGGGTACCGAGGCCGGCTGCGGGAATCACGGCCTTCATGGGCTTAGGGGGCATGGCTCATACTCTACTGACGGCGCCCCCCTCCGCCGTGCGACCTGCTCCCCTTGCCCTCGACCGCGGCGCATGGTAATCGCGCCTAGAATCAACCCATGCACGACGACATCGCAACGGCCAAGCGCGCTCTGCGCGCGGAGCTGCGTGAGCGGCGCCAGCTGCTCTCTCAGCCTGCCAAGGACTCCGCTGCAGCCGGCATCCGGGAACAGCTGGACGCACTGGTGGACTCCCTCGGGGTCCGCTCCATGTCGTGCTTCCTGTCCACTCCCAGCGAACCCGGCACGCGCGAGTTCGTCGACGCGGCGGTGCGCCGCGGCATCCGCGTGCTCCTGCCGGTGACCCGCACCGACGGCCTGCTGGACTGGTCGGTCGCGCACCCGGACTTCGACATCGCCGAGGGGATGTTCGGGCTGCCCGAGCCGGTGGGCGAGCTGCTCGGCCCCATTGCGGTCAACGACGTCGATCTGCTCGTGATCCCCGCGGCCGCCGTCGACCGGGACGGCATGCGCCTGGGCTGGGGTCGCGGATTCTTCGACAAGACGATCGGCTCGATGGAGGGATGCCCGCCCGTCTACGCGGTCATCTACGATTCCGAGCTCCTCGACGAGGTCCCCCGCGACCTGCACGACCAGCCGGTGACCGGCGTCGTCACCCCCACTCAGACCCTCGTCCTCTCGCCTGCCCGGCCCTGATCGTCCGAAAGCACCCATGCCTACCTATGCCTATGCCTGCAAAGAATGCGGCCACCGCTTCGATGCCGTGCAGTCCTTCGCCGAGCCGACCCTGACCGAGTGCCCCGCGTGCGGCGGCACCCTGCGCAAGGAGTACGGATCGATCGGGGTGACCTTCAACGGTTCCGGCTTCTACCGCACCGATTCCCGCGCCGCCGACGGCAAGGGCTCCGGCGGGGGCCGGGAGAAGAAGAGCTCCGAGCCCGCCACCTCTTCGGCCGGTGGGTCCTCCGGTCCTAGCGAGTCGTCCTCCTCTGGGGCATCATCGAAGCCGGAGGCGAAGGCCTCCCCTGCACCGTCAGGAACCTAATCGGCTTCGGCCGAAGTGAGGCCAGGTGATTCACGTGATCCAAGGGTTCAAGGAGTTCATCCTGCGCGGGAACGTCATCGATCTCGCCGTAGCGGTCGTGGTCGGCGCCGCCTTCACGGCAATCGTCAACGTTCTGGTCTCGGCGCTGATCAATCCACTGATCAGCCTGTTCTTCGCGTCGGACAGCCTGGACACGGCACTGCAGGTGACCGTTCCGACGCTCCTCGGCGGCACTGCGACGTTCTCCTTCGGCGCGATCCTCGGCGCGATCGTGAACTTCCTCGCCGTCGCGCTGGTCGTGTACCTGGTCTTCGTGGTCCCGATGAACCGGTTGCGCGAGCGTGGCGCCGCCAAGGCCGGGGTCACCGAGGGCGACGAGCCGCTGCCCACCGAGTCGGAGCTGCTGGTCCAGATCCGCGACCTGCTGGAACGTCAGAGCACTCCCCCGCCGCGCGCCTGAGTCGACGCTGCTGCGTGGTGCGCGCCTCACCAGTGCGGTGGGACGTCGCGGCGCAGCTGTTCGTCGTTGGGGCCGGATGTGGCGAGGCCCGGCTCGGTGTCGTCCGTCGGCTCGGCCGGCTCCGCGGATGTGCCCGGCGCGGGGGTGAGTTTGGCGCGGCGCGCGCCGGGGACCCGCTCGATCCGCTGTCGCCTATTCGATGACATCGATCGGCTGCGTCTCGGTGTCGGCCGCGGACGATTCCGGCGGCACGCCGAGCAGCGCCGCGATCCGGGCCGCCACGGCCGCGGGGTCGCTGTACAGGTCGAACGAGTGCACGCGCACGTAGTGCCAGCCGAGCCGGCGGAGGATCTGCGGGCGCAGCCGCAGCGACTCCCGCAGCGACTCGCCGATCGTCTCGGGGTCGCTCTCGGCGACCACCGCGCGGCCGTCGTACTGCGCCACGAGCGGAAGCAGACCGCGGTAGTGCACATCGACCGAGATGCCCAGTCGGCGCAGTTCGCGCGCCAGCGCCAAGGTCAGCGGGTCGGCCAGGTCTTCCAGACGCGCCTGCCGGGCGCGGGAGGCGATGCCGCCGAGGATGCTCATCAGTGTCGCCGCGCCGTGCTCGAGTCGCCCGTCGTCGAACGCCGACGGGCGGATGGAGGACACGATCACCATCGAGCGTCGCGCCCGTGTCATCCCGACCGTGAGCAGACGCTCGCCGTCCGGAGTGGACAGGTCGCCGAAGTCGCTGAGCACCCGGCCGTGCTTGGTGAGGCCGAATCCGAGCGAGAAGATCACCCGGTCGCGACTCTCCGCCACGGACTCCTCGAGGGTCAGCACGGCGAGGGGCTCGGCGGTGTCCCGCGCGACGAAGTCCGCGACATCCGAGCGTCCGGCGAAGGCGGCCTCGACCGCCGCGCGCACCCGCTCGGCGTGCTTCGCGCTGGCGGTCACGACCATCAGCGACTCGTTCCCGCGGTTGACCGCGTGTTCGACCACAAGGGTCACCACGCGTGCAACCTCCGCGTCGGGGCTCTCCACCGCTCCGCTGACCGGGTCGGGTGCACCCGTGCCGCCTTCGACGTAGTCCACGCTCAGGCTGCCGCGCCCGAGATAGGACCCCGCCCACGGCAGCGAGACCAGCTCTCCGCCGTAGAACGCGTCGTTGACCAGTTCGGCCAGGTCCTCGCCGCCGGCGCGGTAGCTGTGCGTCAGCGTCTCCACCGGGAACAGCTCGGCGAGACGCTCGAACACGCTCGTCTCGTCGAAGGGTCCGCGAACCGGGTCGCTGTCCTCGGGGATCCCGGAGGACAGGCGGAACGGCGTGGGTTTCTGGGTCACCGGGTCGCCGAAGACCACCACCTGCTGCGCGCGCCGCAGTGCCGGCACCGCTTCGGCCAGACTCAGCGCCGCGGCATCCGCGAGGATGACGACGTCGAATCCCAGCGTCTCCGGGATCTGGGGCACCTCGTAGGGCGAAGCCAGCCACACCGGGGCCAGTGTGCGCAGCAGCACCGGTGCTGCTGCGGCCAGATCGGCGGGCGTCGTCCGTGGGTCTCGGAGTGCACGCTTCAGCGCCGCTGCCTCGGCGGCCTCGTCCACGATCCCGATGCGCCACTGCGTGGCCAGCTGGGCTGCCAGCAGCGGTCCGGATGCCGCAGCGTGCGCTTCATCCACCAGCCGGAAGTCGCGCTCGAGGCGGTCCACGACCGCGGTGTTCGCACCCAGCAGGGCTCGGTCGCTGCGCAGCAGATACTCCAGCGCGGACTGCCACCAGGCGTACTCCAGCTCGGTGCCGACCGCGTCTTCGGGAACGTGGCGGACGGACAGCTCAGCGAGCAGGCTCTCCAGACCGAGCGCAGCCAGCTGGGAGCGCAGCGTGGCGCGCTCGACGAGGTTGTCGAACACGTCGGAGTCGGCGGCCAGGCCCGCCAGGGTGCGGACGAGGCGTGCGACCGGAAGCGAAGCCAGACGATCAGCGCCGCCGCGGCCGACGATGCCGTCCAGTTCGGCGAGGTCCGCCTCGACCCGCTGCCACGCAACCTGGACGTCCGACAGGCCCAGCGGGACTGCGGGCCCGACGCCGGCCTCGACGAAGCGCTGCCACTCGGTGCGCTGCTGCTGCACCCGCACCAGCGCCTCGTGCATGTCGGCGATGTGCACACCGGGCCGCACGTACTCGCGTGAGAGCCGACGCAGCCGACGGCGCTGGGCTCCGGTCAGAGACGGCGCGTCACGGCGCGGACCGTGCGCTTGGATGAGCTCGCCCAGCGGCCGCTCGAACACGGTCGGACTGAACCGATCCAGTGAATCCCGGATGCCCTGCAGCACGCGCAGGTACGCGCCCAGCTCGGTGATCGTCTGGAACGGCCGCATCCGGGTCTGCGCGATCAGTTCGTAGCCGCGTTCGAGGAGGTTCGGCACATCCTGACGGTGGAGCCGGCCGGCGAGTGCGTGCGCGGCGCGGGCGGCGCCGGTGGTGGCGAAGGAGACGCCGTACCACGGCGAGTCCCCGGGCCCGAACCGGAACTCGCCCAGGCGCGCCGCCGCGGCCAGCGCGGCCGCCGCCTTGGCCCGGGCGGGCGCCAGCTTGACGAGCACGTCGATGTCGAAGCGAGCCTGGGCGGTGGGGGCGGGGGTGGCACCGGCCAGTTCGGCGAGCCGACGCAGCACGTCCAGCACCGAGACGCCGAGCGCCGGATGCGGCGTGGTGACCGCGCCGCGGTAGTCCCGCAGCACCCCCCTCAGGCGCACCAGCGCGTCATCGATCTCGCCCACCTTGGGCTGCACGGCCTTCTCGTTCCGACCGATCGCGCGGATCAGGTCTCGCTGCACGTTGCGCGGGGACACCGCGAGCCCCTGCAGCCCGATGCCGGTCAGGCGGTGGCGCACCCCGTCCAGGGTGGAACGGCGTGCGCTGACGACGAGGACGCGCTTGCCGTCCCGCACGAGCGAGCCGACCGCATTGATGATCGTCTGCGTTCCGCCGGTGCCCGGCAGGGTGTGCACGGCCAGCGAGTGCCCGGCCGCGATCCGCGCCAGCACGCCCTCCTGCTCGGCATCCGCATCGAGCAGGAGCGTGTCGGATGCCGGAGCGCGTTCGTCCGGGCTCGGCACCGGCGGAGCGGGCCTGCGGAGGGACACGGTCTTGCGGTCTTCCGGGTGGCCGGCCAGCGCGTTGAGCACCGGGTGGTCGAGGTTGACGGCATCCCGCGCCATGGCGGCGCCGACATCCGCGAAGGTCGAGACGACCAGACGCGGGTGGACGGTGAACGAGTCGATCGTCGCAGTCAGCGCTCGCAGGTGGTCGATCACTGGCTGAGGTTTGAAGACACCGTCCTCGTGCGCCAGGGTGGCCAGCGCCACACCGTCCAGCTCGATGCCGAAGTGCGTGCGCGCGGCGCGGACGAACTCGGGATTGACGATGAAGGTCCCGTGCAGCTTCAGCTCGAAGTCGGAGTGGTGCCGACGGATGCCGAGCGGCCGCAGCAGCACGGGCGCCGTGCACGCCAGTCCGCCGATCCGCCAGGAGGCCAGGCCGACGGCGAGATGGACCGGTTCGATGCCGCGCGCGGTGCGCAGCTCGACGTTCTTGGCCGTGATCCGCTCCGCCGCCAGGCGCGCGTTGCGCAGTGCGACCTCATCGCGGAACAGGTTGGACAGCAGTGTGGACCGTCCGGTGATGAACTGCGGCAGGCTGCCGGGGTGCGCTTTGGTGATCTCGATGCCGCCGCTGTTCGCGTCGTCGAAGTGCAGCAGCGTCGACGGGCCGCCCAATTCCGCCGCCAACGCGCGCAGGCGGTCCCGTTCGGGTTCCGCGACGTGCATGACCGTCACCCCGGGCTCGGACAGACCGAGGTCGCCCGGGGTCACCGAGGGAGCGTCATCGTCTGCGCCGATAACGGCGCTGCCTTCTGCTCGCCACACACGGCCACACTAAGCGCCGCGGGCCGTTGGCTTGAGCAGCCTTCCCGAGTTTCGCCGGATTGGCGACTCGCCACCTGATCTGCGATTCCTCCCCAGCGCGGGATCGGCGCTGATCATCCGCAACCAGCGGACGCCTGCGCACGCTCCGAGCGGCTCGCGCCAGGATGGTGGCATGACCGCCTCGAGCACTCGATTCACCTCGCACTCCACCCCGATCGGCGATGTCCTGATCGTGACGACGGACGAGGGAATCGTGTCCCTGCACCCGCTGCGCGGCGCGCTCGAGCAGGAGTTGGAGCGTCGGACCCGCGCGCTGCGCGCTCCCCTGGACCGCTCCGACGATGACGCCGCGGCCGAGGACGCCGCCCGTCAGCTCGACGAGTATTTCGCGCAGCGGCGCCGCGAGTTCGAGCTCACGCTCGATTGGCGGCTCGTCCGCGGGTTCACCCGCGCCGCTCTCGAGGCGGTCCGCCGGATCCCGTACGGCGAGACCGCCGGATACGGTGAGGTCGCCGCGCATGCCGGCAGCCCGCGCGCGGCCCGGGCGGTGGGCACCGCCTGCGCGAGGACGCCGTTCTCGATCATCGTGCCGGTGCATCGGGTCGTCCGCTCCGACGGCTCGATCGGCGAGTACGGCGGTCATGCCGAGGTCAAGGCGTTCCTGCTGGATCTGGAACGGGCCGCGGGCGAGTAGGCCGCCCGCGCGCCGCGCGGCCCCGGGGATCCCCCGCCCCGGGGCCGCGCACTTACTCATGGCCGTCAGTGATTGGTGGCCTTCTCCGCGCCGAATCCGGTCAGGGAGCGCACGTCCATCTCTGCCGCCAGGCGCCGATCCTCCGCCTTGCGGGAGAGCACCGAGCCGAACCATCCCAGGAAGAACCCGATCGGGATCGAGACGATTCCGGGGTTGTTCAACGGCCAGATCGCCACGCCGACGTTCTTGAACACGCTCGTCTCCGCCCCCCAGAACACCGGGGACAAGAAGATGAGGATCATCGCCGCGGCCAGACCGCCGTACATGCTCCACACCGCGCCGCGCGTGGTGAACTTCCGCCAGAACAGCGAGTACAGGATCGTCGGGAGGTTGGCCGACGCGGCCACCGCGAAGGCGAGGGCCACCAGGAAGGCGATGTTCTGCCCTTGGACGCCGATGCCGCCGATGATCGCGAGGATGCCGATCACCACGACGGTGCGCCGCGCGACCTTGACCTCCCCGTCCGGCGGCACGTCACCCTTCTTCACCACGTTCGCGTAGATGTCGTGCGCGAAGGACGCCGCCGCGGTGATGGTCAGGCCCGCCACCACTGCCAGGATCGTGGCGAACGCGACCGCCGAGATGAAGCCCAGCAGCACGGGTCCGCCGAGCGCGAGCGCGAGCAGCGGCGCCGCCGAGTTCACACCCCCGGGCGCCGCGGCGATCGTCTCCGGCCCGACCAGAGCGGCAGCACCGTAGCCGAGCACGAGCGTGAACAGGTAGAAGACGCCGATCAGCCAAATGGCCCACACGACGGAACGCCGCGCTTCCTTGGCGGTGGGGACCGTGTAGAAGCGCATCAGGACGTGCGGCAGGCCGGCTGTTCCCAGCACGAGGGCGATGGCCAGCGAGATGAAGTCCCACGGGTTGGCGCCGTACTGCAGGCCCGGGCCGAGGATCGCGTCCTTCGGGTCTGTCACCGCCGCGGCCACGGCGCTTTCCAGCAGCGTGTTCAGGCTGAAGCCGTTGATCGCGAGGACCCAGACCGTCATCACCAGGGCACCGCCGATGAGCAGGAACGCCTTGACGATCTGCACCCAGGTGGTGCCCTTCATTCCTCCGACCAGGACGTAGACGATCATGAGGATGCCGACGACAGCGACCACGATGGACTGCCCGATGCGCTCGTTGATGCCGAGCAGAAGCGACACCAGTCCGCCGGCACCCGCCATCTGAGCCAGCAGGTAGAAGAAGCAGACCGCGAGCGTCGTGATGGCAGCGGCCATCCGCACCGGACGTTGCCTGAGCCGGAAGGACAGCACGTCGGCCATCGTGAATTTGCCGGTGTTGCGCATCAACTCCGCCACGAGCAGCAGCGCGACCAGCCACGCGACCAGGAACCCGATCGAATAGAGGAAACCGTCGTAGCCGTTGATCGCGATGGCGCCGGTGATTCCGAGGAACGAGGCGGCGGACAGGTAGTCGCCCGAGATCGCGAAGCCGTTCTGCGGACCGGTGAACGAGCGACCGGCCGCATAATAATCGGCAGCGGTCTTGTTGTTCCGGCTGGCGCGGATGACGATGAACAGCGTCACCGCGACGAAAGCCGCGAAGATCGAGATGTTCAGAACCGGGTTGTTCTCCACGGTCTGAACCGCCGCATGGATGGAACCGAAGATGTCGTTCATGCTGCCGCCTCACGCTTCTCGAGTTCTTCGCGTATCGCCTCGGCCTTCGGGTCGAGCTTGCGATTGGCGAACCACACGTACGCCATCGTGATCGCAAAGGTCGTCACGAACTGGCCGAGTCCGAGCAGCAGCCCGATCGTGATGTCGCCGGAAACCCGCTGCGCCATGAAATCCGGCGCGAAGGACGACAGCAGGACATATGCGAAATACCAGAGCAGAAATGCGATCGACAGCGGAAAGATGAAGCTGCGCTGGGTGCGCTTCAGTTCCCGGAACTGCGGCGACTCTTCCACGGCGATGTAGTCGATACCGGGTGGAGCCGTGTCAATGCGTGGATCGGACATGTGGCCTCCTTGCCTTGTGCCTTGCTTCTTTGGTGTTGCGAGGTGTTGCGAGGTGTTGCGAGGTGTTGCGAAACGCTCAGCGAGCTTTTTGCCGAGCCCCGAGCGCGCCGCGCACAGCGACGGTCACGGCGCCGAGGACGGCCGGGTCCAGAACGCGGTCGGGTCATCCAGACTCCGACGCCATTCCGAGGTGTATCCGACCATGGGAGTTTCTCCTTTGAAACCTGTCCCAGCGGCTGCCGACCTCGCTTCGCCGCGGTGGTATCGTCGACGCTACGAAAAGCGGTGATCACATCGTCACCCCCGGAAGTAGGTATCTGTGGCCGCGCGGACCGGCACCGAGACAGAGACCGAACTGGTTGCGCGTGCGGTCGCGGACCTCACCCGCAAGACCGCCTTCCCGGTCGCATTCGGCGGGCTCGAGCGTGACGGTGCGGTTGCGGTCACCGCGACGGCAGGAACGCGCACGCGGAGCCTGGACGGGCTGGTCGTGCATGCGACCCGGGGTCTGGGCGGTCGCGCCCTGGTCGAGAAGCGCCCGCGGCTGGCTCTGGACTACCGGACCTCACGCAACATCACCCATGACTACGACCGTGCCGTGCTCGGCGAGGGGATCGCGACGCTCTTCGCGATCCCGATTCTGGTCGGCGGCACGGCCCGCGGAGTGCTGTACTGCGGCACCTGGTCCGAGGTGCCCGTCGGGGACATGGTCACCCGGCCGGCATTCACCGTCGCCGACGCGCTCAGCAGCGAACTGCGGATCCGCGACGAGGTGGAACGCCGCATGGCGCTGGTTCCGCCGGCCACTGACACGTGGGGTCTGGATGCCGCGGCCCGGGAAGAGTTGAGGGAGAGCTACGCGGAGTTGCGCAGTATCGCCTCGGTCGTCAAAGACGTCCATGTACGGGAACGGCTCGAGCTTCTGGAAAAGCGCATAGCCGCGATATCGAACGTCGACACGGGCACGCCGGCGGATTTCGCGATCGCGTTGTCGCCGCGCGAGATCGATGTGCTCTCCCGTGTCGCATTGGGTGCCACGAATGCGGAGATCGCTTCCGGTCTGGCTCTGAAAGAGGGCACGGTGAAGTCTTATCTGCAATCGGCGATGGCGAAGCTGGAGGCCTCGACCCGTCACGCCGCCGTCGCGAAAGCTCGCCGGGCCGGCATTCTCCCGTGACCATTGCGCGCCGGACTTCACGCGCGCAGTAAAAGGCGGCAGCAGCCCTTCTTCCGCAGTGTCGCAGGGAGCCTGAATCGTAAAGTCGCGGATTCGACACGCGACGGCAAGGCATTTAGGACCTTGGACTCTGGACACCGCATTCGGCACCGGATAGGCATTTGCGTTCGAATTCAGTCGGAATACGACCCGCCGGATTGCCGATAGTAAATTCGGGCGACGGAGCGTATTCTTTGAACCATGGCGCGAAGAATTGTTCACCAGCTGGTTGATGACCTGGACGGAACCCTCCTCGAAGTGGGTGAGGGCGAATCGGTCCATTTCTCGATCGACGGGGTGGCATACGAGATAGACCTGACAGCCGAGAATGCCGCTGCGTTGCGTGACGCGGTGGCCCCGTACGTATCCGCCGCCCGCTCCATCTCCTCGTCGCGCAAGGCCTCGTCCGACTCCCGTGGTCGCCGTCGACCCGGGCAGCAGGATTACAGCGCCATCCGCGCATGGGCCAAGGACAACGGCTTCCAGGTCTCCGAACGGGGCAGGGTCCCGGCAGCGGTGATCGAAGCGTACGAAGCCGCGCACTGAGGGCGATTCGGGTCGGCCTCGCGCGGGTGCGAACCGTCCGCGACTCACCACCCGAACGCGGTTCAGGCGGTCGATTTGACCGACGAGAGCACTCCAGTCAGCGTCTGCTTCGCGTCGCCCAGCACGATTGAGACCTTGGAATCGAAGAACAGCTCGTTCTCGATGCCGGCGAACCCGGGGTTGAGTGACCGCTTCAGAAACACCACCTGCTGTGCCTCGGCGACGTTGAGGATCGGCATCCCGTAGATGGGCGAGCCGGGCGAGGTCTTGGCGGCCGGGTTGACGACGTCGTTGGCGCCGATCACCAGCACCAGATCGGTCGTCTTGAACCGCGGATTGACCTCGTCCATCTCGACCAGTGCGTCGTAGGGCACGTTGGCCTCGGCCAGGAGGACATTCATGTGCCCCGGCATCCGCCCCGCCACCGGGTGGATGCCGAACACGACGTCCACTCCCCGGTCGCGCAGCAGCTCGGCCAGTTCGGCGGCGGCGTGGTGGGCGCCGGCAACCGCGAGCCCGTACCCGGGCACGATGACGACCCGCTGCGCGTAGTCGAGCAGGATCGCGACGTCGTCAGCCTCCATCGTCCGCACCGGCCGATCCGACGCGGACGCGGCGGCGCCACCGGCCGCATGCGCACGGAAGGCGCCGAACACGATTCCGGTGACCGTGCGGCCCATCGCCTTGGCCATCGCCATCGTCAGGATCGTGCCGCTCGCTCCGACCAGGGTGCCGGCGATCAGGAGCAGCACGTTGGACAGCACCAGGCCGGATGCCGCGACGGCCAGGCCGGTGAAGGCGTTCAGCAACGAGATGACGATCGGCACATCGGCGCCGCCGATCGGCATCACCAGCAGCACCCCCAGAATCAGCCCCGCGGCCAGCAGCAGGTACGCGTAGACGGCGTCGCCGGTCGCGATCAGCGCCGCACCGGCGGCCAGGGCGGCGAGCACGAGCACCACCATGAGCACGCGCAGCCCCGGGAAGGTGACCGCCCGCGTCGTGATGATCCCCTGCAGCTTGCCGAAGGTCACGAACGAGCCGGTCAGCGAAACGCCGCCGATCAGCACGGTGACCGCGACCACGCCCAACGTCCAGGGGTTCTCGCTGTGCGCGATCTCCACGAGCGCGACCAGGGCGGCCGCCCCGCCGCCGACGCCGTTGAACGCGGCGACCAGCTGGGGCATCTGCGTCATCTGCACGCGACGAGCGGCGATCACGGCGATCACGGAGCCGACGACGATGGCACCGAGGATCCAGCCGAGGTTGCGCAGTTCGACGCTGAGCCCGAAGGCGAGGATCGCCAGCGCCGCCCCCGCCGCGCCCAGCAGGTTGGCCCGTCGCGCGGTGCGCGGGTTGCTCAGGCCCTTGAGCGCGAGGATGAACAGCACTGCCGCGACGATGTAGCAGACCGTGACGACTTCGGGGGGCAGGAGTTTCACGCGCCCACCTCCGCGCCGGTGTTCCGCGTTGCGCGCGGCTTTGCCCGGAACATCAGCAGCATCCGGTCGGTGACCACGAAGCCGCCCACGACGTTGATCGTCGCCAGCAGCACGGCCAGGATCGACAGGGCCAGGGCCAGGGGGTCCTCCGCCTGTCCGGCCACCAGAACGGCCCCGAGCAGGATGATCCCGTGGATCGCGTTCGCCTCGGACATCAGCGGCGTATGCAGCGTGCTGGAGACCTTGGAGACGACTTCGAAGCCGAGGAACACGGCCAGGATCGTGATGGTGAGGAGAGCGAAACCGTCCATCAGGCGCGCACCCCCTCGATGCTCGCGGCGACCCGCTCGTTGCGCACGGCGCCATCGTGGGTCACCACGCTTCCCGAGACCAGTTCATCGTCGAAGTCGAGCATGAGGTCACCGTCCTTCATGATCAGCGCGGTGAAGTTCGCGCAGTTCATCGCATAGAGCTTGGAGGCGTCCGGCGCGAGGTCGGACTGGATGTCGCGGGCGCCGATCAGCGTGAGCGCCCCTCCCGGCACGGGAACGGTCCGCCACTCCCCCGGCACGGACCCTTCGATGTTGCCGCCCGATTCGGCGGCGAGGTCCACGAGCACGGAGCCGGGCCTCATGGCCGCCACCATGTCGGCGGTCACCAGTCGCGGAGCCGCTCGACCCGGGACGGCGGCGGTGGTCAGGACGATGTCGGATGCCGCGATGTGGGGTGCGAGCAGTTCCTGCTGGCGCCGCGCCCGGTCTTCGGCCAGCTCCTTCGCGTAGCCCCCGCCGGCTTCCGCCGTGCCGAGGTCCAGGTCGATGAACGTGCCGCCGACCGAGCGGACCTCGTCGGCGGATGCCGCGCGCACGTCGTTGGCCGAGACGACTGCGCCCAGCCGCTTGGCCGTGGCGATGGCCTGCAGACCCGCCACCCCCGCGCCGAGGACGAGCACCCGGGCCGGAGCGAGGGTGCCGGCGGCGGTCATCGTCATGCCGAACATGCGACCGAACGCGTCGGCGGCCAGCGTCACCAGCCGGTAGCCGGCCAGCAGCGCCTGTGAGGAGAGCACATCCATGGACTGCGCCCGAGAGATGCGCGGCAGCATGTCCAGCGCGAACGTCGTCACGCGCGCATCGCGGGCGGCCGTCACCGAGCCGGGGTGCTGAAACGGGTCCAGCGTCCCGACGGTCACGGTGCCGGCCGGAAGAGCGGAGGTCTCGTCTGCGCTCAGCGGGCGGACATGCAACAGCACGGTCCCGGGTTCGACGGCCGCGTGGTCTGCCACGATGCCGGCGCCGGCGGCCTCATAGGCGGCATCGGTCAGCAGGGAGCCCAGACCGGCGCCGGACTCCACCTGAACGGAGGCTCCCGCGGCGCGCAGCTTCTTGACGCTATCCGGTGTCGCGGCGACGCGCTTCTCGCCGGGCGCGCGCTCTGCGCGTATGCGCACGTGAATGGTCACTGACTCCCCACTCCGGCCTGACGGCAGCGTCGGGCCTCTTTCCGGAATCGTAGCGGGCGGAAATCGTCACCGGCGCGTTGGAGAGCACCCCGGCGTATGCTTCGCGCATGGACTCGGGATCCTCCGACGGCCACACGGTGCACGAAGCCGGGATGAACCCCGGTGAGGCGACGCCACGTCTGCCCGCGATCCTGGTCGTCTCGGGCGATGACCGGCTCCGCCGAGCGGTGGTCGACCCGCTGAACCGCCGCTACGCGCGGGACTATCGCATTCTCGACGCCGGCGCGGCGGAGAGCGGCGTCACGGCGATCGAGGACCTGCATGCCTCCGGCGGGGACCTGGCGCTGGTGCTCTCCGATGACGCCTCACCCGCCCACGGTCACGAGAACGTCTTCGCCGCCGCGCGCCGCCGCTTCCCCAACGTCCGGCGCGGCCTGGTCATCGAGTGGGGCTCGTGGGCGAATCGCGACACGACCGCCGCGGTGCTCGAACTCATCTCGCTCGTGCAGATCGACTACTACGTCGTGAGACCCGTGGACCGGGCAGACGAATCGTTCCACCGGGCGATCACGGATTTCCTCCACGAGTGGGAGTTCTCCAGTGGACAGCGGCGGCGGGGGTTCACCGTCATCGGCGACCAGGCGCAGCCGCGCACCCACGAGCTGCACACGCTGATGGAGCGCGGCGGCATCCATGCCGAACACCTGGATCCCGGCTCGCCCGAGGCGATGGCCCTGCTCGCGGACGCGGGGATCGACTACGACGCCGTGCCGCTGGTGCGCACCGCAGACGGTGCCGTGCTGATCGACCCCGATGATGCCGCCCTGGTCCGCTCGTACGGTCTGGACACCTCCCTTCCCGAGGGCGTCGTGGACGTGGCGATCGTCGGCGCCGGACCGGCTGGGCTGGCCGCGGCCGTGTACGCGGCATCCGAGGGCCTGGACACGGTGGTGCTGGAGGCCGGGTCGATCGGCGGACAGGCCGGGTCCAGCTCCCTCATCCGCAACTACCTCGGGTTCTCACGCGGGGTATCCGGCACCGAACTCGCGCAACGGGCATATCAGCAGGCCTGGACCTTCGGCGCCCGCTTCGCGCACACCCGCCGCGTGGTGGGCATGGCGGTGTCCGATGGAAGCTTCGAGCTGCAGGTCGATGGCGATGAGCGAATGCGCGCACGCTCGGTGGTGCTCGCGTCAGGGGTCAGCTACCGTCGCCTGGCGGCGCCCGGGTTGCGGCCGTACGTCGGCGCGTCGGTGTTCTACGGTGCCTCCTCCGTCGAGGCGCGCGCACAGGCGGGGCGGGCGGTGCTCGTGGTGGGCGGCGGCAACTCCGCGGGGCAGGCGGCGCTGCACCTCGCCCGCTATGCGCGGTCGGTCTCGCTCGTGGTGCGCGGGCCTTCGCTCGCGGAGAGCATGTCGCGATACCTGATCGACCAGCTGGATGCCGCGGGCGTGGGTCTGATCACCGGCGCGCGGGTCGTGGACGCCGGCGCCCACGACGCCGACCGGCTCGATCACGTCATCCTCGAACGCAGTGAATCCGGGGAGCGCCTGGAACTGCCGGCGGATGCAGTGTTCATCACGATCGGAGCGCACCCCCACACCGAGTGGCTGGCGCCCGAAGTGCTGCGTGACAAGTGGGGATCTGTCATCACCGGAGCGGAGGTGCTCACAGAGGGCGGCCGTCGTGCCTGGCTCGGCGCCGAGGGCGCGCCGACGCAGTTCGAATCGTCGGTGCCGGGTTTCTATGCCGTCGGCGACGTGCGACGTGGGTCGGTCAAACGGGTCGCGTCTGCGGTGGGTGAGGGCTCCGTCGTGATCTCCGCCGTGCACGCGCACCTCGGCGCCCACGTCGGCGGGTGACCCGGCCCGCTCAGCATCGGCCCGCCGCCACCCACGCGGTCGCGGCGCCGGATAATCTCGCTGCCATGGCGGTCATCATCGTCGAGGGAGACAGCGACCGGGCCGCCGTGGAGACCATCGCCGGACGGCTCGGTCTGCGCGTTCCGGTGGTGGTCGCAGTGGGGGGCTCCAAGGGCGCGGCCCGCGCCGCCGCCGCGCACGCGGATGAGCGCGTCATCGGGCTGGTCGACATCGCCGAGCGGCGGGATTTCGAGCGGGTGATCAAGACCGTGTTCGTCTGCGACCCCGACCTGGAGGCGGAGTTCATCGATGCCCTCGGCGTACCCGCCGTCGTGGCTCTCATCGCCGGGCAGGGTGAGCTCGCTTCGCTGCGCCGCCTGCAGCGTCAGCCCGCCCAGCGGTCGCGCACCCCGGAGCAACAGCTGGCCCGGTTCTTCAGCGGCCGCAGCGGCAACAAGCTGCGGTACGCGCGGCTGATGGCCCAGGCGGTGCCGCTGGAGCATGCGCCGCCGCCGATCCGCGCACTGCTGAGGGCCGCCGGCGACGGCGACCTCACCCCGCCTGCGAGTAATGCCGCACGGTGAGGTCGCGTTCGACGAGGTAGCGGTCATCATCCGGATAGAACACCGCCCGCTCGGCATCCGCGCCCGCGAACCCCGTGATCGCGTCGAACGACTCCCACCGCGACACGGTGAGGATCTCGGTCAGTCCGTCGCCCCGCTCGCGCGTGAGCAGCCAGGCGTCCAGATTCCCCGGGGTGGCGCGGTACTGGCGCATCCCGGTGCGCTCGACGTAGTCGACATAGGCGTCCCGATCCTCGCTCCGCACCGCTCCGCGCCACATCCGCACGACGGTTTCGTGTGCACTCATGACACCCATGATCGGATGCCGCGGCCGTGAGCACCAGGGTTCAGCCGGCACCCGGGACCAGTGATCGCAGCGCCCCGCGCAGGTCCGGCTGCGAGAACGCGTACCCGGCCGCGGTGAGGCGCTCCGGCAGCACCCACCGCGCACCGGCCACGTTCGCGAGCGGTGCTGACGGCGTCGGGTTCGGCCCAGCGCTGCCGACGTCCGGTCGCGCGCTACTCTGCTTTCATGGCGGAACAGGCATATCAGCTCGAACGGTTCACGCCCCGCGCGGATCCGGCCGTGATCGACGACCTTCGCGCACGGCTGCGCGCGACTCGCTGGCCGGACGCCGCGGAAGGCGATGGGTGGTCGCTCGGCACCGACCTGGCCTACCTGCGCGAACTGGTGGCGTACTGGGCCGACGAGTTCGACTGGGACGCGCAGGAGGATGCGATCGGCCGGTTGCCGCACTACCGCGCGCAACTCGGCGGATCCCGCATCCATCTGGTGCATGCCCGAGCCGCCGACCGCAGCCGCCCGGTGCTGCCGCTACTGCTGACCCATGGCTGGCCGGACTCGTTCTGGCGCTACCTCAAGGTCATCCCGCTGCTGACCGACCCCGGTGCCCACGGCGGCGACCCGGACGACGCCTTCGATGTGATCGTCCCCGACATGCCGGGCTACGGATACTCCGAGCGTCCGACCAGACCCCTCACCTCTCCCGACGTCGCGGACCGATGGTCCGAGCTGATGACCCTCCTCGGCTACGACCGGTTCGTCACGGCGGGCGGCGACATCGGCAGCGGCGTGAGCCGTTTCCTGGCGCTCGATCACCCGGATCGTGTGATCGCGGTGCACCGGATGGATGCCGGACTTCCGTTCTTCGCCGGCGACCGGTCTGAGCTGACACAAGACGAGCGCGACTGGCTGGACGATGCGGCCACGTGGGCCGGCGCGGAGGGCGCCTACGCCGCCATGCACCGCACCAAACCTCAGACCGCAGCGTTCGGTTTGATCGACTCACCCGTCGGGTTGGCGGCATGGATCGTGGAGAAGCTGCGCAGCTGGAGCGACTGCGACGGCGACGTGGAACGCTGCTTCACGAAGGACGAGATCCTCACTCTGCTCACCCAGTACTGGGTGAACGGCAACATCGGCTCGGCGATGCGGATGTACCACAGCAACGCGTCGATCTCCGCCGAGCAGCTGTCCCGCCGGGTCGAGGTCCCGTCCGGGTTCTCCATCTTCCCCGCCGACATCGTCCGGCCCCCGCGCGCATGGCTGGAACGAATGACGAATCTGGCACGTGCGACGGAACCGGACCGCGGCGGTCACTTCGCCCCGTTCGAGCAGCCGGAGCTCTATGTGCAGGAGCTGCGGGAGTTCTTCCGCCCGTACCGCTCGGCGCTGAGTAGCTGAGTGCACCCAGCGGTGTGCCGGAGCGGTCGTGCGGGACGTGCCGCCCCGCGCTCAGAAATCGGTGTGCGCGTCCTTCTCGATGTCGAGCGTCGTCTCGTCCTGTGCCCACGCCGCCAGCGTCGCATCCAGCTGACGGCGCAGCCACTCCGGAGACAGCGCGCCCCCCGCTGCGTCCCACTCTGCAAGCTGAGCCATGCGCTCGTCGGCGGTGCCGCGCAGATCTTCGGGCGGGGATGTCGTGGACTCGGGCATCCGGCTTCCTCCTGTCACCTTTTCACTGCGACATTACTCAGATCTTCACTGCGACATTACTCAGATCGCCGCTGGGCGGAAGGCCTCGGTCATCGGATCGGACTATCGGAATACGGATGGCGAGTCAACCCCTCGGCGCCGTTTGCGGCGCGAACTCGTGCGCGGGTTACGTTGGGATCCTCCGGGGGCGTTGTCGGGGGGCATGACGCCCCCGGGGCAATCTCCCCGCGCCGCGTCGACGTGTTCCGCAGCGTGCGGGCGCGGCATCCGATCACCGTCGGCGGAGCGCCTGTCGCACGGATCCGAGCGCGCGACGGATCGCGCGGGCCGCGAGATCCCGCAGACGGCCCCCGGGCCACTCGCGCCGCAGCTGAACGCTGCCGTCCTCGCCCGCGACCACCCGGCAGGTCCGTCCCGCCAGGAACGGCGAAGCGCCCAGGCCGTCGAGCACGGTGTGTTCTGCTCGCAGCGGCACGTCGAAGCTCCACCCGGCGTGCCGCACCTGCGTGACGAGCTGTCCGCCGGTGGAGATGTCGCTCCGGCCGAAGAAACGCAGCGGGTCGAGGGTGAGGACCGCGGGCAGCAGGGTCTGCGCCGGTCGCGCCTGGATGCGCCGCTCGCTGCCGTCGACGTCGCGGACCAGCACCTCGACCCGGTCCCGGCGCAGGTCGCGCGTCGCGTCGAGGACGTCGGGCCTCGGCAGATTCTCACTGATCCCGGCCGGAGCCCGCCAGCTCGCGGGGCGGGACGTCCTTTCGCGACCGGCCCCGGCCGAGGACTCCGCGTTCGTCTCCGGCACGTCGAAGATCAGAGCATCGCGGTCCTCGCGCAGCACGCGGACCTCGACGGTCAGCTCCAGCTTTCCCGCGCGCGTCCAGCGGGCGGAGGTCACCTCGGCGCGGCAGTCCAGCTCGGCGTCGAACTCGGCCAGGCGAAGCAGGCCCTCCCGCTCCCCTGCACGCAGCAGCGCCGATCGGATTCGGAGGGGAAAGGCCAGCCCCGCCTCGACGGCGGGAGTGAATCTGCGTTGCGCGATGGGGATGACCACGTCCAGGAAGAGGTCGCGATAGTCCGCCGGATAGCGGAGCATGCGCCGTCCGCCCAGGCGGCCCAGGATCTTTCCGCGATACCAGTGCCGCAGGAGCGTGTCCCGCAGGGTGCCGGGTTCGGTGTTGGCCTCGACCAGGTCCAGCACGGCCTCCAGGTGCGGGAAATACGTCACCGGGTCGATGCGCGACGCGCTGGCGCTGCCCGGGTGCTTCACCCACGCGTAGCAGGGCTGACTTGCCAGGACCGAGATGGTGCGGGCGCGGAAATACGCCTGCATCACGAAGAGGTGATCCTCCAACCGCACGCGGCCGTCGGGGAACCGGATGCCGTGGGATCGCAGGAACGAGGTGCGGAACAGTTTGTGGGGCGTGAGCAACTCGAGGATCGGGTCCTTGCCGAGCACGGCGTGCGGGATGTCGCGACGGAAGATCCCCCGCGGGATCCGCCGTCCGACGCCGACCTCCCTGCCGATGACCACATCGGATGCGTGGCGGTCGGCGTAGTCGCAGAGCTGCTCGAGCGCGTCATCGAACAGCCGGTCGTCCTGATCGGCGAAGAAGACGTACTCGCCGCGCGCGGCCTCGATGCCGTGGTTGCGCGGCGTTCCGGGCCACCCGGTGTGCGGCAGAGTCAGGACACGGACGTGGGGACGCGCGCGCGAGATCTGTTCCAGACGCTCTCGAGTCGGACTGCCCGAGCCGTCATCGCACAGAAGGACCTCGAAATCGTCCGGTCCGAGGCTCTGCCGGTCGAAGGACTCCATCAGCTCGTCGAAACCCAGTCCCGGCTTGAACACCGGAACGACGACGCTTACCCGCACGGGCACGACACCGTGCGGGGAGGGACTGATCGATTGGTCATACCCGTATTCAATCTCATCTCGCCGCCGCGCCCGGTGCCATACGCGCCCAGGACGCACGTGATCGCGGGTGCCGGGGACGGGCACGCTCGGTAGGATCGAAGCCCGACTCTCGAGGAGCGCCCGATGCCCTTGGACCCGTTCTTCTCCGAACGGCTGCGCGTGCACCGGCGCTACCTGATCGGCCAGGTCCTCGAAGCAGCCCGCAAACGCGTGGCCGGCTGGCGAGCACTGCTGTGGGGAGGCGCCGGCGCGGCGACGACCGATGCCACGCCCGCCTCCACGGACCAGCCGACGGTTCGGCGCACGCCGCAGGGTCGCGCCGATCCGCAGAAGGCACGCGCCCGGCACCGCCGGGCCGCCCTGGCGTGGGACCGCAAAGAGCTGCAGAGCGTCGGCACGCCCGGTCCGGACGTTCGCACAACCGAGCACGAGGTGCCCGTCCCCGGGCATCCGTCCGTGCGTGTGCGCATGTACTATCCCGACGCGGCCGACGCCGGGCCGGTGCCGGCGTGGCTGAGCTTCTTCGGTGGAGCGTTCCGGATCGGTGGGGTCGATTATCCGACGACGGATGCCGCGAACCGCCGCCGCGCGGCCGAGGCGGGTGTCGCGATGGCCGCGGTGGACTACGCCCTGGCCCCCGAGCACCGGTTTCCGACGCAGATCGAACAGGCGCACGCGGCACTGGTGTGGCTGCACCAGAACGCAGCGGACCTGGGAATCGATCCGGACCGCGTCGGAGTCGCCGGCACCTCAGCGGGCGGGTCGATCGCCGCAGCGCTGACCCTGGCCAACCGTGACCGGACGAGCCTGCCGATCCGCCTGCAGCTGCTGGAGGTGCCGGTCACGGACCTCACGGGTCGGCACCTGGACCTGCGCGCCACGCGGGCCCTCGGCATCCCCCGTTTCATCGCGCTGCGCGAGCTGAGCTCGGTCGCTCGCACGTACCTGGCGCAGAAAGCCGATCGGCGCAACCCCCTCGCCTCACCGTTGCTCGCCGCGTCGCATGCGGGTCTGCCTGAAGCGGTGATCCTGACCGCGGAGTACGACCCGCTGCGGGGTGACGGCGCCGCCTACGCGGCCCGGCTCCGGGCCGCCGGAGTCGAGGCGAGTGCGGTCCAGTATCTGGGGGTGACCCACGACACCGCCATCTTCACCGGCGCGCTGGCTTCCGCGCGACGCTGGCATCGGGACGTCATCGGCGCCCTGCGACGCCTGCACGAGGACTGAGCGGACCCGTTCGGTCTTCGCGACTCCGCAGGCCAAGCTACTCGGGATCGACCAGCGGGCGGCCGATCACGCCGATCCCCACCGCCTCATGACTGGGCTCCGGGTCGCCGGCGTCGGGGGCCTTCGGCTGCTCCTCCGGCGGCTTCTCGGTGCTGGGCTCCTCGAGATCCTCGTTCGCGGGCATCTGCTCGTTCTGCGCGGGTTCTTCGTCCTGCGCGGGTTCTTGCGACTGCGATTCGCTGCTCATCAGTTCTCCTCCGGTCTGCATCGTTTCCGGTCTGCATCGTTTCCCTCCAGCCTCCGGCGACACCGGACGCCGCGCAACGGGGTTGACTGCGGTGCGGTCCACTCCACGGCCAGGTCTGGCGGATCGCCCGGGTCGGTGATTCGGCGGGGTATGCTGGAGGGGATAGGCGGACTTCTCATCCGTCTCGCCCCGGCCGCGTGGTAACGGTCGGGGCTTTTTCATGCCCGCGGGCCGTCGTCGTTCGGCCGCCGCGCGCGGCGAACGTCAGGCCGAGGACGATCGCCGTGCCGTAGCGGTGCCCGGCCGGGCCGGCTACCGGGTCGGGTTCCGGCGGGTCCGCACGGTCGCGCCGGCGGCGAGGAACGCGGCGGCCGCCGCGATGTGCGCGGCAGCCCACCAGGGTCCCGAAAAGGCGAACGGGTAGAACGGGTTCCACAGGATCGCGATCGCGAGCATCACCGGAGCCCACCACCATTGCCCCGCCTGGATCGCGAACCACCCGACGATGACCGCGAGGATGGCGATGACGAACTGGACGGCGAGGTAGTACTCGTGGCCCACCAGCGCGATTCCCGCCAGACACGCGATGGCGGCGAGGATCCCCGGGGCGAACGCATTGCGCTGGAACTCCGGGGCGGCCGGTGTCGATGGGGCCATGGGTGTGGTGTCCGTTCCGTGGGGATCAATCTGCGGGCCGCCGGCCGGAGCCGGGGATGCCGACGCCGCAAGACCGACGCCGCCACCGCAGTACTGCAAGGCCGCGTCGATCGGAGCGCCGTAGCGATCTTCGGTGATCACGACGGGCTTGTCCATTCGGCCCAGCCCCGGGAGCGGGGATGCCGGTGCCGGCCCGGAAGGCCGTGCACCGGCATCCGTGAATCAGTGCCCGACTTTGGTGACGCCGAACATGAGCGTGCGCCGGTCGATGTCGTAATGGACATCGCTCGTGTTCACGAGCAGATCCTGCAGCACATCGGCGTCGTCGGCGTCGACGGTCAGGACCTCCTCCCATGCTCCCTGATCGAGGACCAGTTGCAGGGTGAACGTGCCCTCTTCGGCGGGCTCACCCGCGACCCAGGAGAACTGATAGTGGGTCAGCTGGCGGACCTTGATGCTGTTGTCGTTGACGGGCTGAGGAACTTCGGCCATCTTCATCTCCCTTGATTTCGCGAGGGTGAGACCTGTTTAGAACGGGGTGGGCCGGAAAGGTGGGGGCTGGACGATCCGCCGACGATGCGCTAGCCGTGGTTCAGCATCGCGCCGGGACGCCGGCGGGGCGGCTCACCGCTCCGGGCGGTGTGCCGTCACTCGGGACGTTCGCTGTGATCTTCCAGGTCCGGTCGGGCCCGCAGCACGTCGGCGACCTCCTCCTCGGGGCGCGGCGCGATGGTCTCGTCCTCTTCCAGTTCGGGCAGGCCGGGATCGTCCGGGCCGGGAACGTGCGCCCGCGAACGGTCGTCATCGGCGGACGCGGCAAATCCTTCGGTCGACATGATCATCAGCGTAGGCCGAACACGACGCGTCCCGGCATCCCGAACCGCGCGGGCAGCGCCGACGGCAGACCCGAGCGGCGCGGGCTCAGACGAAGCGGACCCAGTTCGCGCCGCGACCCGTCTCCGCCCGCTGCAGCAGCTCCAGCCGATCGCCCGTCACCGCGTACAGCGAGATGGTCGTGGACCGCTCCCCCGCCGCGACCAGGTGAGCACCGTCGGGACTGACCGCGAAGCCGCGCGGCTGCGGCTCGGTGGTCACGAACCGGTCGGGCGCAGACACCGAGCCGTCGTCGGCGACCGCGACGGCGCCGAGCGTGCTCTCGGTCCGTTCCGAGCACCACAGGTAGCGGCCGTCCGCGCCGAGATGCAGGTCGGCGCCCCAGATGAGGTGCTCCGCCGTCGGGTCTGCGCCGAATCGACTGTGGCGCAGACCCGTCGACGGGTCGAACGCGTCGGTCGCGTCCCGCAGCCCGAGCGTTCCGGAGTCGGGGTCGCGGGCGAAGTGCAGCACCTGGCCGGAGAACTCGGTGAGCACGTAGAGCGCGTCCTCTGCGTCGTTCAGCACGAGATGACGCGGACCGCTTCCGGCCGGCGCGGCGACCGTCGCCGGTTCGAGCGGCGCCAGGCGCAGATCGTCTCCCAGTGCGTACTGCGCCACGAGGTCGGCGCCGAGGGAGACGAAGTAGGCGAACCTGCCGTCTGTGCTCGGCAGCACCGAGTGCAGGTTGGGGAAGGCGACCCGCGAGACGGGGTCACCGACGACACCGTCGGTGATCGGGCAGCTGATCCCGTACCCACCGTCGTAGGAGGCGCCGAGCAGTCCGGCGCCGTGCCGGGACAAGGCGACGTAATTCAGCTTGCCCCCCGGCAGATCCCGGCGCGGGCCCGCCTCGAGCGCGCCGGTCCGGCGATCCAGGCGGAGGGTCAGGATGCCGGCCCGTCCGTCCTGCCCACTGTCCTGTACCGCCGCGTAGACCAGGTCCCGCGCCGAATCGACCGCGAAGGTCGAGCAGCCCGCGAGCGCCGCGGTCACCGCCAGGCGCTGGAGCGAGCCGTCCTCCAGCCGGAAGGTGCTGATGCTGCCGTCGCCGGCGTTTGCGACGAGCACGAGTGAGGAGTCCGCCATCCCCCGATGCTATGACCTGACCGCGTGCGCCGCGAGGATCGGTGGGACGGCGCACACACGCCGCAGCTGCGCCGGCGCAACGACGGCGGTCGCCGGATCCCGGTCGGTGGACGGCGCGGTCGTGTTAGCGTGACGGCATCCAGAACGGCGGGAGGGTGCGATGGCGGACATGATCGGCTCATTCCTGCAGGTCCTGCTCACCTCGCTCGGTCTCCTCGCCGCCGGGTCCGACCCCGCCGCGGTGACGGTCGCCGTCGCGGTGATATCGGCTGCGGCCCTGATCCTCACCGTGGTGCTGGCCATCACGCTCCCGCGGTCCGTCTCGGCGTCACTGGCGCGTCCGCGCCGGACGGCCGACGTCTCCGCGCCGATGTCGCAGAGCGATCCGGATGCCGCCGGCCACCCCCGCTCTCGAGCTCCCGGTCTCGCGGCCTCGGCCGCCTAGTCCTCGACGCACGCTCGCCCGACCGGGCGCAGTTCCGTGTCCGTCGATGTCCCACGTGGCCGCTCCGCGCCCACCTCTGACATCGACGAACGGACATTCCGTGGACCTTTTCGCACTGCCACCCATCGCCGCCACCCTGGATGCCGCGTATGCGCTGCTGATGGGGCTCGCTGCCTTCCTGCACCCGATCACCGGCGCCGCGTCCGCAGCGGTCGCCGTCATCCTGCTCACCCTCCTCGTGCGCGCCATCCTCATCCCCACCGGGGTCGCTCAGGCCAAAGCCGAGCAGACCCGCGCGCGTCTGGCCCCGAAGCTGATCGCGCTTCAGCGGAAACACAAGAACGGCCGCGAGCGCCTGCAGCGCGAGACGATGCGCCTCTACGCCGACGAGAAGGCCTCCCCCTTCGCCGGCTGCCTGCCCGTGCTGATCCAGGCTCCGGTCGTCGGCGTGATCTACGCGCTCTTCCTGCACACCTCCATCGCCGGTCATCCGAACGGTCTGTTGACCGAGCCGCTCCTGGGTGTACCGCTGGGAACCAGCCTCATCGCGGAGCTGGGCACGGGCGCGGTGACGTTCGGCACCGGCGCCGTGTTCGTCGTTCTGATCGCCGCCATCGCCGCCGTCGCCGAGATCACGCGGCGCATCCTGCGACCGCAACCGGCGGTCGACTCCACCGCACCGGGCTCCGTCGGGGCGCTTCACCTCGTTGGCCTCCTTCAGTTCGCGAGCGCGGTGGCTGCGATCTTCGTCCCGCTCGCCGCCGGGCTGTACCTCCTGGTGACGGTCACGTGGACGCTGGTCCAGCGGGTGATCCTGCGCCGGATCTACCCCGTGCGGCCGGCCGGTCCGACGGCGGGCTGACCCGGACCGCCCGGCATGCGCTCCGCCTATGCCGGCACGCGAAAGAGGAAGCGGTCCTCAGCGGACCAGGTGTGCGCGTCATCGCATCGGTAGCCGCGCAGCCAAGGTCGGCCGTCGACCACACGGAGGTAGAAGCCCTTCGGGAACTCGTCGTCCGCCCTGAGCGGCTCGGCGGCGACCGTGAGGGACCCGGTGGGTGCGTTGCCGGCGGACATCACCGAATCCGGCGACGTGTCCTGGTCGGTCAGCGCCAGACGCAGATAGGGTCCCGCGTCGGGTGGGCACAGCAGCAGTCCCTCCTCGCGCGCGAGTGCGAAGATCTCGGAGAGGTGGGCACCCTCGGGGCGGCCGAGGGCGGCGACCGAGCACTCCGTGACCGCGATCACCCGACGAGGCTGTTGGTCGAACGCGGCGTCGGCCAGCAGGGTTTCGGCGTGCGCGTTCAAAAGGATGCCGCGTGCGGACAGCTCGCTCCGCAGCTCTGCTCGCGACAGCCCGCCGATCGGGGTCTCGAGCAGTCCGATGTGATCTGTGTCTGCCATGGCCTTCCCGGGACGGTATCTGCTGCGATGTCCTCGACAACCCTACGGGCGGCACTGGAGCCGATCGAACCGGCTGGGTAGCGTGCAGGGCATGCCCATCACACTGGAGAACATCGGCATCGCGGTGCGCGACCTGGACGCGACGATCGCGTTCTTCACCGACCTCGGTCTCTCGCTCATCGGCCAGGACACGGTCAGTGGCGACTGGGCCGACACCGCCGTGGGCGTGGACGGCAACCACGCTCGGATCGCGATGCTTCAGACCCCGGACGGTCACGGCCGCATCGAGCTGTTCGAGTACCTCCACCCGGCAGCCATCGATACGGAGCCCACCCGTCCGAACGAGATCGGTATGCACCGCGTGGCGTTCTCAGTCGATGACATCGACGAGGCCCTGGAGATCGCCGCCAGACACGGATGCCGCCCCCTGCGCGGTGTGGCCACCTACCAGGACGTGTACAAGCTGACCTACGTCCGGGGTCCGAGTGGCATCATCGTGATGTTCGCCGAGGAGCTGAACAGGACCTGACGCGGACCGTCTCGGCCCTGTGCTTACTCGCCGCCCTCAAAGAGGCTGCCGTCGAGCAGCCAGTTGTGCCGCAACCGGAGGGCCCGCTCGGTGCTGGCGGCGATCGCGACGAAGACGAGCGAGATGTTCGCCCATGCCGGAAGCTGGAAGGGGCTGATGAACGTGCCGATGGTGTCGGCGACGACAGGGATAGTGGTGATCTGCTCGATGCCCTGTGGCACACCCACGACAAGCGCGACGATGAGCACGATGACCGAGGCGGTCCCGAGAGCACGGCTGAAGCCGGGGCGTGTCCGGTCCAAGTGCGCGCGTCGACCCTCGGCGGACGCGGGGTCCGGAACGAGTTGGCGTCGGGCCCCGTCCGGGGTGACATAGTCACAGCGCTTGAGACCGTAGGCGCTGGCGGCCACCTCGATGACGCCTCCCGGCACGGGGAACGCCGCGGGCAGCGCGGATCGGGCCACGTTCACGCCGTCGCGATAGAGCTGGGCGTGCACGTTCCCATCCTCATCGCCTCCGATTCGGACATCGACCGACCAGGTTTCGAATGTGGCGGCATCGATGCGGAGGCGGAGATGGAACAGCGAACGCGAGAACTGCTGCCACCATCGATAGCGCGCAAGCGCATGCCCGTCGCCGGGTGTGACCTGCTCCATGTCCTGCCTCCTGTTCAGCCGGATGTCGGGGGTTGCGCCATGGACATCGAGGCCGCGACCGCGACGACGACGAGATGACTCAGATCGATGGAGACCGTCGCCGGCAGTTCGATGTCGGCGGGTTGCGGGCGGTACATGGCGTGCTTGATCTGCCGGAGCATCAGGTTCGCTCACACCCCGACGAGGAAGGTGAGCGCGGCCCAGACCAAGACGGTGCTCACCGTCGTCCACAGGACGATCGCAACGGCCTGCCAGAGCAGGACCCAGGCGCGGGAGGTGCCGCCGGCGACCAGGATCGCGGAGGTGATCTGGGTCGGGATCGCCAGCGGGCCCAGGATGCTGGCACCGGGAACGCCGAAGCGGATGAGCCACCTGTTGAAGCGCGCCCGACCCTTGGACTGCGGCTTGGCGTCCGCCTGCGCAAGCGGGGCGGCGAACTCGTCCCCACCGCTCGTAGAGGAGCCGGCGGCCCCCGCGGCGACCCCGACCGGGACTCGGGTCCGGTTCACGACGGCGGTGCGGGCGCGCGACGTGAGGAGCACGACGACAAGCACGCTGAGGAAGTTGCCGCCGGCGGCCGCGACCGCCGCGAGGATGGGATTGAGACCGCCGGCGATGCCGATGGTCGCCCCCAGCTCCCCCTCGATGAAGGGGACGGCGCCGGCCAGCATGACGATGAACGGCTGGATGAACTCGGGCACTTGAGCGACCAGTTCCTGGAAGCGGATGATGAGGTCTTGGATCGGATTCATTTCGGATCGTCCTTTCGGGTATCGGGTTTCGGGTTTTCGGCTCGAGCGATTGGGGCGGTGGTTCCAGGAGAAACCGTGTTCTCAGAACCGGGTCAAATCGCGCTGGGGCCACGAACTTGGTCTCGCGGTCGCCTGCGGGGCTCCCGCTCGCTGCCGGGCCGGACGTTCTGCGCGTCTGGGCCTTTCGCTGCACCGCCAGGCTGACACCGCCCACCAGGGCATCGCGTCCGTAGAACACCCGTCCCCGTTGCCGGGTATTCGGAGACGCTAAGGTGTGGACCACCTCGTTCGCGTCGGTGATGAGTGCCTAGTGCGGTGCCGGCATCCGCTGAAAGGAACGACACTGGGGCACTTGATTGGCCGGCGCGCCGAGCTCGAAGCGATCGACCGACTCCTCTCCCGGGCACGCGCCGGGCAGAGCGGAGCCCTGGTCGTGCACGGGGAGGCCGGAATCGGCAAGACCGCGCTGCTCGAGCACGCCCGCCGCGCAGCGGACGCATCCGGGTTCCGAGTGGAGACCTCGGTCGGGGTGGAGTCCGAGACGCAGTTCGCGTTCGCAGGTCTGCACCAGTTGTGCGCGCCGCTGCTGGACCGCGCGAGCGCCCTGCCAGATCCGCAGCAGACCGCGCTGAGTGTGGCGTTCGGGCAGGAGGGCGGTGAGACCCCGGACCGCTTCCTGGTCGGTCTGGCGACTCTCAATCTGCTGGCCGAGGTCGCGGAGGAGGGGCCGCTCCTGTGCCTCATCGACGATGCGCAGTGGCTGGATGAAGCATCGGCACAGGTTCTCGCATTCGTGGCGCGACGTCTCGCTGCCGAGCGGATCGCGCTGGTCTTCGCGGTGCGCGATCGGGCACGCGATCAACCCGGGCCGGAGCTGACAGCACTGGCCGGGTTGCCCGTCCTGCGACTGCACGGACTGGAGGAGGCCGATGCGCGTGCGCTGCTGGCATCCGCGCTGCCGATGCCGCTCGATGACCGGGTGTTCGAGCGTGTCGTCGCCGAATCGTTCGGCAATCCGATGGCGCTGCTGGAGCTTCCGTTGAGCGCCTCGCCGGCGCAGCTGACGGGCGGGTTCGAACTGCCCGGCGTCCTGGATGTCCCACGCCGCGTCGAGGAGAGCTTCCGACGTCGATCGGGCAGCCTGCCTGCGGACACGAGGCTGCTGCTCGTGGTCGCGGCCGCCGAGCCCACCGGGGATGTCGCCCTCCTCTGGCGCGCCGCCGCTCAGCTGGGCATCGACGACGGCGCGGCCGCGGCCGCCGAAGACGCCGGGTTGCTCGAGATCGCCGACAAGGTTCGGTTCCGGCATCCGCTCGCCCGCTCGGCGGTCTACCGGGACGCGACACCGCCCGAGCAGCGCCGGGCGCACGGCGCGCTGGCTGCCGCGACCGATCCAGCCACCGACCCCGACCGTCGCGCGTGGCACCGCGCGCAGGCGGTGCAGGGCACCGACGAGGATGCCGCCGCAGAGCTGGAGCGCTCAGCCGGCCGCGCCCGCGCGCGTGGCGGGCTGGGCGCCTCGGCGGCCTTCATGGCGTACGCCGCCCGACTCAGCCCAGAACCGGCCGCGCGTGCGGGTCGGGCCCTGGAAGCCGCATTCGCCACCCATGAGGCCGGCGCGACCGAGGCCGCGGGTGAGCTGCTCACGCGCGCCGCCGCCGGCCCACTCGATGCGCTCCAGCAGGCTCGGCTGGAACTGCTGCACGCTCGGATCGGGTTCCACCGCGCGCGCGGCGGCGAGGGGCTGCGGATGCTGCTGGGTGCCGCCGGCAGCCTTGCCCCGCTCGATCCGGCGCTGTCCCGGGAGACCTACCTGGATGCGCTGGATGCGGCCATCGTCACCGGCGGTGTCGGCTCCGGCCCGAGCGTGCGGGATGTCGCCGAAGCCGCGCGCGCCGCGCCCGCGCCGCCCGGGCCGCCGCGGCCGGCGGATCTGCTGCTGGATGGACTGGTGACGACGTTCACGGAGGGGTACACCGCGGGCGCGCCCCGCCTGCGGCAAGCGTTGGCGGCGTTCTGCCAGGACGAATCGGATCGGGACGCCGTCGGCGATGCCGACCTGCGCCGGTGGGGATGGCTGGCCAGCCGAACGGCGATGGCCGTCTTCGACGACGAACTCGTTCTCGCGCTGACCGCCCGCCACGTTCGGCTGGCGCGCGAGGCCGGCGCGCTGGCCACGCTCCCCGCCGCACTTCTGGTCCAGTCGGTGATGCTGGTGCTCTCCGGTGAGTTCGGGCAAGCCGCCGAGCAGACCGAGATCGGGTCCGCCACCACGGCGGTGCCACTGCTGCACGCCCAGCTGATCCTGGCGGCCTGGCGAGGCGATCCCGTCGAGACGGACCAGGTCCACGCGATCATTGAGCAGGAAGCGGCCGCGCGCGGGCCGGGCACCGAGGTCTTTCTGGCCGAGTACGCCATGGCGGTGCAGCACAACGGCCTCGGCGACTACCCGGCGGCTCAGGCCGCCGCGGCGCGCGCATTCGAATCCGACGAGCTCAGGCACAGCAATCTCGCCCACTCCGAACTCATCGAAGCGGCCTGCCGGGCCGGTCGGCCGGAGAGTGCGGCCCAGGCGCTGGAGGAACTCACCTCACGAGCCGTCGCCTGCGCCACCCCGTGGGCGCTCGGGCTCGCGGCGCGCTCCCGAGCGCTCACCAGCACCGGGCCGGAGGCCGAGGAGCATTTTCGCGAGGCTATCGAGCAGCTTGCACGCTCCAAGATGGCCACCCAGCTCGCCCGCACGCACCTCGTCTACGGAGAGTGGCTGCGTCGCGAGGGCCGGCGTCACGACGCACGCGAGCAGCTGCGCACCGCACACGATCTGCTGTCGGACATGGGGGCCGAAGCGTTCGCCGCGCGCGCCGCCCGCGAACTGCAGGCCACCGGCGAGCACCCGCGCACACGAGCCGCTCAGCCGACCGACGCGCTCACGGCCCACGAGCTGCACATCGCGCGGTTGGTCGCCAACGGCGCGACGTCCCGCGAGGTCGGCACGCAACTGTTCCTGAGCCCACGCACGATCGAAGCCCACCTGCGCAACATCTTCCGCAAGCTCGGCATCAGCTCCCGTCGCCAGCTCAGGGACCTGCCGCTTCCCGGACTCGTGAACCGCTGAGGCGGTGCGAGCAGGTGTTGAGCGTCGTGCTGGTCGCGGTCCAGCTCGATCGTGAGTTCGCGTCCGGCGCTCGGCGCGCCCCGCGGCGTCGTCAGACGACGAGGAAGTCGAGCAGCTGCTGCGGGTCGTGGCGCACGGCCGCGGCCGGCGCATCGAGCACGATCGCCCCACTGCGAGCATCGGGGACTCGAGCGTGGGGTTCTCCGGAAATCTTCTCCGGCTGACCGGCGCGCGGTTGCGGCCGAGGCCGCGAAGACTCCTGGTCAACGCGTTCGCCGAGTCGTCGAGAAGGAAGACATCATGACCGATTCACCATCCACTCCCGATGTCACCGCCGGGCAGGCAGCAGACGAGCTGCGCGGAAGGCTGAAGCGGACCGAGATCCAGCACGCCTCATCATCGATCCCCGGACGAGACATTGTTCAAGTGCTCACCGAAATCCCCGTTGACGTGTCCTCGGGATGGCACCACCATCCCGGCGAGGAGGTCGGCTACATCGTCGCCGGCAAGGTGCGCATGGAACGCGAAGACGCCGCCACCCAGATCCTGAGCGCCGGCGACGGCTTCCTCATCCCCCCAGGAGTCCCCCACAACGCGACCGACCTCGGCCCCGACACCGGGAGGATGCTGTCGACCTACCTCGTGGAGACCGGCAAGCCCATCGCCACTCTGGAGCCGTGACAGCCGGCGCGCGATCAGCTGCTGAGCGGCGGCGCTCCGCGGGCTGTCGCTGTCCCTGCTGTTCACAGGGATCGCCAGAGCAGAGTGGACGCGAGAGTCCGGTAGGGAGACCACGCGGCGCCTCGCCGGCGCACGTCGGCGATGAGGGGCAGGTCGGTCAGCTCGTACGCGCGTCGCACTGCGGTGCGGATGCCGAGATCTCCAGCCGGCAGGATGTCCGGTCGCTTCAACTGGTGGATCAGGAACATCTCCGCGCTCCACGGCCCGATCCCTTTCACGCGAGTGAGCGCAGATATGACGTCGTCATCGCCCACCGCGTCGAGAGCATCGATCGCGAGATCTCCGGCCACGACCGCGTCGGCCAGGTGGTGAAGATACGCGGCCTTGGAATGCGACATCCCGATCGCCCTGAGGTGGTCCACGTCAAGGCCGAGAACGCCACCCGGTGTCGGCGGACCGTCCAGGGCAGCGATCAGCCGGTCGTACAGCACGAGCGCCACCTTGATGGAGATCTGCTGCGCAACGATGTGCAGGACCATCCCGGCGAAGTTGTTGCCTGTCGTGCGTCCCCCGTCAGGGAAGGCGAACGGATCGGGAGTGCCCACCTTCTTGATCAAGCGGTCCAGGACCGGGTCGGTGCGGCCCAGGACGGCATAGCCCGCAGCGACCGACGGCACAGTCATGGGACGACCCCTGCCTGCGACCTCGTCACGGCACCCGCCGCCTGGAGAGCAGATGCAGAAGCTCCTGCGCGACCTGCTCGGGCTGATCCTCGACGAGGAAATGTCCGGCGTCCAGGCCGCGCCCGCGCAGATCCTTGGCCCACGGGCGCCAGATGTCCAGCACGTCCCCGTAGAACTTGGGCAGCGCACCCGGCGCGCTCCACAGCACCAGCAGCGGGCAGCGGATCTGACGGCCGTCCGCTTTGTCGTGGTCGTCGTGTTCCCGGTCTATTCCCGCGCCGGCGCGGTAGTCCTCACAGATGCCGTGAACGACGCTCGGGTCATCCAGGAGAGCACGGTACTGCGCCATGAGCTCTTCGGGGTACCGGCGTGCCGTGCGCCCGAGTCCGAGCGTGCGGACGTGGTGGTCGAAGAACGCGGAGGGTTTCGCGTTGATCAGATCCTCCGGGAGAGGTGCCGGCTGCGCAAGAAACGCCCAGTGCCAGTACGTCAGGGCCATCCGGGCATCGGCGCGGGACCAGACTTCGCCGGTCGGCACGACGTCGAATGCCCCAGCGGCGGAGATCACGTCCGGGTGATCCAGCGCCATCCGGTAGGCGATCCGGCCGCCTCGGTCGTGCCCGGCGACCGCGAAGGCGGGAAAGCCGAGGATGTGCATCAGTTCGACCAGGTCGTCCCCGATGGCTCGCTTGGAGTACGTGCCGTGATCGGGGGCGGTCTCTGGCCGGAACGACCCACCGTAACCGGGCAGGTCGACCACGACCACCGTGTGGTCGCCGGTGAGGTGCTCGACCACTGCGTGCCACATCAGGTGCGTCTGCGGGTATCCGTGCAGCAGCAGGATGGGAGGGCCTTCGCCTCCGGTCAGCGTGAAAATTGGTCCGCGTGCGACGTCGACCGGTCGGGCGGTGAATGTGTCGAACATGGTCTCAGCCGTGTCGTGACGGGTCGGTCAAGACGGGTCGGCAAGGAAGCGCAGGAGTTCGCGGTTGACCTCGGCGGTGTGGGTGACGGGGTTGATGTGCGGTCCGCCCTCGATCTCGATGTACCGTGCCGCCGGCAGGGCTTCGTGCGCGCGGCGACCTTGCCCGTCGATCGAGAGGATGCGGTCGGCGGTGCCGTGGATGAGCAGCGCGGGCACGTCGAACCGTTCCAGGTCGGCATGGAAATCCTCCAGCCAGGTGTGCGGGCACGCCCAGGTCGCGTAGGGAGACGCATCAGCGCCGGTGGACCACAGAGCACGGACGGTGTCCTCGCTGACCAGCGTGCCCTGGTACTCGTCCAGGTTCAGGAAGTTGGTCATCATCCCGGTCAGCCACGCGAACCGATCCGCCAGGATCGCCTGCTGCACGCCGGACACCCCCGCCGCATCGACTCCTTTCGGATTCTCGTCGCTGAGCATGAAGGTCGGTGTCAGGCTCTCGATGAGAACCGCGCTGGCCAGCAGTTCGGTGCCGAACCGGCCGATGTAACGCGCCACTTCGCCGGTCCCCAGCGAAAAGCCCACGATCGTGGCGTCGCGAAGATCCAGGGTGCGCAGCACGACATCCAGATCAGCGCTGAGGGTGTCGAAGTCGTACCCCTGGATGGGCGCGCTGGATCGACCGAAGCCACGGCGGTCATAGGCGATCACTCGGTATCCCGCGTCCAGCAGCGGGTGCAGCTGCGGCTCCCACGAGCGGGCGTCGAAGGGCCACCCCGCAAGGAGCACGACCGGTCGGCCGCTGCCCTGATCTTCGTAGTACAGGTCGATCGGCGCGGAGTTCTCTTCGCCGACGGTGATGGTGCTCACAGTGTGCTCCTCGGGCTCGAAGTAGGTGACGCAGTCAGCGTCGCCCGCCGGCCGGCGCCGCCGCATCACGGCGAACCCGAGAAGATTTCCGGCAAACCCTACAGTCGGTCGCTCTCGTCGGTCGCACGATGGGAGCATGGCCGTGACAGTCTTGATCGTCGATGATGACGAGCGCTTTCGCGACTTGGCGAGGAGAATGCTCACTGACTGGGGTTACCGACCCGAAAGTGAGGCGGGCAGCGTGACCGAAGCGTTGCGACATGTAGCAGAGCGCCGACCCGACGTCGCGCTCGTGGATATCGGTCTGCCCGACGGCACCGGCCTGGAACTGAGCAGCATCCTGGCAGAGGCGCCGTGGCAAATCCGTGTGATCCTCACCTCGTCCGACAGCGACGCGACGACAGCGGCAGAGGCGACCGCTGCCGGCGCCGCGGCGTTCATCCCCAAGACCGAGCTGTCCCGCGCGCTGCTTCGCTCCTTCCTCGAGGACGAATAGGGCGATGAGCATCGACATCCAGGACCAGCCGGTGCGGGTGTCCGTCGGAGAGGACGATTTTCTCTTCCGGCAGGGTGTCGTCCGCGTCCTCACCGACGGTGGACTGAGCGTGGTTGCGGAGGCGGGCAACGCCGTGGAGTTCCTGGCCCAGACTCTCGCGCACAGACCCGACGTCGCGGTCGTTGACATCCGGATGCCGCCACGCCGAGATGACGACGGGCTGCAGGCGGCGATCGAACTGCGGGAACGGGTTCCGACCATGGGCGTGGTGCTCCTCACTCAGCACTGCGAGCCGGAGTTCGCGATCGAGCTGATCGGGGACCGGCCCGAGGGTGTCGGCTACCTGTTGAAAGAGCGGGTCGGTGACATCCACGACTTCGTCGAAGCGGTGATGCGGGTCGCCCGGGGCGGGAGCGCTCTGGATCCGGAGGTCGTCGTGCGCATGCTCCGGCCACGTTCCATTCCAGAACCGCTTGCACCGCTCACGCCGCGAGAACGGGCCGTCCTCGCCGCCATGGCGGAGGGCCTGTCCAATCAAGGAATCGCACGGGCGCTGCTCATCAGCAACGCCGCAGTGGAGAAGCACGTCACCGCCGTCTTCCGAAAGCTGTCCATCCCGTCCGACGGCGCCGACCACCGGCGCGTCCGCGCTGTGCTCCGATACCTGACCGCCCAACGAGCCTGAGACTCTGTCGACATGGGCGACGTTCCAGAGCGCATCCAACCGGGCAGCGCCAGCGCGGAACACAAGCCGAGCCTGATCGGAACCCGGATCGAGCGCGACGAGATCCGGAGCCTGGTCGAGAAGGAACGCGCTCTGCGTGACGTCGCGAACCTGATCGCCCGCGCGGGAGCAGACGTGGATGTCATCGCCGTGATCGTTCGCGAGGCGTCACGGCAGGTGCACGGCCTACCCGTCACCCTGACCCAGTTCGTCGGGTCCAGAGAGCTGCTCGTGCTGGCCTCGCCGGACGGCCCCGCGGATGCCGGCATGCGCATCGTCTTCGAAGCCGACACGCTCCCCGACCGCGTGGTCGGTACCGGCCGGCCGTGTCGAGTCGATGACTACCGAAGCCAGCCGGATGCCGAACTGGCGGCGCGGTTCGGGATCGCGGCAGGAGTTGCGGTGCCGATCATCGTGGAAGGCCGGACCTGGGGCATGTTCTTCGTCAGCTCGGCTCTCGGCGCGCTGCCGCGGGAGACGGAGACGCTGCTCGCCGCGTTCGCGCAGCTGGTCACCGCCTCTTTCGACAGCATCGAGGCACGAAACCAGCTGCGGGCTGTGGCAGAACACGACGAGACCATGCGTGCGATCCAGCACGACGCCGACGAGGGCACAATCACGGACATCGCCACGCGCCTGGTGGAGTACGCGGCCAAACTGGGCGGGATAGAGCACGCCACGTTGACCGCTCTCGGCGGCGTGGAGGCAACCGCCACCAACCCGGTCGTGTCGATCACCGACTCGTCCATCCGTCCGACGCAGACCGTGACATTCCCCGTCACGGCACAGCAAGAGCGGGTCGGCGCGTTCACGGTCGAGACGACCCTGCCCGCGTTACCGAGCCAGACGACCCGATTTCTGACGGATCTGAGTGAAGTCACCGGCCGCATCATTCTCGCGATCACGAACCGGCAGCATCTGAGCGAACTCATCGACGAGCAGGCGTCCCTGCGCCGTATCGCCGAACTCGCAGCCCGTGGAGCGCCGCGGGCGAGACCCCTGGACGACATCCTCGCGGTGATCTGCCGGGCGGCATCCGACCAATTGGGCGGACAAGAGGTCACGCTCCTGCAATTCGAAAGCGCCGACACCATCGTGGCCGTCGCGACGCACGGCGGCCCTGTCCCGATCGGCGTCCGGGTCGTTCACCCGCCCGGATCGCTTTCCGATCGGGTGGCACGGACGAAGAAGGCCGTTCGCGTTGACGATTTCGACGCGATGCCGAGCGCCGAAATCGTTCGACGGTACGGCATTCGCGCTGGCGTCGGGGTTCCGGTCTTCATCGACGACCGTCTCTGGGGCGCCTTCGTCTCGACATCCCAGACCGCACCTCTCCCCCACGACACCGAACAACGTCTGGAGGGCTTCGCCCAACTGACCTGGGCGGCCATCGCCAACGCCGAAGCCCGAGAGATCCTTCGCCGCCTCGCGGATGAACAGGCAGCCCTGCGCCATGTCGCCGAGCTCGTCGCACGCGAATCACCGCTGCCCACGGTGTTCGACGCGGTCGTGAAAGAGGCAGCCCGTGTTCTGAACGCCTCATCAGCCGAGGTCGTCCGCGACCCCGTCGGCGGATTCGGTGACGCACGCGTGATGGCCGAGATCAGACTGCAGCCGACCGCCGGGGCTCACCATGCCGAAGCACCCATCCTGGTCAACGGCGAAAGCTGGGGCGCGCTCGCGGTCGACTCCGATTCGCCGAGCCGGGTCGATGGCAGAGACCGCCTGAAGCCGTTCGCCGATCTGATGGCCGCGGCCATCGCCAACGCCGAGCATCGGGCAGGGCTCACGCAATCCCGCGCGCGCGTGATCGCCGCAGCCGACGACGCTCGACGACGACTGCAGCGCGACGTTCACGATGGCGCGCAGCAGCGCCTCGTGCACACGATCCTCATCCTCAAGCTGGCGAGGGATGCCGCGGCCGCCGGGGGCGAGGTCACCGCGATGCTTGTCGATGCGCTGGCGCACGCCGAAGAAGCCAATCGGCAGCTGCGGGACGTCGTCCGCGGCATCCTGCCCGCAGCACTCAGCCGCAACGGGCTCGCCGCCGGTATCGAGTCGCTCGCCGCCGAAACCCCCATTCCCGTTGATCTCGCCCTCGTCATTCCCCGATTGCCGGTGGCCCTCGAAACAACGGCGTATTTCACGGTCGCCGAAGCGATCACCAACGCGGTCAAGCACGCGCAGGCGACGCATGTCGGCGTGTCGTGCGCACTTTCTGGCGACGCCGACGAGCTGATCCTCACTGTCGAAGACGACGGAGTGGGCGGCGCGGACCCGTCCCGTGGCACCGGGCTGACCGGGCTCCGAGACCGCATCGAGGCGAGCTACGGAGCGATAGAAATCGTGAGTCCTTTGTGGGGCGGCACCCGGATCGTCGCACGCATCCCTTTGGGTGCGTCGGACGGGCGGTAGTGGCCTGGGACGGATGCATCGCCCTCACCGACGATGTGCCTGGTGTGCGGCTAGGGCAGCTCCGAGTTCTGCGACAGGATGCGGCACCGCGCGCTTCTGCGTCTACCTAGGTCGTGTTGCTAAAGGCTGAGGAGCGGGCGTGTCCGGCTGCTGAGGCAGGATTGGGGGGTGAGTGTCGTTCTTCGCCCCTGGGCCTCAGGGGATGCCTCCGCACTGGTGGGCGCCGCCCAGGCTGCACCGGATCTGGCGACGCAGTTCGGTGGTGCCGATGTGTCGAGCCTGAAGGCGGCGCAGGCGTTCATCGAACAAGCTTTGCGATTTGATGGCCACGCGAAGAACTGGGCGGTCGTCGACGCTGGTGTCGCGGTCGGCAACGTCGGCGCCTCCGGGATCGAGTTCCGGCACGAGACCGCCTGGATGTACTACTGGCTCTCGCCCGCTGCTCGCGGAAAGGGGTTCGCCCTTCCTGCGATGTCACTGTCGAGCTGAGCGGCGATGCCGCTTTCAGCCAGTGGAGGGTCGCGGCGAGGAAGAAGCCGGCGTGGTAGTCCCGGGCGCGCTTGCTGACCGCATGCGACCCGCGCGATTGCTCGAGCTTGTTGAAGCACCCCTCCACTGCGTTGCGATCGCGATAACGGGCGCGGCGTACCGCCGAAGTCGATCGGGCCGCCAGGCCGCTCGCTGCTGTGCGCGCTCTGGTCGTCGCGCGCAGGGATCGTCGCGGCGCACGCAACGGCCCGGTTCGCTATCGGATGGGAGGTTTAGCGCGAACTCGCCAGAGGGTTTACGCCGGCGCAGAGGTCATCGTGGACGGGTGATCCGGGGCGTCGGCCTTTGCCACGCTTGGGCATCCCTAACGCGCGGAACCAGCCGTTGGCCGACGCGATCCGCCACCGGGTCTGATCCGGCATCACCTCGCCGTTGTCACGGGCCTCGTCAGCCAACAGTCGGTGCCCGAATTCGGCGTCGTCCTGATGGGCGTCGAAGAGCGCGTTCGCGTGATAGGCCTCCACCACCTCGCTGGGCCTGATGGGCTCGACCAGCCACCGGTAGTAGGGCTGACGAGAGAGCTTGAGCACCCGACACGTCACCGTCACAGCGGTCCCTGCGGCGGCGAGCCCCGTCAGGAGCAGGTACCACCTTTCCCGGCAAGTTCGCCTGCGACAGATACGCCGCCGCGCGCCGTAGCACCTCGTTCTCCTGCTCTAGCAGGCGATTCCGCTCGCGCAGCCCGCGGATCTCAGCCGCCTCAGTCCGGGACTGGTCTGCCTTCGCGGCCTCGTCGATGTCGACGGGAGGCGTCCGCCTCTGCTACGTCATCGAGTGGATCCCGAAGTCTTTCGCGATCTGCTCGATCTCGCTCCGGGCTCGCGATTCCTCAGGACCCGGACCACGTCGTCACAGAAATCGCTCGGGTAGGGCTTGGGCACAGCATCATCGTTCTGGGCCCACCACTCGGGCAAGCCAGGTCAGATGGCACCTACCCGTGCAGCAGTCCCAAGCAAAACCACGTGACGCTAACGCTGCGTTGCCGCCTTCGCCTCGCGACGACGGCGATGCAGAATTTGCTCGGTGTATCCGTTGGGTTGGCGAACGCCCTCGAAAATCAATTTCTTCGCTGTCTGGAATGCGGCGTTCCCAGCCAGGTTGCTGGCCATAGGCCGGTACGCCGAGTCGACTGAGTGTTGTGCATCTACGACTCCCGCCATCTTTATGAGCGATTCCTCAAGCTGATCGCGGATCACCAGATCGTGCCGCAACCAGTTCGCCAGTAGTTGGCTCGAAATGCGAAGGGTCGCGCGGTCCTCCATCAGCCACACGTTATGTATGTCGAGAACCTTCGAGCATCCGACGCCGTGGTCGATCCACTGGACTACATAACCGAGTAACGACTGGACGTTGTTGTCAATTTCTTCCTGGATTTCCGTCGGCGTCAACGTGGGGGCGGGCATCGTAGGGATGGTCAGCAGCTGTTGAATCGAGGTGCGGGGCCTGCCAGCAGCCAGTTCACGCTGACGCCCAGCGACATCTACGCGGTGGCGATCATCACCTGGAGGCGATCACGCTCAGCGAGAAGCTCCCGATTGCGTGGGACCAGCTCTTCGACAATGTCTTCCAGGCCAGTCCAGAAGGTGTCCTTAGCTATCCCTGACCCCTTCAAAACTTCGCGCTCGATGAACTCTTTGAGCTCTGGGGCGACGTGCAAGCCGCCTATGCGGATGTGGTCGCTCACGAATTTCCTTTCGAGGGTGGGCATCCAAGCCACGAGATGACGCCGCGGGTGCCACGGGTCTGGCTGGCGCTAGCGCGTCACGAATTGTGACAGTTGGTGCGCGTCCGCGCCAATTTTCGGCACGTCAGGAAGACGTCAGCCGCGAATCTTGGGCACAACACTGACCCCTAAATGCGCAGCTCAATGATCGTTGGGACTGATCTTTGCAAGGCGTCCCGTACAGCGGACCCTAGCTCGTCGATGCTCTTCAGCAGTACGCCCTCGCCTCCGAGGGCTTTGCCGAGCAGCGGAAAGTCTGGAACTCGGACGTCGACGCCTAATGGGTCGATGCCAGCCGACACCATCTGCTGACGAATTTCTTCAAAGCCAGCGTTGTTGATGATCACGACAGGGAGGCTCAACCCGAGATCAACCGCCGTAGCAAACTCCTGGATAGTGAACATGGCACCTCCGTCGCCAATGAGGACCATCACAGATGTGGTGGGTGCGGCCAGGGATGCGCCCACGCCCCCGGGAATCCCGTAGCCCAGAGTCGCGAAGCGAGTCGGGTACAAAAATTGTCCGTACCGTTGTGCCCGTAGGTGGAAAGCGGTGCCTAGGTACGAGACTTGTGCGCTGTCTCCGACGATGATCGTGTCCGGGGGTATTTGGGACAGCAGCGCATCGTGTATCCGAGCGTATACAGGCGACTTGTCAAGTACTTCCTTGCTGATGCGTGCCCGCGTCTGCGTGACAATCTCAACGTTTTCGCTAACACCCTCGCTGAGGTGATCGTCGTTAAGGATCTCGACAAGGCCAGCTAGCGCGAGGGACGCTTCACTCCATATTTTGTGAGTAGCTCGCACATTCAGGTCGAGTTGACCGTATCCGGCGTCGATACGGACAACGCTTCCCCGAGGCTTCAGTTGAGCGCCGCTGAGTTCGGCATCACCCAGGGTCGCCCCGACTATGACAACCACATCTGCGTCGTTGATCAGATCAAGTGCACCGCGGATCTTTATTGACGCACCAAGAGACAGCCCGTGCTGCTCCGGGAAACACCCTTTTCCATTGACTGTTGTGACGACTGGACATCCGAGTAGCTCGGCGAGGGCCGTCACCTCTTTTTCTGCGTTTCGGGCTCCGCTTCCAAGAATAATGACGCGCGAGGTCGCTTGAGCTATGGCTTTCGCTGCCGAGCGAAGCTGGGTTGACCGAGGACGGATGGGGGTCGGTAGATGAGGTGCAAGAAGCACCGGGATTTCGCCGGGTGTCTCCATCATGTCGATAGGGATTTCAATGTATGCGGGACGGGTTCGTCCTACACGCCATGCGCTGAAAATATCGTTGATCGCATGAGCAGCCTCACCTGGGGTGCGGACCCGGAGGGCCATATCGACTACAGCATCCATGTGGGCGCGCTGATCTTTCATCTCGTGTAGACGCCCTTGCTCACGCGACAGTAAATCCTCGGGAGGTCCGGGGCTGATGATGAGCATGGGAACCGAATCCGCATAGGCGGTAGCCGCAGCTGTCACGACATTGGTCAGACCGGGGCCTGAGGTGGTGATGACGACACCGGGCAAGCCACTCGTTCGGCTATAGGCGTCGGCTGCGTAACCACCACCTTGTTCGTGCCGTGGAGTCACGTGGCGAATGCCGGAGAAGCCAAGGTGCCGATACAGTGGCAAGTTGTGAGTGCCGGGTATGCCGAAGACGACCTCTACTCCGTTGTGCGTCAGCCCATCGATGATCGCCTTGCTGGTTGTGGATTCGTTCACTCTTCACCTCAGAATTGGTTGGGCTGAACCCATGAACCGCTTAGATTCCGAACATCGTCAGTTGCGCGTGGTGGAGCGGGGATGGCGAGACACCTGACTCGCTCGCGCGTTGCTCCTTAGCCCCGGAGGTATCCACCGCTGACGTTCATGACGGCGCCGCTGACCCAGTCGCCACCCGGACCGAGTAGATGGCTGACCATGTGGGCGACAGGATCAGGACCGCCAAAACCGAGCGGATGCGATCGCTGATAGTTCGCGGCTCTGTGGGGATCTATCGGCGTTCCGGTGTTGCCGGTTGCTCCAGCTGCAATCGCGTTTACCAGTATCCCCGCGCTCTCATACTCTTCAGCGAGGGCTACTGTGAGGCCGGCAACTGCGGCTTTCGATGCCGCGTACGCGACAGAGACCCCCTTCGACGGTCGAAACGCCCACGCAGATGAGATGTTGATCACGCGTCCGCCCCCGAGTTCGACCATGTGGTCGAGGATCGCGTTGATACACCACCACGTTCCGGACAGGTTTGTATCGATGATGCCCGACCAGTGTTCGACGGTGATGCTTGACCCGGGCATGTACTGAGCGTCGATAGCTGCGACGTTCACCAGAGCATCAATCTGCCCGAGGGACGTTGTTGCATTCTCTGTCATGAGCAAACATGAAGCCCTATCAGAAATGTCAACGTGCCCGTGCCGTGCCCCGATACGTTCGGCTACGGCGCTCAATTTCTCCGTGTTCAGATCGGTCAGGTACAGGCGGTAACCCTCCTCCGCCAGAATTTCCGCGATCCTGAGGCCGATTCCCTGGGCCGCGCCGGTCACGATGACCGTTTCAACGGTTCGCGCAGAATGTACTTTCACTTCGCTAGACCACGGCCACAAGCCGTAGCAGTGCAGCGGTGGTCCCCTTGAACCTGGGCCCCATAGCGATGCAGCAGAACTTTTGACCCCTGGAGTCCTTCATCGGGGCGAGGTAGGCCTGTTCGATCATGAAGATTCCGTGGGTGGCGAGAAGGATCTGGTGCACGAGATACGGGTGTGCGGGATCTTCTGAGGGGACGACTTCGACACTCATGTTGTCCGCGCCGACCGCGAGCACGTGTTTGTCCGCCAACCATCTCGCGCCATCGGCGGACAGACCGGGAGCCGATGATGCATACTTCAGCGGATCGGCTTCGTACCAGGCATCCCAACCTGTGCGTATGAAGACGATATCTCCCGGGCAAATTTCTATGCCGAAATCTTCGCACGCCTTCTTCAAGTGAGCCCCGTTGACTACTTCGCCGGCTTGCATTTCTCGGCCCAAAACCGTTGGCATGTCGATGACCAGAGCTGGAGTCATGAACGCGGGAATTTCCTCCGAACCCAGACTGGTGAGGCCTCGATCGGTGACGACGTCGTCTATTGAGACGCCACCGAAGAGCTTGCGATGCTGAGTCGCGTGACCTAGTGCATCAATATGCGTTCCGGTGTGGAAGTCCATCTCAATTCGCTCGTCAAAGAAGCCGATACCGTTCACCGCTCCTTTTGCTTCGTACCGTTTTCGACTCGAATCTGGGTGCTGCCACGTGCCGAGGCTGTACGGCCCCATTGCGTTCGGAACCCGGGGAACCGAAGGAGTAACGACATGGTTCAGCTCGATTATGCGTCCCTCTCGAATCAGCTTCATTGCCTCTAGCACAACCGGCGGTCCGTATTCGCTGTCGGGATTATTCATGGTCATGACGCCTTCCGTTCGAATGAGCTAGTTGAGGGCTGCGTTGAGCACAGTTGAGAGGGGTCAAGGCTTCTCGAGATTGAGGGTGAACTCGGCAAGTTTTGAGTCCGCCAATCCGTGCTTTTCGAGCAGAGCGTCGTAGGTCCCGTCGTCTCGTAACTGCTGCAGAGCGTCCCAGATCGCGTCGCGAAGGGCAGGCTCCGATTTGAGGACCGCGATCCCGAAGAAGTTTGGTGAAAGCTGCTCATCGACTGTCACGAACGCGCCAGGATTCTCGGCCATTTGAAACGCAAGCGTCGCCGCAGGCGTCGCCGCCCCGACAACGCGGTCCTGCGCCAGGTATGTAAAGAGGTCTGGTGCACCCTGGCCAAGAACGATTTCGAACTGCTGGTCTGCCGGACAATTAGCCTGGGACCAGGCGACGAGCTCATCCGCGATCTTCTCTCCGCGCACCGAGCCAATTGTCTTTCCGCAGAAGTCGCCGATCTCGGTAAACTCATCGGCGTGAGCCGATGTGGTGAACATCTGGCCTCCGTCACGGAGGTAATCGATCCAATCGAATCGCTCCTGGCGTTCCACTGTGTCGTAGGTACCGGACATGATGACGTCGACGCGTCCCGTCTCCAATGACGGCATCATCTGTTGCCACTCCATAGTTTCCAGAACGACCTCGACCCCCAAGACTTCAGCGATGGCGTCAAGCATGTCGACGTCGAATCCGACGATCTCGTCAGTCGACAGGTCCGTGTATTCAAGTGGAGGAAATCCTAGGTGAATGGCGGATGTTAGTTTACCGCTCGGAAGTACTTCGTTGGGCTTTGTGTCATCCGGGTTCTCGCCTGCGCCGCTGCACCCGCTGACCAGAAGGGTCGCAGTCGCAAGCGCCGCAATGGACAATGCGTATTTGTTTAGCCGAACCATAGCCTTTTTTCCTGTCGTGTGCATTTCGATGTGGACCGTACGGTGATTAATTCAGCGCGTCAATGAAGACGTGAAGCCGCTCGTCGGAATTTGCGTTGAAGACCTCGTCGCTCGTGCCGAAAGCGACGACTTCGCCTTTGTCCATGAACGCGACTTTGGTCGCGATGTCTCTAGCCATACGTATTTCGTGTGTTACGAGAATCATGGTGATGCCCGAGTGCGCGAGTGCCTTGATGGAATCGACCACCTCGCCCACAAGTTCGGGGTCAAGCGCTGATGTCGGTTCGTCGAATAACAGCACCTCGGGTCGCATAGCGAGTGCCCGCGCGATCGCGACTCGCTGTTGTTGACCGCCGGATAAGAATCTGGGGTACGAATCCGCCTTGTCCGACAACCCGACTTGAGCGAGGAGGTCGCGATAGTCGGAAAGCTCCTTGCCGACCTTCTTGCCGAGTACCTTCCGCGGACCGATGGTGAGGTTTTCCATGACCGTCAGGTGAGGAAACAGCCCGAAACTTTGAAAAACCATCGCGAACTTGGTTCGCTGCATGGCCTTTTTTCGTTCGGTCATCTCGGAAAGCGCGCCGCCGCGTTGTGTGTAGCCCTGGATTTCGCCATTGAAGAAGATCAGGCCGTCATCGATTCCTTCGAGCTGGTTGAGGCAGCGCAGAAGCGTGCTCTTTCCAGAGCCGCTACGACCGACGATACAAAGCACATCCCCCTTGTCCACCTTGAGGCTGACATTCTTCAGAGCGCACACTTCGCCATACGACTTCGACACATTCACAACGTCAATCATCTTTTTCCCCCCAATTGATGCCTGGAGAACCCTCGAGCGAAGCGCTTCTCCAGAACCGACTGTCCCCAGGTCAGGACTGTAACTAGCACCAAGTACCAGAACGTCGCGACGATGAGCAACTCCACGACCCGTGTGTTCACCAGGTAGATGATTTCAGCGTTGAATAGAAGCTCCTCAAACTGAATAACGGAAGCGAGCGACGTCAGCTTCACCATGATGATGGTGCGACTGCCTAGCGGAGGCACGATCATCCGCATGGCTTGAGGAAACAGAATCCATCGCAGAGTTTGAACTCGCGTCATGCCCAGCGAGCGGGCCGCCTCGCTTTGCAGAGAGTCGACAGAGTTGAGTCCGGCGCGAACAATTTCGCCGAAATATGCACCTTCATGCAGGCACAGCGCGATCAGAGTAGCGACGATGGGAGTCATGAAGTCGATCGTTCGCGCCTCGAAGACACCGGGAATACCAATCATCGGTAGCACGAGCGCAAAATTGTAGGTGAGCATGAGCAGCAGCAACTCCGGCACACCGCGGAAGAACCAGGTGTAGAACTTCGAGATTGTGGAAAGAACTCGGTTCTGGGAGAGCCGCATCATCGCGACAACCGTGCCAATGGCGATTCCGCACGCCATCGCCACGATGGTCATGAGGATGACATTCTTGACCCCGTTCATGATCCTCGGGGCAAACAGGTATTCACCTACAGTGGGCCAGGACAGCTGGCTCGTCGCAAACGCGTAGATGACCGTGAGCAAGACGAAGATACTGACCGTTGCGCCCAGTATGCTCCCGTAATTCCTCGGTTTCGCACGACGCATGCGGCTCGCGCTCACCAGAGCGTCCTGGTCTGAGTCCACGAATTCGGGCAGCGCTGCAGTTGTGCTTAATTTGTTCACTGATAGCTCCGTCGCCCGACTAGATCGCTCGAGCGGCCGCCTCGGCAAGGCCCAAGCAGAGGTGCCTTGGTCCGGTTAGGGCGTCGATTGATCACGGGCCATACGCCGCCAGCACTGTTAGTTGCGCTCCACGGTCGTCCACTGATGATCGATGACTCGGCGGCGTCGAAGAATGCCACGGGCTGGGCTGCAGAGCGCTGAACAACTAGCCGTTCAGCACCGCTTTTCGCCAATTTCGACATACTCACTTCTTCCTCTTATCGCGACTTTGGTTGTCCTGTAGGCATCTGAGGTTCTTCATTACAAAACTAGCGATGCTCGGTGTCGGCGGAGCGACGACAGTATTTCGCCCGTGTAACAGGTTTCTGCTTGGGTAGCGATCGGCGTCGTAGCGAGCGAGCGGGAGCTGGCGGAGCTAAAGTTATGAACGTACTCGGCGGCGGGCTCACGCCTTCCGCTAGCGAGTGCAGGACCGGCAAGCCTCACATATCGAGGCCTCCGGCCACCGCGGCCTTGAGGACTCACGCCCGCTTGATCACCTTGCGATTCATGAATTCCTCGACGCCCCGCGCCCCTAGTTCTCGGCCGGTGCCAGAGTTTTTGATTCCGCCGAATGGGAGCTCGGGAGCTTCGGAGCCCACCTCATTGACGAACACCATTCCCACCTCGAGACGGCTGGCTATCCGCTCTGCTTGCGCCGCGTCCACGCTATATATGTACGAGCCCAGCCCAAAGGGAGTCGCGTTCGCTACGGTTACCGCCTCGTTCTCGTCGGCGACCTTATACAGCTGGGCGACCGGGCCGAAGAACTCTTCCCGATAGGCGGGGTTCAGCGGATCGACATTTTCCATCACGGTAGGCGCGAAGAACGCGCCATTGTTAACACCCGTGCCGATTCTCAGACTGGCCCCCGCCACGACCGCCCGAGATACCTGTGACGCTAGGTTCTGCGCGGCGGCAATGGAGGCCAGGGGTCCTACTACCGTGCCTTCCGCCATCGGGTTCCCCGGCACGATGGAGCGCAGCGCCTCCGTCAATCGAGAAGCAAACTCCTCGTAAAGCTCCTCCACGATGATGAAGCGCTTCGCGCCATTGCATACCTGACCGTTGTTGCCGACTCGGGCGTATACGGCAGCCGCTACAGTCCTGGCCATATCGTCTGTAGAGAGGAGGATGAATGGATCTGACCCACCCAACTCCAAGACCACCTTTTTCATATTGGCACCGGCGCGGGAACCGATTGCTCGTCCGGCTCGCTCAGAGCCCGTCAGCGAGACGCCGCGGATGCGCGGATCGTCGATGAGAGTCCCGGTCTGCTCGTTACTGAGCAGAACTGTGGAGTAAGTACCGGACGGCGCACCGGCCTCGTCGATCAACTGCTGCAAGGCACTCGCAGAGGCGGGGCATTGTGGCGCGGGCTTTACCAGCACAGCATTTCCCAGGATCAGGTTGGGCGCCGCGAACCGCGCAATCTGATAGAGCGGGAAATTCCACGGCATCACTCCAAGTATCGTGCCGAGCGGGCTCTTGCGAACTGTTGCGACGCCGCTCTGCGTCTCGATCAACTCATCGGCCAAGAGCTCCTTCGCGTTGTCGGCATAGTAGGCGTAAATCGCCGCACAGAAATCGACCTCCCCAAGCGCCTCCGTAAGTGGCTTGCCCATCTCGCGCACTATGATCTCTGCTAAGTCCCTACGACGATCACGATGCATCCCGGCGATGCGGGCTACAACGCTGACGCGATCATCCAGCGTGGCTGCCGCACTACTCGACCATGCGACCTCTGCGCGAACGAGGATCTCCTCGATTTCGTCGGTGGACGAGAGCGGAACAGGGCAGCCGCTCTCGCCGGTGAACGGATTGACTACTTGGAATACGGTCACCACTGAACCCTTTCGCTTGTTGAGTCCGCGCCTAATGCCCTGTTGCAGTGGATTGGGTCCAGTACGGCGCTGACGCCCGCCGCGCCGGAAGCGTGCCCGCCCCAGCCCGTGTCTGCCGTACCGGCGGGCTTCGACCCATCGAATGAACGCTCGTAAACCGACATGGGGTATGAGCGCCTTTGGGAAAATTCGACCATATTCGCCGAGCAGGCCGGGTCGAAACGCATGAGACTCCAATTCGTTAGTGGTGTGCTGCACGGCGCGGAGGCGCCCGAGAGTCCGAGCGGCGGCGGCGCCGTCGGCGTGGAACAGATGGCTAGTCCAGCGCTCCGGTGACGATCGCATGTACAATTCGCTCGAATACGTCGACTCCAGCGAGCATGTCGATGTCTGACGTGAGCTCGCGCTCGTTGTGCGAGATGCCGTCAATGCTCGGCACGAAGACCAGCACAGTGGGAACGAGGTCCTTGATATTGGTAGCGTCGTGGCCGGCGAGGGTCTTCACGCGCGCATGGCTGTGTCCTAGTTCGTCGGCCGCGTCTTCGACAAGTTTGACGCCGGCCTCGACGAACGTACCGCTCCGCCAGGTGTTGCTCGCGAGGAACTGTACCGCGGTGCGGGTCCGTTGCTCCAGCAGCTCGATCTTCGCGAGCAGGAGGGCTAAGGCGCGATCCAGGATCTCGGTGTTTTCAGCACGCATGTCGATGTGAAGCCGTACCTCACGCGCGATGGTCACTGGGGAGTTTGGCAGTACATAAAGCTCGGACACCGTTGTGTGGAGGGTTTCTTGCTCAAAGTCGTCAACGAGCTCGTTCACCGCCGTGATGAGGTGCGCCGCACCAAGCAGCGCGTCCTTGCGCGATGCCATGCGCATCGAACCTGTGTGGCCTTGTTCGCCTTGCACCGCGACCTCGTACTTGTATGCACACCAGGTGGCGGCGACGGCGCCAATCTTGACGCCCGAGTCATCCATCGATGGACCCTGTTCAATGTGAATCTCCGCGTATCCGGCAATGGGCGGCAGCGTGAAGTCGCCGACGGCGTCGAGTGCGGTCAATGCATCGCGCACCGACACTCCGCCGGAGTCAGATATTGACAGCGCCTCGTCAATCGAGAGCTTCCCGGAATACACGGCAGAACCCATCATGCTGGGCTTGAAACGGCTGCCCTCTTCGTTGAACCAATCAACAACGGCAAGGTTGTACTTCGGCATCGTTCCCGCCGCGCGGTGGGCTTCGGCAACGCGGACTACTGCGTGGAAGGCCGCGAGCACGCCGTAAGCTCCGTCGTACTTGCCCGCCATGGGCTGGCTATCAAGGTGCGAACCAAACAGCACATAGTCTGCGCCCGGTGAGAATTCGATAAGCCCGTAGAGGTTGCCGATACCGTCAAGGTGTACCTCGAACCCGCTCTTGCGAAACAAGTCCGTGAGCCAGGCCCTAACCTGGCCATCCTCTGGCGTTGCTGCCTGGCGTTCAACACCTCCACCCGCAGTCGCGCCGAAGGTGGACATCAAGGCGAAGTCGGCGAGGAAGGTCTCGTGGCTGTCTTCTGGCATGTCGGTCACACCCAATCCCTCTGAAGTTCCATGGTGGAGCAATGCAGGCCGCCGCCGTTCTTCAAGATCTCCCGATATGAAACGGTGAAAATCTCGACTCCCATGTTGCTGAGCCGCTCAGCGGTGCGCGGCAAGTGATCTGGCATGATTACCGAGCGACGGTCGAGCACCAGGAGGTTGCTGGCCCATTCCTCAGATGGATGCACCTCGACGAGCTCGATGCCCAGACCCTCTAAAGCACTCATGTAGTCGTAGGGCGCTAGTCGCGGATTGACCAACGCCAGATCGTCGTCGATCATCGAGCTACACATGTCCAGGTGGATGAGGTAACCCGGGAGGGAGACGCGGTGTAGCGCGATGCCATGGATGTCAAGCAGAGCTGCTAACTGGCGGTATCCCTCGGGCGTTGTGCGAACCGAGGTGCCGAGGAATGCTTGATCGCGGCGTACCTTCACGAAGGTGCCGCCCTCGACCACACCCTCGCCGGTTATGGTACCGAGTATCGGCACACCGGCAGCCGCGACAGCGCGGGATATCGACTGCTCTTCTCCGCGCCGCATGCGAGCAGCAAGTCGGGTGATAATCGCACCGCCCGGGATGGTCACGAGCGGATCGCGGGTGTAGAGGGACTTGGTGTAACTCGGTAGGTCGTCCGCGAAGAAGACCTCGACACCTTTGTCGCGCAGCGCCTGCACGAAACCCTCGTGTTCGTTATGGACGCGAGGCATATCTGGTGCGTCCTTGCCGGTCCAGTACCAGCGTCGATCGGGGTCGACGAGCGCGTCGACCCCGGGGAGATAGTGCTCACTAGTTATGCCAGCCAGCCCAGCACTTGGTCTGCGCATAAGCACTGAGCGCAGCCTTCCTACCTCGTCGGCGGCGCCCCAGCGGCGCCCCCAGGTCGACTCAAGTTCGGTGTGATCAAGAAAGCCCGGTGCTCCTTCCGGGCCCATCAGAGCATGGAATCTACCGTCGGATACTTCCGTGGTGGAGTCGAACGAGGCCGAACCCACCGTGGGACTTGGAACACTGTCAGGTGCCGAAATGATGGTGCTCATTTGTAATCCTTTAACGGAGAGTGAGATTTGCCCGCGTTAGACCGGACCATGTCGTTGTAACTACGGCCACGGTCCGCGCGCTGCCACGGAGCGACCTCGAACAAGACACGCGCTTGGCGTCGGCCGGAACGGGGTTGCCTGATTAGTAACCGAAGTATTTCATTACTAAACTCGGTCCAGCGTCACCGAGACGTTTCCGGCGTATTACATTTCGCAGGCTTCTACGGACGAGAACACTCGCTTGCCGCTATAAACGCCAAGTCACCGGGTCATACGTCTGGCGGCGCCCACACGAGAATCCGGTAATCTCTCACTGAGCCTGCGGACTTCACGGGCGTCGTCACTTCGTCTCAGGTAGAGCAGCATCGCTTGGAGGGATATCGTGCGCGCGTTACCCATTGAAGCTGCCTCGCCGCGGGCGGCGATCGGTAGCCGTTTGAGGGCCGCGCGCCAGATGCGCTCGCTGACCATCCTTCAGGTAGCGGAGAGCACAGGGTTGACAAAAGGCTTCCTCAGCCGCGTCGAGCGCGATCTAACGTCACCCAGCGTGTCGACGCTTGTTGCTATCTGCGACGTAGTAGGAATCTCGATCGGTGATGTCTTCTCGGCTACCGATTCTCAGCTCGTCCGAGCCGATGATGCTCCGCGCATCAACTTAGGCGGAATCGATGCGGTCGAACACTTGCTCAGCCCTCGCCACAATGCCCGCTTCCAGGTCATCCGATCATCCGTATCGCCGGGTGGCAACGGGGGGGACGAGCTGTACACGATCAATGCCGACGCCGAATTGCTTCACGTTTTGAGCGGCGCTGTCACTGTGTTCTTCAGCGACGGACAGCTTGATCTGCGGGCAGGAGACTCGATCACCTTCGATGGCCGCGAACCGCACCAATGGCGCAGCGAGCTCGGCGTCGAGTTGCTGTGGGTGTTGGTTCCCGCCGCGTGGAGTGGAGCTGGCGCCGCTCGCTGATCTCCCACCCCCATTAACCAGCGCCGCCGCCGGGTGGCCGAGATAGTTCGAGTCTGCTGCCATTAGTCATAATCGCAGTGCAAAGCGTCCGCATGGTCGGCCGTATTTGATCAGATCTGGCGCGTGCCCGGAAACCTGTCGCCCATCGCGGCCCAGTCGCTCCCGTCTGGACACTTGAAGTCATTCGCGAGCATCGTCCTGCAGCACATCCGAGCGCGGTGGACGATGTCCTCTTCATGTCCGACACTCGGCTAACACTGACCGAACGAGTTGACATTTAGCGAGGTCGACATGGGCACGATCACTCCGTACGATACGGCGAAGGGCCGTCGCTACCGCGTGCGCCATCGCAAGCCTGATCGCACCGACGCGGAGAAACGCAGCTTCACGACGATGCGCGACGCGAAGCTGTACCTCTCGATGGTCCCGGTATCGAACTCGAAGGGCGAGTACATCGACCCGTCCTCGTGGCGGGTTCCGGTCCGGATGCTCGGGGGCAGTTGGGTTGCGGTCCAACCGGCCGCCGATGTCGAAGCCCGCATACTACATGACGCTGGAGCGGGCGTGGAAGACCATGTTGCTCCGGTATGGGCGGACAGGGAGATCTCGTCGATGCGGCGCTCTGAAGTCCGGGACTGGGTGTCGGACCTCGCGTCGGAGGAGTCGAAGGCCAAGCGGCATTTCCTCTGGTCTGACCTCAGGAGAATCCCTTGTCAGACCAAACAACGACTGTGTCCCTGGAGGGACTCGAACACGACTGAGCATAATGCTCAATCCGACCCAAACCGGCAAAAACCGCGGAATCATGCGGGACTGGGAGGAGTCCACCAACATCGAGCAACCGCTGAAAACAGGCCTCGACGAACAGTTCGCGGGCAAAAAGCGGGCAAAAACGCCCTTTGCGTGGTCTGACCACGGAAGAACTCCCTGGTCAGAGGCAAAAAAAGACTGTGCCCCTGGAGGGACTCGAACCCCCAACCGTTTCCTTAGGACGGAACTGCTCTTCCATTGAGCTACAGAGGCTGGCCGGGTCAGTTTAGCCGAATGCCGCAGGCTCCCCGACGAAGCGGCCGCCTCAATACTGGCCGTTCGGCCGATGTGGGTTTCGTCCGGCACCGGGATGATCAAGGCATGACCGAGACCCTCGCCCGCACCACCCGAGTCAGAAACACCCGTGACTGGCTCATTCCCCTCGGGCTGATCGCTCTCAGCCTCGTCCCCGTGGTTGCCGGGGCCTCCCGCGTGGCGTCCCTCGCGACCGGCGTGGAACTCACCCCCGACAACGCCCGCTTCGTCGGGATGCCGTTGCCGGTGATCCTTCACATCGTCGGCTCGACCACCTACTGCCTGCTCGGCGCCTTCCAGTTTCAGACGAGCTTCCGCCGTCGGCATCCACGATGGCACCGCCTCAGCGGACGGATCCTGATCCCGATGGGCTTGGTCGCCGCCCTATCAGGCTTGTGGATGACGGCGTTCTACGCGCTCCCCGCGACTGACGGTGGCCTGCTGCCCCTCGTACGGTGGGTGTTCGGCCTCGGCATGGTCGCCGCGATCGCGCTGGGAGTCGCGACGGTCCTACGGCGCGAGTTCGCCATGCATCGTGCCTGGATGATCCGGGCGTACGCCATCGGCATCGCCGCAGGCACGCAGGTGTTCACCACACTGCCGTGGGTGCTGGCAGTCGGTGCGCAGGATGCGACGGCCAAGACGATCACAATGACGGCGGGGTGGATTCTCAACCTCGCCGTCGCGGAGTGGATCATCCGCCGACGCCCCACCTCATAGGATTCAGCCGTGACCCGCATCCTGCGCAGAGCCTGGGACTTTCCGGCGGCGCCCGGCGCGCCCGCCCGGGTCTGGCGGGACTGGGCGCTGGTCGGCATCCTGGCGCTCGGGGCGCTGCTCGAAGCCCTCCTCCGCCCCGATCTGCCCTGGCGCTGGCCCACGTTAGTCTTCGAGCTCGGACTCATCGCCACCCTGCTGTGGCGGCGCACCCACCCGGGGCCGATGGTGGTCCTCGCATTCGGCGCGCTTGTGGTGATGGACACGGTCCGCCAGATCGCCGGAGTGCGCCCCACCGACAGCTACGCGCTCGTCGCGATGCTCGTGCTCATCTACGCCCTCGTGCGGTGGGGGTCGGGCCGGCACCTGTTCGCCGGCGGAACCGTCATCCTCCTCAGCATGGTGCGCACCTTCCTGGCGGATGCCGCGGATCTGCAGAACGTGATCGGCGGCATCGCCGTCGTCGCCGTCTGCGTCTCACTCGGCGCGGCCATGCGCTACCGCGCCGCCGCCCGCCTGCAGCGCCTTGCGCAGGTGCGCCTCGAGGAGCGCGAGCACCTCGCGCGCGATCTGCACGACACCGTCGCCCACCACGTCTCGGCCATCCTCCTGCGCGCCCAGGCGGGCCTGATCACGGCGGGCACCGACCCGGCCGCCGCGCACGAGGCTCTGCGCGTCATCGAAGATGAAGCCAGCCAGAGCCTGCGGGAGATGCGATCGATGGTGCGCGTCCTCCGCGACGACACCCCGGCACACCGCTCCCCCACCGCCGGAGTCGCCGAGCTGCGTGCGCTGGCCAATGGCGACGGCGAGCCACCCGTGACCCTCGCCCTCCACGGCGAGCTCGACTCCGCGACGGCAACCGCGCTGAACGCGGCCTACCGGATCGCGCAGGAGTCGGTCACCAACGCCCGCCGCCACGCGCAGCGGGCCTCCCTGATCGAACTCACGGTCACCGCGAGCACCGACCGCATCGGCATCCGAATCCATGACGATGGCCTGCCCGCCTCCGCTGCCGGCTCCGGATTCGGCATCGAGGGGATGAAGGAGCGCGCCGCCCTGCTGGGCGGCACCTGCATCGCCGGCCCCGACCCCGACGGCGGCTGGACCGTGACGGCGGATCTGCCCACGGCGAGCGCCACCCGATGATCCGGGTACTGATCGCCGACGACCAGCCAGTCGTGCGCACCGGCCTGCGCCTGATCCTGGACGCGCAGCCCGACATCGCCGTCGTCGGCGAAGCGACGACGGGCCGGGAGGCGGTGCGCCTGGCCGGCGAACTGCGACCCGACGTCGGACTGTTCGACATCCGGATGCCCGACCTCGACGGCATCGAGGCCACCCGCCAGTTGGCCGGCCCTGCCGTTCGGGATCCGCTCGCGATCGTCGTGATCACGACCTTCGACCTCGACGAGTACGTGCACGCGGCGCTGAAGGCCGGCGCGCACGGCTTCCTGCTCAAGGACGCCGGGCCGGTTCTGCTGGCCGATGCGGTGCGAGCGGCCGCCGCCGGTGACGCGCTGATCGATCCGGCTGTCACGGTGCGACTGCTGGCGGCGTTCGCGGATGCCGCGCCCCGGGCTTCTGCCGCCACCCCGAGCGAACCGCTGACCCCACGCGAAGAGCAGGTGCTGAGCGCCGTCGCCCGCGGCCGCACCAACGCCGAGATCGCCGCCGATCTGTTCGTCAGTCTCGGCACCGTGAAGGCGCACCTGGCGAGCATCCTGCTCAAGCTCGGTGCCCGCAACCGCGTCGAGGCGGCGATGTGGGCATATGAGACGCACCGGGTCTGAAACCGACCCGACACCCCTGCGCACGTCGCCGGGTGTCTAAAGCCCTCTGATCTCGCTCGACGCCGCCAGCGGCAATCCCGTCACCCCCGACAGCACGAGGTCGGCTCGATTGCGCGAAGCCTCGATCAGCACGGCATTCGCGCCATCCACCTCCCGGGCCCACGCTGTCGCCGCCTCGACACTCCGGCCGTGCCGCGTGTGCCGGTCTACGAGACGAGCCTCGCGCTCCTCCGCCGGTGTCGCGCAGAACCAGACGGCATCGAGGCGATCCCGGACGCCGGACCACGGCATCCGATCTGCCAGCAGGTAGTTGCCCTCCACGACGACGGTCGTCGCGTGCGGTTCAACCGCGATCGCGCCGGCCACACCCTCGTCGACCGCGCGCGTGAAGCACGGCGCGTACACGGTGTGGTCCGTCTCAGTACCTACCCGGTCGAGAAGCGCGACGAACCCCCACCCGTCGAACGTCTCGATGGCGCCCTTGCGATCGTGGATGCCTAGCCTGTCGAGCGTCGCGTTGGCGAGGTGGAATCCGTCCATCGGCAGGTGCACCGCGGTCCCCGGACGCCGCTCGTTGATGCGCGAGACGAGCGCAACGGCGAGCGTCGTCTTGCCGCTGCCCGGGCTGCCGGTCACACCCAGCAGATAGCGGGCACCGGGAATGACCGCGTTCTCGATCCGGCGCACCAGTTTGTCGAGCACGTGCCCCGGCGGACCCGCCACAGCGAAGCCACTCCCCTGCTCAGACACGCTGCGCCTCGAGGTGATTCGTCATGAAGGCACGCGCATGCCGCGCGAGGGCGGGACCGTCGTTCCAGAGGTCGCGCCAGATGGCGAGGTCGTTCGAGAGCGTGGGTGAGACGACAGCCGACGAGAACGACTCGAACGTTATCGGACCCGCGTAAGCGATGTCGGCCAGCGCGTGGAAGAACTCCGTGAAGTCGAGGTGGCCGCTGCCGAGGAATCCGCGGTGATTCTCGCCGATGTGCACGTAGCCGAGGCGGTCTCCGACCAGGCGCACCGACCGGCTGAAATCATCCTCCTCGATGTTCATGTGGTACGTATCCAGGTGGATCACGACGTTGTCGCACCCGATGTCGTCGGCAAGGCGCATGGCGTCCGCCGCGGTGTTGATCACGTTCGTCTCGTACCGGTTGCAGACCTCCAGGCCCAGCGTCATGCCCTTGCCCTGGGCTTCCACTGCGAGGTCCTTGAGGGTCGAGACGACGTTCGCGCGACCCGCCGCCGTCAGGGCGTGACCGTACTTGCCGAGCGCGCTGTAGAGCGCGCCGGTGAAGTGCGTGCCGCCGAGGTCGTGCGTCACCTGCAGCGAGTCCTGCAGCAGCTTCGCACCGCGCGCCACCACCTCGGGGTCGTCGCTCGAGACATCCGCCTCGAACGCGAGACCTCGGGAGCAGACGATGCCCAGGCCCGCAGCATCCAGTTTCTTCCGCGCGTCCGCGACGTCCAGGCGGGCCGCATCGTGCAAAGACAGTTCGAGGATGTCGTAGCCCGCCGCGGCGGTCTGATCGATGATCCGCGTCATCTCGTCGGGGGTGGTCCCTCCGGAGAAGACGAGCGCGTGCACGCCGAGCGAATTGATGGGCATAGGTGGGATTCCTTCTGCGGATGGTGGTCGGACGGCGGGCGAACGGATGGCGATCAGGCCGCCTTGGCACCGGTGATCAGCGCGACCAGCTCGTCGCCGTCGGTGTCTGCGGCACGCCGCTCGGCGACGGTGAGTCCGCCGCGCATGACCCACACGTGCTCGGACAGCCGAAGCACCTGGTCGAAGTTGTGGCTGATCAGCAGCACGGCGACGCCCTGCTCCTTGAGCTTGCGGATGATGCTCTCGACGCGGGCGGTCTCCTGCACCCCGAGAGCGGCCGTGGGCTCGTCCATGATGACGATCGACCCGCCCCAGCCTGCCGCGCGCGCGATCGAGACCGCCTGACGCTGACCGCCGGACAGGCGCCGCACCCGGGCGGTGACCGGCGGGACGTTCACCGCCAGGTCGGAGACGAGCTCCTGCGCGGTCGCGCGCATGGCCTTGCGGTCGAGGAACTGGAACGGCCCGAACCCCCGGGTCTTCTCCCGCCCGAGGAAGAAGTTCTGCCACACGGTGAGATCCTCCACGAGCGCGAGATTCTGCTGCACGGTCTCGATGCCGTGCTCGCGCGCGGCGAGTGGGCTGTCGAAATGCACCTGTTCGCCGTTGAGGGTGATCGTGCCCGAATCGGGGCGGTGGATGCCGGACATGCATCGGACGAGCGTGGACTTGCCCGCGCCGTTGTCGCCGATGAGGGCGGTGACCTCGCCACAGCGCATCGTGATGAATGCTCCGCGCAGAGCATGCACCCCGCCGAAGGACTTGGTGATGTTGGCGGCGGTGAAGACCTTGTCGTTCCCGACCGCGGTTTCGTTGGTCATTTGTTCTGGAACCTCGTGAGAAGGGCCGCGAGGACGACGACGAGTCCGACGGCGAGCGGCTGGTAGAACTGGGAGACCCCGAGCAGCGTGAGCCCGTTGGTGAGCGCGGTCAGCAGCAGCGCGCCCAGCACCGGGCCGACGATTTTGCCGCGCCCGCCGGTGAGGGCGACGCCGCCGAGCACCACGGCGGCGATCGAGTTGAGCAGATAGCCGGTGTTGATGGCCGGCTCGGCGGCACCGACGCGGGCGACGAGGAGGATGGCGGCGAGGCCGGCGAGCATCGCGGCCATCAGGTACACGGCGATGCGCACCCGTTGCGCGTTGACGCCGTTGGCGACCGCAGCCTCTTCGCTTCCGCCGACGGCCTGCACGTGCAGGCCGAAGCGGGTGCGGAACATCACGAACCAGGAGATCACGGCGATCACGGCGGCAATGAGGAACGGGTACCCGAAGATCCAGACTGTCCCCGTGGTCAGCCACAGCAGGTCGAGGCTGGTGATGGAGATGGGCTTTCCGCTGGTGAGGATGAGCGCCAGCCCGGTGGCGACCGAGAGGGTTCCGAGCGTCGCGATGAAGTCGGTCACCTTGCCCTTCGCGATGAGCAGCCCGTTGACGAGGCCGACGAGCCCAGACGAGGCGATCGCGATCAGGGCGGACAGCCAGAACCCGAGGCCGGCCTGCCAGGAGAGGCCGAACCCGACCGCCCCGAGCGTCATCGTCGCCGAGATCGACAGGTCGATCCCGCCCGTGGTGATCACGTACGACTGGGCGACGGCGAGGATGATCAGGATGGCGGCGGCGATCAGCATCGCCTGGATGTTGCCGAGGGTGAGGAAGGTGGGACTGAGGGTCGCGAACACGATCACCAGCAGGACCAGCCCCACCGGAGCGGCGTTCTCGGCCCAGAAGCTCAGATGCTTGGCGTCGTTCGCGACCGTGCGGAGCCCTTTGGGAGGGACCTCGATGGTCGTCGTCTTCAATGGCGTGGTCACGGCATGCCTGTCTCTTCGGGAAGTGTGACGGAGTGGTGGCGGGCTGTCCCGCGCATCCGGGCGAAGCGTGCGGCCCAGATGCGCGGGAGGCCTCATTCGTCGAGCTGGTCGGCGAGTGGGTTGTCGAAGCCTTCGAACGGCTGCGGGAAGCTCGCGATCGCGTCCGCGGCGTTGTCGGCGTTGACGAGGGCGGTGGGCGACTCGATGTCGTCGGGAAGATCCCCGCCATCCAGTGCCACCTGGCAGGCCTGCACGCCGAGCGAGCCGATCGCGTACGGGTACTGCGCGACCGTGGCCGCGAGCCCGCCGGCCTCGACGGACTCGAGCGCGTCCTGGTTGCCGTCGACGCTGACCACGACGATCTCCCCGGTCTTGCCGCTGTTCTCCACGGCCTTGACGATGCCCAGGCCCATGTCGTCGTTCGCGGCGAAGAAGGCGACGATGTCGGGATTGGCGGCGATGATGTCGGTCGCCTTGGTGAGCGCGATCTCGCGCTTCCAGTCCGCCGCATCCTCCTGCACGATCTCGAGCGCGCCGTCGACGGCGTCCTTGAACCCGTCCACGCGAGCGGCGCTGGTCACGTCGCCGGAGATGCCGCCGATGATGGCCACTTCCCCGCCCGCGTCGACCAGGCTCGCGATGTAGTCGCCCGCCTTTTCGCCGGCGGCCTCGTTGTCCGTGCCGATATAGGTCGCCGGGGTGATGTCCGCGGCTTCCGCGGCATCCTCGTCGATCGGCTGGTCGATGTTGATGATCGGCTTGCCCGCGGCCGCGATCGGCGCGAGCGACTGCACCAGGTTGGTGCCGCTGATCGGGTTGACGATGAAGCAGCCGAAGTCCTGGCCGGACAGCGTCGTGAGCTTGTCGGCCTGACCGGTGGTGTCGCCGATGTCAGCCGCGGCCTGCACGGTGACATCGACTCCGGCGGCTTCGGCGGTCTCGGTGATGCCGTCCTCCATCGCTTGGAAGAACGGATTGTCGAGTCCCTTGATGACCGCGGCGATCTTGGTCGCGCCGTCTCCGGAGGTCGAGTCTGCGCTGGGGCTCGACGAGCATCCGGCGAGAGCGAGCGCAAGGACCGCAACAGGCGCGGCCAGGAGAACCAGTCGGCGCCGAGGAGCTGTGCTGAACATCAGTGTCCTTCGAGGTTAGGGGCACCACTGCGTGCCGATCACCTCAATGTACTCATGCTTTCGTGTTTGGTCAACACAAAAGTCTGCACACTTTCCGTCATCCATTCACTAGAGTGGGCGTAAGCCACGACAGAGGAAGGCGGCTGACATGGAGGTCGGTTCCCACGAGAGTGACATCCTCGCGTTGTTCCGCGAGCGGGGAGCGCTGAGCCGCACGGACGTGATGACGTTGTCCGGCCTCTCCCGATCGACCGTGAATCACCGCCTCAACGCCCTGACTGCGGCGAGCCTGCTCACCCCCATCGAGGGAGGCGAGTCCACCGGCGGCCGCCCCTCCAGCAGGTTCGAGTTCCGCGCCGACCGGGCGGCGATCCTCTGCGCCGACATCGGCGCCACCGGCTTCACCGCCGCGGTCTGCGACCTCACCGGCGCGGCCCTGGCATCCGTCGAGCGCAGCATCGATGTGTGGGAGGGCCCGGAAGCGGTCCTCTCAGCTGTACTCGAAGCCTTCAGCGAACTGCCCGATGTCGCCGAGATCTGGGCGATCGCGGTGGGAGTCCCCGGTCCCGTCGAGTTCGCCGCGCACCGCGTCGTCAACCCGCCCATCATGAGCGGGTGGGACGGATTCGACATCGCGGAGTGGTTCGCCCCCTTCTCCACCGCCCCCGTCATCGTGGAGAACGACGCCAACGCCCGGGCCGTCGCCGAGGCCCGCGTCCGCCGTCTCGACAACGTCATCGGCCTCAAGCTCGGCACGGGCATCGGGGCAGGGCTGGTCTTCAACGGACAGATCATCCGCGGCGACAAAGGCGCCGCCGGTGACATCGGTCACACGCGCGCCGTCATCACCGACCCCGAGCCGCGGGAGTGCCGCTGCGGCAGCTTCGACTGCGTCGAGGCCTATGCGGGCGGCTGGGCGCTGCAGCGCGAACTCGCCGCCATCGGCATCCGCACCTCAGGGGTGCGCGACATCGTCGACCTCGTCGCGCGCGGCGACATCGAGACCGTCCGCAAGGTACGCGCAGCCGGGCGCGTAATCGGCGACGCCATCGCCGACCTCGTCAGCATCCTCAACCCGCGCGCAATCGCCCTCTCCGGGCTCCTGGCCGAGTGCGACGAGATCCTGATGGCCGGCATCCGCGAACGGATCTATCAGCGCGCCACACCGCTGGTCACTCGCGATCTCATCGTCGCGCGCTCCACCCTCGGGTCGCTGGCGGGTGTCATCGGCCTCGCCCTGATCGCGAGCGACACGGTGCTCGAGCCCTCCGCCCTGGAGTCCGTCATCCGGCGCCCCGCGGTCCGCAGCTGACCCACGGCATCGCCTCGCGCCCGCGCAGCGCCGACGGACCCGAGCTGGAGCTCACTGTCCTGCCGGTTCTCATTCGAACCGAGGATCGACGGCGATGACGACCTTGCCGAGCGCCCGCCCCTCTCCGACGTGGGCCAGCGCCTGCGGCACCTCGTCGAGGGAGAACATCCGATCGATGGGGATGCGCACATCGCCCGCGACGCACCGCTCCGCGAGCGGCGTGAAGTGCGCCGGTCCCGGCTTCACCGCGAGTACCCTGAGGCGCCGTCCTGTCACCGCCCCGATCACCGCCCCGATCGTGACCACGCGCAGGAGCGCGCGCATGGTCCCGCCGACGATCAGGTATGTCCCACCTGCGGCGAGGGCGCGGCGGTACGCGAACACCGAACGCCGGGCGACCAGGTCGACGATCAGGTCATAGGGTCCACGCCGGGTGAAATCCTCAGCGCGATAGTCGATGACCTCCGCGGCACCGAGCGACCTCATGAAGTCGAGCTTTCCGGCATTGTCGACACCGGTCACATCGAGCCCGGCCGCGGTGGCGAGCTGGAGCGCGAACGCGCCGGTTCCGCCGCCCGCGCCGTTGACCAGCATCCGCCCGCCCGGCTGCGCCCTCGCGACGGCCTGCACCGCGATCGCCCCGGACTGCGGCAGCGTCGATGCCTGCGCGAACGACAGCTCGGCAGGCTTGATCGCGAACATCGCCGCGTCTGCCACGGCGTACTCCGCGAACCCGCCCATCAACTGCAGGTTGTCGCCGTACACCTGGTCGCCGACGCGGAACCCGGTGACGCCGACACCAAGGGCGTGGACGACGCCCGCGATATCGGAACCGAGGATCCGTCGGCGCGGCGCGAACAGTCCACCGAAGCGCGCGTACGCGGGAGACCCGTGCAGCCCCTCCCAATCGCTGAGGTTCACCGACGTCGCGACGACCCGCACGAGCATCTGTCCCGCGCGCGGCCTCGGAACGGGGATGTCCGCGGTGCGGAGCATCTCCGGCGGCCCATAACGGTCGTACACCACGGCCTTCATCGGAGGACCGACCATGCGTGACGCAGGGACATGGCCACAGCGTACGCCTGCCCCGGCGGGCCGATGTGGAACTGACGGGCGTCGGACCCCGGTGCCACGATGGACGGATGACGAGATACGGCATCGACGCACCCACAGCGCTGCGCATCATCCGCGAAGACGCCGCGATCGGCGACCGGCACAAGCTCGTCGGCCCGGCCGCACTGCGATCGGACGTGCTGTCACTGCTGTACGCCGAGGTGCGCGACGGCACCCTCGAAGAGCGCAGCGCGCGCGGGCAGCTCGAACAGCTCGCCTCGCTGAAGATCCGCCTGCTCGGCGACCGCGTGTCCCGGGGCGTGGCGTGGAAGATCGCCACGCGGCTCGGTCTGGACGACACCGCGCCCGCCGAGTACCTCGCCGTCGCCTCCCTGCAGGCCGACGTGCTGATCACCGAAGATCCGCTCCTCGCCGCCGCCGCGAACGGCATCATCCCGATCGCGCCGTTCGACGACCTCCTCCGCGAAGGCCTGTGACCGGCGCGATCCCTCCGGCGCGCACGGCAGCACGCCAGTCCCCGTGCAGACCCAGCCCAACCGGGAGGTCGACGACTGAACAACGGTCACCCGGCGACGCGACTGTCGAGAATCAGGCAGCCTGTGGGGAGATGACGCTCGGTACGGGGTAACGCGAAGCGGCGGCGGCTCGAGCGGGGCGGACGTCGCCACGTGCTTCGGAACCGCGTTGATCACGGACGCGAACGGCTCGATGTCACTATCCGGCCAGAACCCACACCAACTCGCACACGACGACCTTTCGCGCACGCGGGTACTCACTCACATCCGCCCCATCTCATCACGTCGCTGCGACGCGCCTTTTTCCCGGGCCGGCGAGCAACAGGACGGCGACGGATGCTGTCAGCATCGCCACTGCTGCAATGCTCAGCGCAGTGGCATAGCCGGCCAACAGAGCGCCGTCGGCAGCAGCACCATCGGTGATTTCGGCGTTGCTGCGCCGTGCCGCGGCAGTGATCAGAACAGCGAGTCCGAGGGCGCCGCCCAGATGACTCATCGTCACCTGGACCCCCGAGGCGAGGCCTGCATCCTGGCCGTCGACTCTCACGAGTGCCGCGTTGGTCATGGTCGGCAGAAGAATGCCCTGGCCGAGCCCGACGATCACCATGCTCGGGAGCACATCCCTCACGTACGCGGCATCGGCACCGAGGCTCAGCACCGTCACCACGAGACCGATCGCCGTCACCGCGCAGCCCAGGGCGAACGTGGTGCGCAGCCCGATTCTGGGCAATGCGGCGTTCGCCGCCACGAGACCGGCTCCGATCGCGAGACCGATGGGGATATAGGCGAGCCCGGCTTGGAGCGCCGAGTAATCGAGCGTTCGCTGCACATAGAGGCTGAGTACGAAGAGGTACGAGACGAACGCGCCCGCGTTGACCAGAGTGACCGCGTTGGCCGTGAGACGCACACGATCGGTGAAGAACCGAAGGGGGATGACGGGAGCCGGGCTCCGACGCTCGATGAGCACCATCACCCCCACCAGCACCGCCCCCGCGATCAGCGGCAGGAAGACGCTCGGCGATGACCAGTCCTCGGTGGACGCCTGCACCAGGCCGAACACGATCGACGCGAGCCCCACGGTACCCGCCGCGACGCCGGTGAATCGCGGCGGGACTGCGCTCCGCATCCGACTCTCACCGACGACGACGCGCGGCAGCAGCGCGAGAACCGTAACGGCTACGGGGAGCGCGATCAGGAAGACCAGGCGCCACGACGCGAACTGAGTCAGCACTCCCGAGATGACGGTGCCTGTGACGCCGCCGATTCCCGCCAGCGCACCCCAGACGCCGATCGCCTTCGCCCGCTCCGAACCGTCGGGAAAGAGAACGACGATCAGCGCGAGAGCCGCCGGAGCGGCGAGCGCGTCGCCGACGCCCTGCAGCACCCGGCCGGCGACGAGCCATCCGGCTGCCGGAGCGACACCTGCCAGCAGCGAGCCGGCAGCGAACACGGTCACGCCGATGAGGAAGATGCGTCGTCGTCCTACCAGGTCGGCGATTCGGCCACCCAGAAGCAGCAGTCCCCCTGCGGTGAGGGCATACGCGTCGACGACCCAGACCAGGCCGGACGGGTCGAGGTCGAGGTCTGACCCGATGCGCGGCAGCGCGATGTTGACGACAGTCAGATCCACCACGAGAAGGAACTGCATGCTGGCCAGGAGCGCAAGCGCCCTCCACCGGTGCGGGGCTATCTGCGACGTCGAATCGGTGTGCGTGCTCTCATCGGACATCGTCTTGACTCTCCAGGAGCCGCTTGAGCTCCCGCAGCAGGAACGGATGCCCGCCCCCCGCGCCGCGGTCACGCAGTTCACCGCTCACGACGGCGGCCAGTCGGGGTGCCCCCTCGACATCGTGCACGATCGTCAGCGAGCACCGGGTGGCGGAGAGCTGATCCACCTCGTAGCGCACATGCGTGGCCGGCTCCGCTGAGGCCTCGCTGTCGACGAGAAAGCGCATCAGAACGCTCAGCCGCCGTGGCGGGTCGTACACGGTCACGACTCCTGTGATGAGCACCTCCGGCGCCGGAAGCGGCCCCTCGTCACCCTGGATCCGCAGACCCTCCGGCTTATGCACCGTGTACTCGCCCCCCACGCGGTGCTCCATCTGGACCGCACCCCTGTACCCGTAGCGCACCGTCCACTCCGGGTCCGTGATCGCCGTCCAGATGCGTGCGGCCGTCGCCTCGATCTCGACCCGGTAGACGTGCTGGGTGGTCGTGCTGACGCTCTGGACGTCGGCGTCCGTGAGCCGCGGCGCCACGTCGGTTCCTTCGCGCTCGTCCATCATGCGGATCCCTCCAGTTCGTTCTTGAGCTCGACCAACGCCGAAGCGTGCGGCTGCGTGTACTTGCTGATCCAGCGATCGTGGATCAGTCGAATGGGCACCGGATTCAAGAAGTGCAGCTTCTGCCGCCCACTCCGGCGGCTGACGACGAGTCCCGCCTCCTCGAGCACCTTGAGGTGTTTCATGACACCGAAGCGGGTCATCTCCTGGCCGGCCTCGAGCTCGCCCAGCGTCTGCCCGTCCTGGGCGAACAGGGCATCGAGGAGAACCCGGCGGGTCGGGTCACTCAGCGCACGGAAAACGAGATCGTCGGTCACGCGACGAGAATAGGTGACCTAATGGTCACATGTCAAGGATGGTGAACCTCGCAGGCCGCTCCCCTCACCGGAAGTCGCGGGAACGATGCTCGACTCCGACGCGCAGGTCCTCGAACCGGTCGGCGACGAGGTTGGTGACTCCCTCGACGGAGCGCTCCAGCATCCCCCGCACGATCAACGCCGGGGCGTCACGGACGACGCGGCGATACCTGTTCCACACTCCGACCGAGCAGATCACGTTGACCAGGCCGTGCTCGTCCTCGAGGTTCATGAACGTGATTCCGGATGCTGTCGCCGGCCGCTGCCGGTGGGTGACCAGCCCCGCGACCTCCACCCGGCGCTCGGCCTCGTGCTCGCGCAGCTCGTTTGAGGTGAGCACGCCCCGCGCATCCAGACCCGCGCGGTAGTGCGTCATCGGGTGATCATCGGTGGAGATGCCAGTCGCCCACAGGTCGCTGGCGAGCTGCTCGTAGCTGGTCGGGTCGGTGAACAGCGGCGGCTGCACCGAGGTCACCGAGTCGGGCAGGAATTCGGCGCGGTCCAGCGCCGCGGAGCCGGCGAGCCAGATCGCCTCCCGCCGACTGAGCCCGAGGCAGTCGAAGGCCCCCGCGGTGGCCAGCGCCTCCAGGTGCGCCTGGGTGACCCCCGCCCGCCGCACCAGATCGCGCAGGTCCCGGTAGGCGCCGCCGCGATCGCGTTCGGCGACGATCCGGTCCGCGACCGCCTCGCCGATGCCCTTGACCGCGGCCAGCCCGAGCCGCACCGCGAACCGGCCGTCGCGGCGGTGCGCGGCGGACTCGTCGGGTTCGTTCCGGTCGAACAGCCCGACCGGCGGCTGCACGCGGTGGGTGCAGGCGTCGAGCCCCGTCGGTGGTGCGGGGCGGTCGGCGTCGCCTCCGGGTCTCGATACGCCGGCTGCGCCGGCAGCTACTCGACCACCGGATCCCTCGGCCGAGCCGCCGGTGGCCGCCCCCTCGACGTCCACCGGCTCGAGCACGGCCTGCGAACCCGAACGCAGCAGATCGGGTCGACGCACCTCAACCCCATGGCGCCGCGCGTCGGCGCTGAGGGTCGCGGGTGAGTAGAAGCCCATCGGCTGGGCACGCAGCAGCCCCGCCAGGAAAGCCGCGGGGTAGTGCAGCTTGATCCACGAGCTGGCGTAGACCAGCAGTCCGAACGACAGCGAGTGGGACTCGGCGAAGCCGAAGTTCGCGAACGCCTGGATCTTCGCGTAGATGGCGTCGGCCGCCTCCCCCACCAGATCGTTCTTCGCCATGCCGGCGTACAGCTTCTCCTTCAGCGACTCGATGCGCTCCACCCCGCGTTTGGAGCCCATCGCACGACGCAGCAGATCGGCATCCTCCCCCGAGCATTCGCCCACGGCCATGGCCATCTGCATCAGCTGCTCCTGGAACACCGGGATTCCGAGCGTGCGCTCCAGCACCGGCTTGAGCTTGGGATGCGGATAGGTGACCTCCTCGTAGCCGAGCTTGCGCCGCACGAACGGATGCACCGCGCCGCCCTGAATCGGACCGGGCCGGATGAGCGCGATCTCGATGACGAGGTCGTAGAACTTCCGCGGCTGCAGGCGCGGCAGCAGTCCCATCTGCGCGCGGGATTCGACCTGGAACACGCCGATCGAATCGGCGCGGCACAGCATGTCGTAGACCGCCTTCTCCTCCTTGGGGATGGTCGCCAGCTCCCACCGCTCCCCCGTCGCCTCGTCGATCAGGTCGAAGCAGTACTGCAGGGCGGCCAGCATCCCCAGGCCGAGCAGGTCGAACTTCACCAGTCCCATCCAGGCCGCGTCGTCCTTGTCCCACTGGATCACCGTGCGGTTCTCCATGCGGGCGTGCTCGATGGGCACGACCTCGCCGACGGGACGGTCGGTGAGCACCATTCCGCCGGAGTGGATGCCCAGATGCCGCGGCGCCTTCAGCAGCTCGGTGGCGTACTCGATCACCTGGTCGGGGATGTCGTGGTCCGGCCCGGTCTCCAGCGAGGCGCCCCATCCTTCCACCTGCTTGGACCAGGCATCCTGCTGTCCCGGCGAATGTCCGAGCGCCTTGGCCATGTCGCGCACGGCGTTCTTCGGCCGGTACTGGATGACGTTCGCGACCTGCGCCGCCCGCTCCCGCCCGTAGGTGGCGTACACCCACTGGATGATCTCCTCGCGGCGGTCCGAGTCGAAGTCCACGTCGATGTCGGGCTCCTCATCGCGCAACGAGGAGAGGAACCGCTCGAACGGCAGCTGATAGGCGATCGAGTCGACCGCCGTGATATCCAGCAGGTAGCAGACGGCGCTGTTGGCGGCCGAACCACGGCCCTGGCACAGGATGCCGCGGCGCCGCGCCTCCTGCACGATGCCGTGCACGATCAGGAAGTAGCCGGGAAAGTCCTTCATCTCGATGACACCGAGTTCCTTCTCGATGCGCGTGCGATCCTTCGGCGCCAGGTCGGGATACTTGCGGGGCACCGCCTCCCACACCAGGTGGCGCAGCCACGACATCGGCGTATGTCCGGGCGGCACCTCCTGCTTGGGCAGGGCGGGCTTTGCCCGCCGCAGCGGAAAGGCGAGTTCGTCGGCGAGCTGCACGGTCCGCGCCACCGCGCCGGGGTAGCGCAGAAAGCGCTCGTGCATCTCCGCGCCGGAGCGCAGATGCGCGCCGTCGTGCGCGGGAAGCCACCCGTCGAGCTCGTCCAGGCCGCGGTTGGCGCGCACGGCAGCCACCGCGGCAGCCAGTTGCTGGCGCTGCGGCACGGAGTAGTGCACGTTGTTGCTGGCCAGCACGGACAGTCCCCGCTCGGCGGCCATCGCCGCCAGCAGGTCGTTGTCGCGGGTGTCGAGGGGTCCGCCGTGGTCGATCAGCTCGACGTGCACGGCATCCCCTCCGAACAGGGTCACGAGCCGATCGAGCTCGGATGCCGCGGCATCCGGTCCCCGCTCGGCGAGCGCGCGACGCACCGAGCCCTTGCGGCATCCGGTCAGCACCGCCCAGGCCTCACCGGACTGCTGGGCAAGCTCGTCGAGGTCGTAGACGGGCCGCCCCTTCTCGGCTCCGTTCAGCTGCGCGTGCGTGAGCGCGGCCGCGAGGCGGTGGTAGCCCTCTTCTCCGCGGGCCAGGACCAGCAGATGGGACCCGGCCGGGTCGGGCTCGCCTTTCTGCGGTTTCAGCAGGTCGAGGGAGAGCTCCGCCCCGAAGACGGTTTTGACCTGAAGCGACTCGGCGGCCTCGGCGAACCGCACGATGCCGTAGAAGCCGTCGTGATCCGTGATCGCGAGGGCATGCAGCCCCAGCCGCTCGGCCTCTTCGGCGAGCTCTTCGGGAGAGGAGGCGCCGTCCAGGAACGAGAACGACGAGTGGGCATGCAGCTCCGCATAGGGAATCGGGTCGTCGGGCCGGGCGATCTGCTGCGACACGTACGGACCGCGCTTGCGCGACCATGCCGGGCTGTCACCCCCGTCGGCGTTCGCCGGCGGGCTGCCCGGGCGGCGTTTGTCGCTGAGCAGCCGCTCCATCTCCGACCAGGGAACGGACGGGTTGTTGAAGCCCATCAGCGGGGCCCTGTCATCGCGCGCCTACGGGTCTCAGTCATAGCGGGCCTCGGCGGTCCAGCGGTCGTTCTCGCAGACCAGCAGCCACGCGGTCTGGTCGGCGTCCACGACCTGGAACCGATGCGCGCGGCGGGAGCGCGCGGCATCCCAGCTCCGCTCGATGACCGGCCACGGCCCCGCCCACGCTTCGATCCCCCGCCGTCGCCCGCTCTCCACCAGCATCGCCGGCGCATCGGTGACGCGCCCGCGCTCGTCGACGCCGACCGTCGCTCCGGTCTCGGCGGACACCTCCACGGGCAGGGGCGTGGCGAACACCGTTCCCGGCAGCGGATCGGGCAGGCTCCCCGGCCAGGGTCGTGCGCGCTCCTTGGCCAGCACGACCCGGTCTCCCCAGGGAACGAGCACCTGACGCTCGGCGAGCCACCGTCCGCCGCCGATCGCCGGGGTCAGCACTCCGCGATGCCCCAGCATCGCCTGCACGCGCGAGAGCGCGTGGTGCACCCGTTCGTCGGTGCCCGCTCCGAAGATGGCGGGGGCGTGGTGGGATACGGCATCCACCGCCGCCGGCTCGATCCGCACGCGGGCGACTCCGCTGCCGATCTCGCCGGCCGCCTCCCCCAGCTGCCACCGCACCCGGTCGACGACGGATGCCGCGTCGAAGGATCCGGGATGCAGCCAGACCCGCTCGCTGCGCTCACCCCGATCCCCGGCCAGCTCGACCCGCAGCTCGGTGCACACCAGATCGAGGGCGCCCAGACCCGCGATGAACGCATCGGCGGCCATCCGCATACCGAACGCGACCTGCTCGGCGATCTCCAGCGGCGGTTCGAACACCACCTCGCGGTGCAGCTCGGGGGGTGGGACCCGCGGCTCGACGGCGCGCGAGTCGCGCCCTGCCGCCAGCTCGTGCAGGCGGATGCCGCGTTCCCCGAACCTTTCGCGAACCCGGTCGGCCTCCATCGCGGCGAAATCCCCGAGCGTCCGCACACCCAGTCGGGCCAGAAGCCCGGCCATCTCCGGATCCTCCAGAGACGCGATCGGCAGCGGCGCGAGGAAGCCCGCCGCCCCGCCGGAGGGCACCAAGAACACCGGGTCCGCGGCGGTCGCGCCGATTCGCGCCGCCTGCTCCGCCGTGAACGGCCCGTCCGCGATGCCCGCCCGGGTGCCTTCCAGTCCGAGGTCCCGCAGAGCGCTCAGCAGCACGCGCGCGGCCTCCGACTCCCCGCCGTAGTAGCGGGCAGGTCCGCGGGCGCGCAGGGCGCACAGCCCCGGGCGCACGATCTGCACGCCGGGTGCACGCTCTTCGATTCCGGCGACGATCGGCGCGAAGACACGATGATCGCGCACCGGGTCGGCGGTGACCACCGTCAGCCGCGGACACCGGGCCTGGGCATCGCGCCGACGCTGTCCGCGCCGCACGCCCTCCGCGCGCGCCGAAGCCGAGCACGCCACGACGGCGTTGTGCTCCATCACCGCGATCGGCAGCGCGGCGTCCAGGGGTTCGGGCAGGGAGCCGTCCCGGGTCAGTGCCGTAACCGGCCAGTCCGGGAACCACAGCACGAGGCTGCGGACCGGAGCATCGGCGCGCATGTCAGCCCACCGCCTCGAGGGGCACGTAGGACACCGACGGTGGCCGCGTCGGGACGAGCGCGCCGTCGACGTTCGGCAGCAGCATCCGCCCGCGCCGGGGAACGGGCGTGCGCCTGCTCGTCACCGTCACCGTCAGCTCGCGTCCGGCCAGATAGCCGTGCCCCCGCCCCAGACCGGTCCAGCCGGGGTCGGCGACACCGATGGATGCTTCGGCCTGCGCCCACGGGCCCTGCACGAGAAGAACCGCACCGCGGTCGCGCAACCGGGCGGCAAGACGGGCGATGTCACCGTCGGAGGCTCGTCCGGACGGACGCACGGCCACGACCGGAAGGACCTCCGCGATGGTGGCGGTCACGGCCAGCCAGCGGGATCCGGGATCGGGGATGAGCACAAGGCGCGTCAGGTCCACTCCCAGTCGCTCCGCCGCCTCGGTGCCCAGCTGCGGCATGCCGACCACACCGCACCACGACCCGGTCTGAGACGGCTGCGCGAGCAGGGCGAACAGGAGCGATGAGGACGGCGCGATCGAGTACGCGGATCCCGGCCGGAGGCCGCCTCCGGGCAGGAGGGTGGCGAGGGCGGGGTGCACCGGCAGCACCGGGGCATCCAGCCGCCGCCCCTGCACCCGCTCGAGCTGGGCGCGCAGACGGACCACATCGCCCTCGGGATGCACCTCGCTCCGCACAGCTGCCCTCACTCCCACAGGCTAGAACAGATGTTCTAGTGGGTCAATGTCGTGAGGAACGCTACCGCCGCCTTCCGACATCGAAAGCGGGCGAACCGTGCATTATGTTCGATTATCGCCGATCAGCTCGGCGGTGGTCGCGATCTTCGCGAACCCGCCCGCCTGCAGGTCCAGCGCGGTGGTGGCCATGAGCTCGGCAGCCGTCCGGGTCACGACGCCCAGGCCAGCGACATCCGCTCGCAGGTCGAACGTCCGGGTGGCATCCACCACCACGGTCACGTCGTAGCCGAGGTTGCCGGCCATGCGCGCGGTCGTCTCCACACACATGTTGGTCTGGATGCCGCAGATCACCAGCTCGCGGATCGCCTGTGCGCCCAGCCACGCCTGCAGGTCGGGTTCGCCGTAGAACGCCGAGTTGACGCTCTTGGCCACCGACAGCGCCGGCTCGACCCGCGCCACCGGGTCAACCAGGGCGTTGCCGGGGCTGCCCGGATGCAGCGGCGAGAGCGGCGAGGTCGAATCGTGGCGCACCACCACGATCGGATCCCCCGCGCCCGTCCACGCGTCGATCAGTGCGGCGACGTTGGCCTCGCAGTCCGGGTTGGTCGTGGCGCCCCAGAAGTCCAGGTCGTCGAAGGCGCGTTGCATGTCGATCACGAGAAGAGCCCGGGTCATGACACCCATCCCATCACGCCCCGCCCCGCCCCGCGAGCGTCGCAGCTCCCGCTCCGCCGCCCACCGATCCGCGCGGCATCCCCTTACCCCCGCTCACCTGTCACGACACGCCGACACGCCCCGCACTTCGCGACAGGCGAGCGGAGGGAGCAAAGGCAGCTACCGGCGAGAGCCAAGGCAGCGAGCGCGGCTACCGGCGAGGAGTCGCGAGCGCGATGGGCGCCGTCGCGAGCGACTGGGCGACCAGCGGCGCAGGCCGGATACGCCGGCGAACGGGCGGCAACGAGCCGAGCACGATGCCGCCGAGCACGAGTACGAGGCCGACGCCCTGGGCGAGGCCGAAGACTTCGCCGGCCAGCGCCACGCCGAGTACGACTCCGGTGACCGGGTTCAGCAGTCCCACCACGCCGACCACGCCGGCCGGCAGACGGCGCAGTCCGGTGAACCAGGCGACGTAGGCCACGGCCGTGGCGATCACCGCAAGGTACGCGAAACCCGCCGCGGACGAGAGGGTCAGCGTGGGCGGGGGGCCCTCGAAGGCGATGGCGAACGGGATGAGCAGCGCGGAGCCGCCCACCAACTGCCAGGACGCCATCGTCACGGCGGGAACCGCTGAGCCCCAGCGCGCGGTGAGGATGTAGCCGAAGGAGGATGCGAGCATCGCACCGAGCGACGCGGCCACACCCCACGGGTCAACCGGACCCCCGCCCAGCCCGAGCATGACGGCCACTCCGGCCAGCCCCACCGCGGCGCCGATCAGCGCGATCAGCCGGGGACGCTGGCGCAGCATCGCCCAGGCCAGCAGCGTCATCACGACCGCGGATATCGACATCAGCGTCGCGGCCAGGCTGGACGGCAGTCGCTGACCGGCGATGTAGATCAGCACGAAGAAGCCGCCCATGTTCAACGCGCCCAGGATCATCGACCGCCACCACCACGCCCCGGTGGGCAGGCGGCGCGCGATCAGCAGCAGGATGAGCCCGGCCGGAAGCGCGCGCAGCAGTCCGCCCCACAGCGGCGACTCGGGCGGCAGCAGCTGGCGGGTCACCACGTAGCTGCTCCCCCAGGCGATCGGCGCGAACGCCGTCACCAGCATCCAGCCGATCCGCGCGAATTTATTTTCCACGGAAGAGAGTTTATCTTACTGGCAAGATATCCTTCCCCTATGGATGCCGCCCCCGACCGCGTCGCACGAATCCAGGCCGAGTGGCGGCGGGAACGCCCCGACCTCGATCCGTCCCCGCAGGGCGTGATCGGGCGCCTGCACCGGCTCGCCCGCATCCTCACCGACGAACTGGCGGCGGTGTACTCCCGCTACGGCCTGACCGAGGCGGACTTCGACGTGCTGGCGGCGCTCCGCCGCTCGGGCACTCCCTATGCGCGCCGTGCCGGAGACCTGGCCGATCACACCATGATCACCAGCGGCGGTCTGACCAAGCGGGTGGACCGGCTGGTGGAGCGCGGCCTCGTGGAGCGCCGGGCCGGATCCGTCGACGCACGGCAGCGCATCATCGCCCTGACCCCCGACGGGGTCGAGGCGATCGACGCCGCGTTCACCGCCCACATGGCCAACGAGCACCGCCTGCTCGACGGGATCGGCCACGCAGACGCGGCCCGGCTCGAACGGCTGCTGGAGCGCTGGCTGCGGGTGCTCGGTGACGACTGAGCGGCCTCAGGCGGCCAGGGCGAGGTAGGGCTCCCAGCACGGATCCGTACGATCCGTGCCGCGCACCGTCCACTGCACTCCGCGCGGCGGTCGCGGGGTGATCAGCAGGTCCCACCGCATCTCCTGCGGCGTGCGATCGCCCTTGAGGTTGTTGCAACGCAGGCAACAGGCCACGAGGTTCTCCCACGAGTCGGCACCGCCCCGGGATCTCGGCAGGATGTGGTCGATGGTGGATGCCGCTTTGCCGCAGTATCCGCAGCGGTGCGCGTCTCGGCGCAACACTCCCCGTCTGGTGACCGGGACGTGCCCGCCACCGGGTACCCGCACGTAGCGGGTGAGCAGGATCACTGCGGGGCGGTCGTAGCGGCCCCGCGCACCCCAGACGGGATCACCGTCGACATGCTCGACGACCACGGCTTTCTCGTTCATCACGAGCACGAGCGCCCGTTTGAACGACACGACGGCGAGCGGTTCGTAGCCCGCGTTGAGCACCAGAGTGCGCATTCCTCATCCTCTCGAACGGCCGGGACGGCTTCCCGGTGATTCGACTTACGGAGACGTTTCGAGGTGCGCAGGGGCATGAAAAAAGACGCTGTCTACAGACAGCGCCTCGGCGCCACGGCAGAGCCGCGGCAGTGAATCGTGCAATGCCGAAGGACATGGCGTCCAATCGCATCCATGGTTCGGATGCGTGGTGTGCGGTCCATCGGCGCCCTCCGCTTCTTTCAGCGTCGGGTTTCAGGCTAACGCACGCCCAACGCGGCGGGGTCGCAGGAGCGGATGAACGCGTCGGGGCGTGTCGGGGAACGCGGGGCTCGGCGCGGGCCGAGCGGGCTCAGCCGGCGTTGGCCTGAAGCCACGCCCACGGGTCGACGACGCCGCCGTTGATGTGCACCTCGAAGTGGAGGTGGTTGGCGGTGGAGCTGCCCGTGCTGCCGACCAGGCCGATGATCTGACCGGCCTGGACGTACTGTCCCGCCGATACCTGACGGCTGCCGTAGGTCATGTGGCCGTACAGCGTGTTGACCGACTGTCCGCCGATGACGTGATCGATCGTGACGGCGACACCGTAGCCGCCATAGCTCTCCTGCGAGACGCTGACCACGCCTGCGGCGGCGGCGTAGATGGGCGTGCCGCCCGCTGCGAGCAGGTCGACTCCCTGGTGATAGCCGGAATCCCACAGTCCACGACCGAGGGTGAAGTTCAGGAGGGGCCAGCGCACTTCGCCGCTACCGGGCGAGACGAGGGCGATGTTGACCGGGAGTCCGGCCGACACGGTCGAGGTCAGACGCGCGCGGGCCGCGGCGGCCGCAGCGGCGGCCTCTTCGGCCTTGCGCTGATCGATCTCCTCCTGCGTCGTCGCCGAATAGCTCTCGCGGGCGAGCGCTGCTCCGGTGGAGTCCGAGGCGACCAGCAGAGACTGGGCGTCGTCGGCGGCGACCTGCTGCAGGGTGACCGCCTCGGCCTCGGGGCGCCAGGAGCCGTAGGCGGGGAGGGCAACGGTGGCGATCAGCCCGCCGACCATGCTGAGGATCACCAGACTGCGCAGGGGTCCGGCCTTCTTGCCGGAGGCGCGACCCGCAGGTGCCGTTCGAGCGGCTCGCTGCTTCTTCGGGCGGCGGGCCGCCGCTGTCTTGGTTCCCGGCAGTGCGCCGGTTCGTCCGCGGTCGCGTCGCGTGAGACTGGTCTCTGCGCGCTGGGGGTCGCTCGCGGGCGAGTGTATTTCTTCAGCCAATAGTTCCTCCGGCGCCTCCGCACCATAAAGGCACTGGCTCGTCAGCATTCGATGTCGGGGCACGATGCGGGTGAGACCACGCGGACGACGAGCCGGGGAGGCAATCCGTGTGGCGTCCGACGGCGGGCTTCTCGCCTGTGGACTCCCCCACGCTACCTGAAGGTAACGAATATGTCACGCTGCGGAACTGGCAAGGTTCTGGGCGTGTGCAACCGCTCCCAAAGCCCTCATCCGGCCGGCGGAACGGCCACCGACCTCAGCGGGGGTCGTCGACGAGGAAGATGTGCGAGGCGACCTCGACGGGCAGTTCCAGACCTTCGTCGCTGCCGTCCATCTGCACCAGCACGTACCCCTCGCTGTACCGGTAGTCGCCGGTCGCACCGGGAAGGACGCCGGCCGCCTTCAGCTGCTGGAGCAGTTCGGGGTCGACCTGCACCGGCTCGGCCAGGCGGCGGACGGTGCCGGTGATCGGTCCGCCCTCGGCATTGAGCCGCCGCACCAGACCGATGACACCCTGCTCGAAGGTCTTGGCCGGCACATCGCCGAGCTGGTCCAGGCCTGGGATCGGGTTGCCGTAGGGAGATTCGGTGGGGTGGCCGAGCAGCTCGACCAGGCGACGCTCGACCTGCTCGCTCATGACGTGCTCCCAGCGACAGGCCTCTTCGTGCACGTAGGCCCAGTCCAGTCCGATCACATCCGACAGGAGCCGCTCGGCGAGGCGGTGCTTGCGCATGACGTCCACGGCCTTCTGCCGTCCGCTGTCGGTCAGCTCGAGTGTGCGGTCCTCGGAGACGACGACCAGCCCGTCGCGCTCCATACGCCCCACGGTCTGCGACACGGTGGGACCCGAGTGACCGAGTCGCTCGGAGATGCGCGCACGAAGGGGAACGATGTTCTCCTCCTCGAGCTCGAGGATCGTGCGCAGATACATCTCTGTCGTGTCGATCAGGTCGGTCATCATGCCTCGCAGACGCGGAAATAGGGCAAGACCAGCCTATCCAGTCCTGCGCAGGTCACGGCCGACGGCGGCGCGGCCGCGCGGAGCGTCCGTCGGCTCCTCGCGGTCGGAGCCCGGAGTCGGGCCGTGATCGCAACCGGGACAGGGCCTCACACGTCCCGGAACGACACGGCGACAAAGGCGGCGGTGCTCTCGACCATAGAATCGGAGGATGCCCCACCTCGTGATTCCGAGCGATCTGCTGCCCGCCGACGGACGATTCGGCTGCGGCCCTTCCAAGGTGCGCGGTGCGCAGCTGGAGGGCCTGCTCACCCGCGGGGCGGCCCTGCTGGGGACCTCGCACCGTCAGGCGCCGGTGAAGAACCTGGTCGGCGCCGTCCGTTCGCACCTCGCGGATCTGTTCCGCGTGCCGGAGGGCTACGAGGTCATCGCCGGCAACGGCGGTTCGACAGCGTTCTGGGATGCCGCGGCCTTCGGCCTGATCGAGCGCCGCAGCCAGAACCTGGTGTTCGGCGAATTCGGCGGCAAGTTCGCCGCCGCCGCGAAGGCTCCGTGGCTGGAGGCGCCGGATGTCCGCACCGTGCCGGCCGGCACCCGCTCTACAGCCGAGCCGGTAAGCGGCATCGATGTGTACGCGTGGCCGCACAATGAGACCTCGACCGGCGTCGCCGCGCCCATCGCGCGGGTCGCCGGCGACGAGGGCGCGCTGACGGTCATCGACGCCACGAGCGCCGCGGGCGGCATCGACTTCGCGGCCGGCGAGGCGGATGTCTACTACTTCGCCCCGCAGAAGAACCTCGGCTCCGACGGCGGCCTCTGGTTCGCGGTCGTCTCCCCCGCCGCGATCGAGCGGATCGAGCGGATCGCGGCATCCGGCCGGTACATCCCGGAGTTCCTCAGCCTGAAGAACGCGCTGGACAACTCCCGCCTGAACCAGACTCTGAACACGCCGGCGCTGACCACCCTGTTCCTGCTGGACGAGCAGTTGCAGTGGATCCTCGATAACGGCGGGCTCACCTGGGCGGACCAGCGGACCCACGAGTCATCGAAGGCACTGTACGACTGGGCAGAGGCATCTGAGGTGGCGACCCCCTTCGTGGCCGATCCGGCGGATCGCTCGCCGGTGGTCGTCACGATCGACTTCGACGACTCGGTGGATGCCGCAGCCATCGCGGCCACCCTGCGCGCGAACGGCATTGTCGACACCGAGCCCTACCGCAAGCTGGGCCGCAACCAGCTGCGCGTGGCCACGTTCGTCTCGATCGAGCCCGACGATGTCCGGCAGCTGATCCGCTGCATCGACTTCGTGCTTGACGCGGTTCGTTGACGCGGTTCGGGTCAATGCGAAGCGTTGACGCGAACCGGGTCAAGGTCGAGTAGGGCGCACCGCGCCCGTATCGAGACCTCTCCTGACGAGCCGAACCCGTGGTCGCGCAAGGCCCCGGCGGTCGGGCAGGGCGCAACGCGCGCCGTACCCCGAGCCGCCTACCGCCTCACGACCGCGAGCGGTTCAGCTTCGCGAATTCCGCATCCGACTCGTCGTCGTCGTCGTCATCATCCTCGTCCGAGTCGTCCTCGTCCGAGTCGTCCTCGTCATCCGAGTCCTCGTCCTCATCCGAGTCGTCGTCATCCGAGTCGTCCTCGTCATCCGAGTCGTCGTCGTCATCCGAGTCGTCCTCGTCATCGGCGAGTTCGTCGATGTCGACGCCGTCCACGTCCCCAGAATGCAGGATGGGCGAGCCGTCGTTGTCGAAGTCCGACGCATCGAGGTCGTCGACGTCGTCGAGATCGTCTTCGTCATCTTCGTCGGCGACGACGAGGTCGTCCGTGGCCAGGCCCTGGGCGGCCAGCGCAGCCTGCGTCGCCTGGTACTCGGCGAGGCGCTCCGCCCACGGCAGCCAATCCGGTGCGACCAGCGCGCCCTCGCCGGGAGTCAGCTCGACTTCGAGCACCGTCGGTGCGGAGTCCTCGACCTGCGCCAGGCTCACCGTCCAGAACCAGCCCGGGTATCCCTGCATGCGGTTATCGAAGCGCAGCGTGAGGACGCCGTCCTCGTGGACGGTGCTTTGGGCCAGCTCTCCGATGGTCGAGGCGGGCGTGATCTCACGCAGCGCGGCGAGCGCCAGCTCGCGTGCCGTCGTCTCGTCGATCGGCTCAGGCGTCAAGCTCATCGGCGACCTTGCGGAGCACGGCCGCGACCTTCTTCGCGTGGGAGCCGCTGGGGTAGCGACCGCGACGCAGATCGCCGCCGATGCCGTCCAACAGCTTCACGAGATCCTCGACGATGATCGCCATGTCGTCCGCGGGCTTTCGCGCCCGCTTCGCCAGACTCGGCGGGGCCTCCAGGACACGCACGGACAGCGCCTGCAGTCCGCGCTTGCCGTCGGCCACGCCGAACTCCAGCCGGGTGCCCGCTTTCGGTGCCGGTACGCCGGCGGGAAGGGCGGTGGCATGCAGGAAGACGTCCTGGCCATCATCGGACGCGATGAAGCCGAACCCCTTCTCCTCGTCGTAGAACCTGACCTTGCCGGTGGGCATGGAAACCTCGCTGTGTCGTGCGCCCTCGTGCGATGGGCATGGCGGAACCCGAGCCGATCGGCCCTGCCCACAGCCTACGGCACGCCCGACACCCGATAGGCTGACTCCAATGAGTACGAGCACCCCAGGCGGGGACATCCCGATTCGCCGCCTCGACCGCATTCTGGCCTATATGTCGCTGGGTCTGGCGGTCCTGTCGATCGGCTGCTTCTTCGCGGTCATCATCGCGCGACCGGCAGGCGTGACCGACTTCACCGAGGGCGTCTGGCCCGTGGTGGCCCTGCTCCCGCTGATCGCCCTTCCCGTCGCGTTTCTCATGATCGTGGCGCTGCTGATCATGACCTTCGTGCGAAGGGCGCGAGCCAACCGAGGGAACTGAATGGTCTCTGACGAGCGGGCACTCGCCATCCGCCTCGCGTCCACCGACGACGATGCTCTGGCTCGCACGTTCGCCGAGCGCGGTGTGGCACCGGCGGCGTCATGGCACGACTTCTTCGACGCGGCCGCGGGGATGCTGGATTCCACGTCCCTGGAGCGCGCCATCGCCCGGCTCCCCCGCACGGCGCTGGTATCGCTCGCCGAAGCCCTCGAGGGCACACCGGTGGACGCGCACGAGGAGGAGCCGCTGAAGTCCTTGGCCCTCGTCGGCGAGAACGCCGTCCCCTACGGCGCGGTCACCGCGCGGGTGCGGGCGCTGGCAGCGGCGCGTCCTGACGCGTTCGTGGCCGAGCCCGAGCACGACCTTGCCCGTGCCGACCCCGCCGATGCCGCAGCGGCGGCTGAGCGCGCGTTCACAACGGTGGGCATCCTCGCGGACGTCCTGCTCGCGGGACTGCACACGCCGCTGGCTCGCACCGGCACCGGTGCCGTGAGCGCCGTCGATCGCCGGCGGCTGACGGATGCCGGTGTCCTGGGCTCCGCAGAGGACATCGACGACCTGGTCGCCGCCGCCGAGGCGGGCGGCCTGGTGGTGCCGGTCGGCCGCGAGTGGGTCGTCACCGACGCCGGAACCGAGTGGCTCGAGGCGACGACCACTCGCCGCTGGTCGATCGTCGCAGTCGGACTGCGCGAGGCGCTTCCCCCCGGCCTGCGCACCCCGGAGGGCGGGTTCCGACCTCCGGACACGTGGTCGGCCGCCTACCCGCTGCACACCGAGTGGACCGAGCGCGCAGCGCGGCTGCGTCGCATCGCCGAGATGTGGGGTCTGATCACGCCGGCCGGCACCGAGCTGGCATGGACGTCCTCCCTGCGCGCCGGTGCAGACCCCGACACCGAGACGCTCGCTGAGCACCTCCCGGCCGAGATCGACCGGGTCTATCTGCAGGCGGATCTGACCGCGATCGCCCCGGGTCCGCTGGCACCCGCGCTGGACCTGCGCCTGCGCACCATCGCCGTCCGGGAATCCCGCGCCCAGGCATCCACGTACCGGTTCAGCACCGAATCGCTCGGCGCCGGCATGACCGAGGGTGAGACGGCGGAGTCCATCCGCTCCTTCCTGCGCGAGATCTCGCTGACCGGCATCCCACAGCCTCTGGACTACCTCATCGACAGCACGGCTGCGCGGCACGGGCTGATCCGGGTGCGCACCGACGCGGCATCCGGCCGCACCCGCCTGGAAGCCACCGACCCGAGCCTGCGCGACACGATCCTGGTCGACCAGGCGCTGCGGCCACTCGGCTTCGTGCGGGACGGTCACGAGCTCACCTCACGGGCCGCCCGCGACTCGGTGTACTGGTCGCTCGCGGACGCTCGCTATCCGGTGGTCGCCCTGGACGGCGAGGGTGCCCCGGAATCGCTGCATCGCCGCGCGCGCGCCGCGCAGGCGGCGGCACAGGCGGCACCGCGCGACGTGTACGCACGACTGATCGGCGCCCTCCGCGCCGGACACGAGACCGACGCGGACGCCGCGTGGCTGGGCCGCGAACTGGAGCAGGCGGTCCGCCTGAAAACCGCGATCATCGTGGTGGTGCGGATGCCGGACGGCACCGAGCGCTCACTCACGCTCGAGGCCTCCGGGCTGGGCGGCGGCCGCCTGCGCGGTCGCGATCGCGGGGCCGACGTGGAGCGCACCCTTCCGGTCTCGAGCATCGTCAGCGTGCGCCCCGCACCCTGAGCCCCTTTCCCGCACACCACCGCGAGCCGATGGCACCGCTGCCCGGCTAGAATCGATCCTTATGGCTGACGGCCCCCTCATCGTGCAGAGCGACCGCACTGTGCTTCTCGAAGTCGCGCACCCGGACGCGGAATCGGCGCGCCACGAGCTCGCCATCTTCGCGGAGCTCGAGCGCGCGCCCGAGCACATCCACACCTACCGCATCACCAGGCTGGGCCTGTGGAATGCCCGCGCCGCCGGCCATGACGCCGAGGACATGCTGGACACGCTGGAGCGCTGGTCGCGTTTTCCGGTGCCGCCATCGGTGTCCATCGACATCCGCGAGACCGTGGGACGCTACGGGCGTCTGACGATCGAACGCGACGAGGACGGCCGGCTGCTGCTGACCGCGACCGACACGGCGGTCCTGACCGAAGTGTCGCGCAACAAGCGCATTCAGCCCCTGCTGATCGGTCGCCCCTCGCCGGAGTCGTTCGTGATCGACGCCTGGGCGCGCGGGCAGATCAAACAGGAGCTGCTGAAGATCGGCTGGCCGGCCGAGGACCTCGCCGGCTACACGCCCGGCACGCCCCACCCGATCGAGCTCGATGAGAGCGGCTGGTCGCTGCGCCCGTACCAGCGTCAGGCCGTCGACATCTTCACCGAGGGAGGATCCGGCGTCGTCGTGCTCCCCTGCGGTGCCGGCAAGACGCTGGTCGGCGCCGCCGCGATGGCCGACACGAAGACGACGACGCTGATCCTGGTGACCAACACGGTCAGCGCGCGCCAGTGGCGCGACGAGCTGCTCAAGCGCACCTCCCTGACCGCGGAGGAGATCGGCGAGTACTCCGGGCAGATGAAGGAGATCAAGCCGGTCACCATCGCCACGTACCAGATCCTCACCGCCAAGCGGTCCGGGCAGTACGCGCACCTCGCTCTGCTGGACGCGCTGGACTGGGGCCTGATCGTCTACGACGAGGTCCACCTGCTGCCCGCGCCCGTCTTCAAGCTGACCGCCGACCTGCAGGCGCGCCGCCGGCTCGGGCTGACCGCGACACTCGTGCGAGAGGACGGACGCGAGGGCGATGTGTTCAGTCTGATCGGGCCGAAGCGGTTCGATGCCCCATGGAAGGAGATCGAGGCGCAGGGCTTCATCTCCCCCGCCGCGTGCTACGAGGTCCGCGTGGATCTGCCCGCCGTCGACCGCCTCGAGTACGCAGCGGCCGCCGACGACGAGCGCTACCGGCTCGCCGCCACCGCACACGCCAAGATCGGCGTGGTCCGCCAGCTCGTGGAGCGGCACGCCGGAGAGCGGATCCTCGTCATCGGGCAGTATCTGGATCAGATCGACATCCTCGCCGAGGCCCTCGACGCCCCGCAGATCACCGGCGCGACGCCGGTCGACGAGCGGGAGCGGCTCTACGGCGCGTTCCGCGAAGGGGAGATCACGCTGCTGGTGGTCTCGAAGGTCGCCAACTTCTCGATCGACCTGCCTGAAGCATCCGTCGCCATCCAGGTCTCCGGCTCGTTCGGGTCACGCCAAGAGGAGGCGCAGCGGCTCGGACGCCTGCTGCGGCCGAAGGAGTCCGGTCGCACCGCGAGCTTCTACACCCTGATCGCGCGGGACACGGTCGACCAGGACTTCGCGCAGAACCGCCAGCGCTTCCTGGCCGAGCAGGGCTACAGCTACACGATTCTGGACGCGCACGCGATCGCGGCCTGACTCACCCGGCCCCGGTCAGCCCTGCGAACCGGGCGATGCGACGTGCGACCTCGGCGGGCTGTTCGTCCACCAGGAAGTGCCCGGCCGCGGCGACCTCTTCGACGCGCACGTCCGCTGCGTACTTCTCCACGCCCGCCAGGGCGTCCCTGCGCAGAATCCGGTCCTGCTCCCCCAGCAGCACAAGGGTGGGCATCGCCGGCAGCCGGGTGCGGTACCTGCCCAGCACGATGCGCAGGAACAGCGGAAGCACGAGCTGCCGGTACACGCGTGACCCGGCCCAGGCCCGGTCGGGGTCGCGGAGGGCGGCGAGATAGTCCTCGACATCGACTGCCTGCACTCCACCCGCCGGACCCGCGAACGCCGAGAACAGCCACCGCGGCAGCCGCTGCCCACCGCCGCTGAGCAGTCGGGGGCCCAGCCCGGGCGTGGCGAGCGCGTACTGGAACCACAGGTGCTTCGCGCTGCCCAGCATCGACCCGGTCATGCGCAGGTACAAGGGCGGCACCGCGAGCACGACCAGGCGCGAGACGCGCTCCGGGCTCCGGACCGCCAGCGACAACGCCGTCAGCGCCCCGATGTCGTGGCCGACCACGACGGCGCGATCGATCCCGAGCGCATCCAGCAGCGCCACCGCGTCCTCGCTCAGCGCGTCCGGGCCGTACGATCCGCGCGGGGCATCGGTCCGACCCGACCCGCGCAGGTCCGGCGCGATGACGCGACCCAGCGGCGCGAGGTGCGGCACGGTGCCCACCCACTCGCGAGAGCTCTGCGGAAAGCCGTGTAGCAGCAAGAGGGGCGTTCCGGCACCCGCCTCTCTCACGTGCACGTTCAGCCCCCGCACCGGCACGGTTCGTTCGAGGATGGCCGCGGTATCCCTCTGCTCGCCCATGGCAGCGAGAATACTACTTCCGTAGTGACGTGTCACTACTTTTGTAGTGGGGATGCCGCACCTAAAGTGAGCGGGTGAGCAGGACACGAGAGCAAGCCCTGAACGCGGCCGTCGCGCTCATCGGCGACCAGGGCATCCGGGCGCTGACCCACGCGCGCGTGGACGAGCGGGCCGGACTGCCCAAAGGATCGACCTCTAACTGGTTCCGCACCCGGGATGCCCTGCTCGCGGGCGTGATCGCCTGGATCGCGGAGAGCGAGCGCAAAGACTTCGCCCAGGCGGCGGCCGACCCGATCGACACACCGGAGCGGCTCATCGACGCCTTCACCGGCATGATCGGGGCGGAGACCGGGCGCTTCGCCGGCCGGACGCGGGCGCGGTACGCGCTGTTCCTGGAGGCGGGCACCGGCCGGGGCCTGCTGGCCCCACTGCTCGCGCAGCGCGCGGCGTTCCACGAGTGGATCCGTGCGCTCCTGACCGCCATCGGCACGGCCGACCCCGGGGAATCCACTCGCGCGCTGATGGCCGGTCTGGAAGGCGTCGTGCTGCACCGCCTGACCGTGGACCCGGATGCCGAGATCCGCCCCCTCGTCAGCCGGATCGTGCGCGGGGCGATCAGCTGAGATCGCCCTCGCCGCCGGCAACGCTCGCATAGCGCAGCAGCACGAACCCCTCCGCGTCGGCGAGGACGGACAGTAGGCGCAGCCGCGCCGCCGCCTCATCGGCACCGCGCAGGATGCGGCCGGCGTCGCCTCCGACCAGGCGCGGGGCGAGGGTGAGGCAGACCTCGTCCACGAGCCGGTCCTCGTACAGCGCGCCGAACAGATGCGGGCCGCCTTCGCAGAGCACCTGCCGCAGTCCCCGCTCAGCGAGCGCGTCGCGCATCGCCGGCAGATCCACCGATGTCTCGCCGCAGACGAGCACGTCGGCGACCTCCTCCAGCGCCCGGCGCCGTGCGGCGTCCGCGTCCGCGCAGGTGACCACCAGCGGGCGGGCCACCGCCTCGGCGAAGAAGGGATGCTGCGGCGCGATCTCCAGCCCGCGGGACACCAGCGCCAGCCGGGGCTGGTCCGGCAAGCCCTGCGACGTGCGCCACGCGGCATCCGCGCCCCCCACCCCGGTGCCACCGTATCCCTCCGCTCGGACCGTGCCGGCGCCGACCACGATCACATCCGCCATCGCACGCAGGATCTGCATCAGGGCCCGGTCGGTGACTCCGCCCAGCTCTGCGCTGCCGCCGTGCACGGTCGCGGCGCCGTCCACGCTGGCGATGAAGTTCATGCGGATCCGCGGTGTCTCCCGATCGGGCAGCCGGTACGCCGCGAGCAGCTCCTCACGCGAGGGCATCGCGATCCCCCGCCGGAACGCCGTGCAGCACACGCACCGGCCGCCGCCGGCCGATGATGACGATGTGAGACATGCTCTCTCCTCGGTCTTGATCACGACGCGCTCGAACGGTGGCAGCGTGGGTGGACCCTCATGAGACGGGGGCGCAACGTGGTGGCGCGCACCCTTCCGCCCGACCTTAGAGGGTCCCCTCGGGAAGCTCCACGACCCGCCGGCGGCGCGCTGCCCGACCCGCCTGCACGCGCGCTTCGCACGCATTCACCCCCGACAAGGCAATAATGAGGGCATGACCGCACCGCGCATCCTGGTCGTCGACGACGAACCGAACATCCGCGACCTGCTTATCACGAGCCTCAGGTTCGCCGGATTCCAGGTCAGGGCCGTCTCCAACGGCGCCCAGACCATCTCGGCCGTCCTGGAGGAGGAACCAGACCTCATCATCCTCGACGTCATGCTTCCGGACATGAACGGGTTCAGCGTCACCAAACGGCTCCGCGGCGCCGGATATACCGCCCCGATCCTCTTCCTCACCGCCAAGGACGAGACGGAGGACAAGATCACCGGCCTGAACGCGGGCGGCGACGACTACGTCACCAAGCCGTTCAGCCTGGACGAGATCGTCGCGCGCATTCAGGCGATTCTGCGCCGCACGATGCAGGCCGATGAGGAATCGGTCATCCGCGCCGGCGAGCTGACGATGGACCAGGACACCCACGACGTGCTGGTCGGAGACGTCTCGATCGACCTGAGCCCGACCGAGTTCAAACTGCTGCGCTACCTGATGCTCAACCCCAATCGCGTGCTGTCGAAAGCGCAGATCCTCGATCACGTGTGGGAGTACGACTTCAACGGGGATGCCGGAATCGTGGAGAGCTACATCTCCTACCTGCGGCGCAAGATCGATCCGCACTCCAGCGAACCCCTCATCCAGACCAAGCGCGGCTTCGGGTACATGCTCAAAGCCGGCAAGACCGCCTGACGCGGTCCCTGACTCGAAGGGGCCGCCCTGGCGCAGAAGACGGACGCGGTCACCCGAAGGTGGCGTGGCGTGAGCCTGCGCGCGAAGGTCACCGGGGTCACGGTCGCCGTGCTCGCGATCGGCCTGTTCGCGACAGGCGCCGGGGCCACCGTCTTCTTCCGGAACGCGCTGATCGCGAACCTGGAGAGCACCGTCCAGCAGGCGGCCACCGCCGAGACGGCGACCGGGCTGTTCGACATCGAGGTGGCCAACGGGGTCGCCGAGGTCGCGGACAAGAGTGATCCGCCGCGCACCGACTACCACGTCGCCCTGTATGCGGCCGAACCGCCGGGAGCGCTGCTGATCAGCGGCGGCGGGGAAGAGCCAGCGCCGGATTTCCCGGCGAAGTTCGCCCTGGAGAAGACCCTGACCGGCGGCATCGACACCTTCGCGCTGGAGGACAGCAAGACCGGCGCGCAGTTCCGCGCCAGTGTCGCTCCCCTGGAGGTCAACGGGGCGTTGTTCAGCCAGATGGTGGCGCTGCCGACCGCGCCGATCAATCAGGCCATTGGCACGTTCCTCGGGATCTACAGCATCCTGTCGGTCATCGCGATCATCAGCGGTGCCCTGCTGACCCGATGGCTGGTGACCCTGACGTTCCGCAGCCTCGGCCAGGTCGAGGAGACTGCGATGGCGATCGCTGCGGGTGATTTCAGCCAGCGCCTCACCGACATCGAGCCGATGACCACCGAGGTGGGCCGCCTCAAAGCCGCCATCAACGCCATGCTCGGCCGGGTCGATGCCGCGCTGAACCAGCGGGACTCGTCGGTACGGCAGATGCGCCGGTTCATCGGCGATGCCAGCCACGAACTGCGCACACCGCTGGTCACCGTCCGCGGCTACGCGGAGCTGTACCGCATGGGCGCGATCTCAGGCGACGACGAGGTCGCGCAGGCGATGGACCGCATCGAGAAGGAGGCGGTGCGGATGGGCGTGCTGGTCGAGGACCTGCTCGCACTGGCCCGGCTCGACGAGCGACGAGATGTCATCATCGCGCCGGTCGATCTGCGACCGATCGCAAGGGATGCCGCGCTGGACGTGCGTGCGACATCTCCGCACCGCCAGGTCACCGTGATCGACACCACGCTCGAGCCGCCCGCTCCGCGCGTGCAATGGGATGCGAACTCGGCTGCCGAGTCCGAACGGAATGCGCGGCGGCGCGCCGGGGTGCCCACATCGGCGATCGCCCGCGTCAGCGGTGGTGCGCTCTCGCTGCTGCGACGCCGGCAGCGCCTGGCCCCATCCGATGAGCAGCCTTCCGCGGACGAGACCGCGCCTGCCGAGCCGGTGACGGCCGCACCCGTGACGGAACCGATACAGCCCATCGTGCTCGGAGACGAGAACCGCATCCGCCAGGTCGTGGCGAACCTGCTGGGAAACGCGCGGCGCTTCACCGCGGACGATTCACCGATCGACCTGCGCGTCGGCGTCGACGCCGAAGCCGGCCTGGGGTGGATCGAGGTGGCCGACCATGGCGAAGGCATCCCGCCCCAGATCCGGGAGAAGATCTTCCAGCGCTTCTGGCGCGCCGACACGTCCCGCGCCCGGGAGACGGGGGGCACCGGACTCGGGCTATCGATCGTCGCATCCATCGTCGAGGCCCTGCACGGCACGGTCACCGTGCGCGACACTCCCGGCGGTGGTGCGACCTTCCGTGTCGGCATCCCGCTGGCCGGGGAACGGGACGCTCAGGATCACCTGCTCATCGAGACGCAGCCGCTCACCCGCTTCGAGTCCCCGCCCGACTGAGCGTCCTCTCCTCCCCAGCGGTGCCTGCACGCCGGAGTCCGACAGGCGCGGTCTGCGGCCGGAACGGCACACACGGATGCTTCTAGCGTGAGAACCCCCGTTCACCGATCAAGGAGTCCTCATGGCCGTCTTCTCCGTCGACAGCGACGCCGTTCTTGCCACCACCGCCGCCGTCCGCGGCACCATCGACCGTCTGCAGGGCGAGACGCAGGCGATGCTCACCCAGCTGACCCAGCTGCAGACGAGCTGGACAGGGAGCGCGTCGGCCGCCTTCGCCACGGTCATCGACCAGTGGCGGGCCACCCAGCGCCAGGTTGAGGACAGCCTGACGAGCATCAACACCGCGCTCAGCGCCGCCGGCAGGCAGTACGCGGACGCCGAGCAGGCCACGATGAGCCTGTTCCGGTGACACTGGCGCCCGCACCAAAGGCAGAAGAGCCCCTCCCGAAGGAGGGGCTCTTCTGGTGAGACGGGGTCTCGATATGGCCGCTGCGCGGCCTACTCGACCTTGACCCGCCCCGCATCAACGCCGCTGCGCGGCATCGACCCGGGTTGCGTCAAAAGTCCATGCCACCAGTCGGGTCACCGGCCGGAGCGGCTGCGCGCTCGGGCTTGTCGGCGACGACGGCCTCGGTGGTGAGGAACAGCGCGGCGATCGAGGCCGCGTTCTGCAGAGCAGAGCGCGTGACCTTGGCCGGGTCGATGATGCCCTGCGCGAACAGGTCACCGTACTCACCGGTTGCGGCGTTGAGGCCGTGACCGATGGGCAGTTCGGCAACCTTGTTCGCGACGACACCGGGCTCGAGACCGGCGTTCAGCGCAATCTGCTTGAGCGGTGCCTCGATGGCCACGCGAACGATGTTCGCGCCGGTCGCCTCGTCACCGGTCAGGTTCAGCGTCGCGAACGCGACCTTGCCTGCCTGGATCAGCGCGACGCCACCACCGGGGACGATGCCCTCTTCGACCGCAGCCTTCGCGTTGCGGACAGCGTCCTCAATGCGGTGCTTGCGCTCCTTGAGCTCGACCTCGGTTGCCGCACCCGCCTTGATGACGGCAACGCCACCTGCGAGCTTGGCGAGACGCTCCTGGAGCTTCTCGCGGTCGTAGTCACTGTCGGTGTTCTCGATCTCGCGACGGATCTGGGTCACGCGACCCTCGATCTGAGCGGCGTCGCCGGCACCTTCGATGATGGTCGTCTCGTCCTTGGTGATGATCACCTTGCGAGCGCGGCCGAGCAGATCCAGCGTCGCGTTCTCCAGCTTGAGACCGACCTCTTCGGTGACGACCTGGCCACCGGTGAGGATCGCGATGTCCTGCAGCTGCGCCTTACGACGGTCGCCGAAGCCGGGAGCCTTGACCGCCGCCGACTTGAAGATGCCGCGGATCTTGTTGAGCACGAGAGTCGCAAGCGCCTCGCCCTCGACGTCCTCGGCGATGATGACGAGCTCCTTGCCGTCCTGGATCACCTTGTCGACGATCGGCAGGAGATCCTTGATGTTGGAGATCTTCTGGTTCGCGATCAGGATGTACGCGTCTTCGAAGACGGCTTCCTGACGCTCCGGGTCAGTGACGAAGTAAGGGTTGATGAAACCCTTGTCGAAGCGCATGCCCTCGGTGAGCTCGAGCTCGGTGCCGAACGTCTGCGACTCCTCGACGGTGACGACGCCTTCCTTGCCGACCTTGTCGATCGCCTCGGCGATCAGGTCGCCGATGGTGGTGTCAGCCGCGGAGATCGATGCCGTGGCCGCGATCTGCTCCTTGGACTCGACGGGCTTGGCCGAAGCGAGCAGTTCGTCCGAGATGGCCTGGACGGCCTTCTCGATGCCGCGCTTCAGCGAGATGGGGTCAGCGCCGGCTGCGACGTTGCGCAGGCCTTCGCGGACAAGTGCCTGAGCCAGCACGGTTGCGGTGGTGGTGCCGTCGCCAGCGACGTCGTCGGTCTTCTTGGCGACCTCCTTGACGAGCTCCGCGCCGATCTTCTCGAACGGGTCGTCGAGTTCGATCTCCTTGGCGATCGAGACGCCGTCGTTCGTGATCGTGGGGGCGCCCCACTTCTTCTCAAGTACGACGTTGCGACCGCGGGGGCCCAGTGTCACCTTGACGGCGTCAGCCAGGATGTTCAGGCCGCGCTCGAGACCACGACGGGCCTCCTCGTCGAAAGCGATGATCTTAGCCATGTGTTTTCTCGTCCCTCCCGGACGTATGCGAATTCTTAGCACTCAGATGTGTCGAGTGCTAATCCATTCTGGCACTCGGCACTACCGAGTGCAAGCCGCAGGGAGCAAGCCGACTCCGGACGTCATCCGGGCCGGGGACGAACACATGGCCGTCGGACCAGGCCGACGCGCGCCGGGGGGGGCGCCGCGCGTCGGCGCGAGGGAGTCAGGTTACGACGCGAACGGACTCCGCCTGGGGCCCCTTCTGGCCGGTGCCCACGATGAACTCCACGGCCTGGCCCTCCTCGAGGACGCGGAATCCGCTCATGTCGATGTTGGAGTAGTGCACGAAGACGTCCTGCCCCTCTGCCACGGTGATGAAGCCGAAGCCCTTCTCGGCGTTGAACCACTTGACGGTGCCTTGGGTCATGAGACTCTCCTGGATTGCGGGGAAACACCGCCATCGTATGCACGCCGATGCGCGCCGATTCAGGTCTGAGACCAGTGTTGACACGCGTGCATCGAACTGTTTACCCGCGTGAAACACGGGTGGCCGTCACGGTGCGGGAGTGGCGTCCGGCGGCGTCGATGTGCGATCCAGTCCGATGACGATCGTCAACTGTCGCGCTTGCGGATCCTCTGCCGGCTGGTACACGTCGCTCTGCTCGATCCGGGCTCCGCCGATCACCTCGGCAAGCCCGGCTGCGGCGGCCTCATCCTCGGGCAGGTAGTAGTAGATCGTCGTCTCGGCGAAGTCTGTGGAACCGGCCTCGCTGGCCAGCACGGTGTCCTCGGCCCAGCCGGCGGCGACGACGACGTCCTTCGTCTGCGTCGCCAGTCCCGACTCCGGGGTGGCGTTCAGAACCAGGACGTCGAAGGCGGTGTCCACGACCGGCGTGACGATCGGCAAGGGGGCGACGGTCGGCTCCGGGGTCGGGAACAGCACCACCCGGCCGCTGACCAGAAGAGTTCCGAAGATGCCGACCGCGATCAGCACGACGGTCGCCAACACCGCCCAGAACAGCACGACCCAGCCGCGCATCCGCGGATTCTCGGCGCGATGGGCGCCGACCCGGCCCGCATCCGCGGGAAGGTCGTCGAAGCGGTCCCGCGGGAAGGTCGTTCTCGGCACCCCCCGATGGTACCCGCCCGCGGCCGGAGCCCGTGCGGCGTGCCGATGGAGGTCCTGCGCGGCGGCGATACGACTACCGGGGAGCCCCGGAGGCGCGGGCGAGGCGGGCCTGCTGCCGCGCGTCGCGGATGCGGCGGAGCCGTTTCACGAGCATCGGGTCGTGCTCCTGAGCGTCGGCGGTGTCGATCAGCCGGCCGAGCAGCTGGTAATAGCGTGCCGGTGACAGATTCAGATCCGCCCGGATCGCCTCCTCCTTCGCCCCCGCGTGCCGACGCCACTCCGCCTCGAACCGGAGGATGGCACGGTCGCGGTCGCTGAGGGGCACGCCATCACGCTAGCGCCGTCCGGACGCCCCACCCGTGCGCCACTCCACAGAAGCCCCGAGCGGGTCGACCGTCGCCAGCGGCGCACCGTCGCGCGTCAGGACGAAACCGTCCCACCCGTCCCGCTCGGCGCCGCGATTCCACTGCCGGTGCACCATCGGGGGGTCGATCGAGACCCACACCGCGTCCATCGCGGCGATGATCGAGCGCAGGCGGTCGCGGCCGGCCCGCGGGATGTGCGGCAGCACGCCCGGCGTGGTCACCACCAGCGTCGCCTCCGACGGGGCGGAGGCGGCGAGCTCCTCGAGCGCCCCGGGCACGGTCGCGTCGCCGCGTACGAGCAGGGGCGGGTCGGCGCAGACCAGGTCGAGTGCGGCCTCGATCCGCTGCGCGCGGCCCTGCTCCCCCGGCCAGACCAGGCTGAGCAGGAACCGGCGGTCAGCGGCATCCGAGGCATCCAGCGGTGCCAGGTCGATGCCGGCGCGCCAGATCACATCCGGCAGCCGCAGCGGCGGTCTCCCATGGACGGCCGATTCGAGCACCACGGGCGAGACACCGTCGTGAGGATCCAGGGCGGGTCCGCCGCGGTAGCGGTAGGAGTACCGGTCCGGATAGAGGCACAGACCCGCACTGGCCCCCACCTCCAGCAGCGCCAGGGGGCCCTCCAGCCCGCTGAGCGCCGGCAGCAGTGCGGCGCACCGCAGCGGGTCGTTGGTCTGCAGGGTGCGCCGGGAGCATTCCGCCACGACGGCGTCCGCATGCCCGATCAGCCACTCCCGCCATTGCCGGTACGGATCCTCCGGCGCCCCGAGCATCCGGGTGACCGCGAAGACGAGGGGCGGCTGCCGGCGCTCGGCCGGGATGCGCACGAGGATCTCCTGCACAGCGAGGTCGCTCGCGACGCCCGCGGCCCAGTCGGCGTAGAGGGCGGACCGTCCGATCGCCTCATCGAACGCGAATCGTTCGAAGCGTTCGGCGACGGCAGCGGCATCCACCGTCCCATTCTCGTGGTGAGACGGCGGCTGAGCGCGACGTGACCGGCTGCAGTGCGGGAGAATGGAGGCTGGCTAAGGAGGGACTCCCATGACCTACAGCGTTCAGAAGAGCGACGAGCAGTGGCGCGCCGAACTCGCTCCGGAGCAGTACGAGGTGCTGCGAGAGGCCGCCACCGAGCGCCCGTGGACCGGTGAGCTTCTGGATGAGAGCCGTGCCGGGCTCTACACGTGCGCGGCGTGCGGATCGGAGCTGTTCCAGAGCGGTACGAAGTTCGACTCGCACTGCGGCTGGCCGAGCTTCTACGAGTCGGTGCGTCCCGAGGCGGTCGAGCTGATCGAAGATCGCACCCACGGGATGCTGCGCACCGAGGTGCGCTGCGCGTCGTGCGGCTCCCATCTGGGCCACGTCTTCCCGGATGGCGTGGGCACGCCCACGGGCGACCGGTACTGCATGAACTCGCTCGCGCTCGATTTCACTCCCGAATCCGGAACATGACCGTCCCCGCGACCCCTCCGCCCTCCGCCGGCGCGTCGCGCGCAGCCGCGGGCCGCGTGGCCCCGGTCTTGGAGGCGGTGCGGGCGCGGCGCTCCTGGTCGAAAGTGACCGACGTCGCACCCACCCGGTCTCAGCTGCTCACCCTCGTGTCCGCGGCCGGACGGGTCGCCGATCACTCCTCGCTGCAGCCGTGGCGGCTCATCGAGCTGCGCGGAACCGATCGTGAGCGCCTGGGCAGGGCGATCAACAAGGCCAACGGCGACAAGGGCTCTTCGTCCAAGCCTCTGCGCGCGCCGCTGCTGATCGCCATCGTGGTCAGCTACCGCAAAAACGCCAAGGTCCCCCGCTGGGAGCAGGAGGCCGTCGCCGCCGGTGTCGCCCACACGCTGAGCCTGCTGCTGGACGAGGCCGGTTGGGGCGTCATCTGGCGCACCGGGCACTACACCCGCAGCAAGGCGGTCGCCAAGGTGCACGGTCTGGGCAAGCGGGAGGAGCTCCTGGGCTGGCTGTACGTCGGCGGCAAGCCGGCGAACGCCCGGCTCGGACGCCGCAAGGCCGTCGATGCGCGTCATCACCTCACCCGGCTGCCCGCGGACACAGCGACGGTCGAGCGCATCGACGCCGCCGCCGACGAGGTCTGACCGCTAGCGTCGCAGACGCCGCCACGGCACGGTGGCGACCACGACCGACAGCAGCGCGACGACCACCATGGCGACCGCCTGCACCAGCCCGGGACCCGCGGGCGCCGGCCAGAGCACGTCGAGCACGAACGAGGCGATCAGCTGCCCGGCCACCACCCCGAGGCCGAGCAGCAGCACACCGGTGTGTGCGACCAGCGCTGCCGACAGGACGATGTAGGCCACGCCGATCGCGCCGCCGAAGTACAGCCACGGCTCCGTCGGCGCGGCCGCCGGGGTCCCGACCACCGCGACGTGCACGGCCGCGGCGGCGGCGAGGATGAGCGTCCCGCCGATGAAGTTCACCAGCGTCGCCGTCAGCGGTGTCCCGACGCGCTGCTTGAGCCTGCCGTTGGTCGCCTGCTGCCACGCGACGCCGACACCGGTTGCCAGGGTCAGCAGCAGCAGCCACAGCGGGATGCCGCTGAGCCCATCGCCGACCACGGCGATTCCCACCGCGACCAGCGCGAGGGCCCCACCGGCCACGCGGGGCAGGGTCACCGCGACGATTCCCGCCGGCCCGTAGCCGGCACGATCCAGCGCAAGTCCGCAGACCGTCTGGCCGGCCACCACTCCCACGGTGAACAGCGACACCCCGATGATGCCGACGGCGATCCCCTGGGTCGCCACGGTCAGGGCTCCGGCTGCGCCGCCCGCCAGCATCCACCACGGGATGCCGCCTGAACGAACCCCCGAGACGAGCGCGCTGAATCCGCGACGCCCGACCGGGAGTGCGAGGGACAGGACGATGAGAATCAGCAGGCCGGACCCGAACGAGACGGCCCCGGCCACGAGCCCGTCCTCTAGGCGGACACCGAGCTGCCCGTTGATGCGCGCCTGTGCCGCGGTCAGCACCCCGACGAGCACCGCACCGCCCAGCGACATCCAGGCAGGCAGACGTCGGCGGGTCACGTGCCCATCATGCCGTGATGCCGGGCAGGCAGCCGCCGTGTCGGGCACCGCGGTTACCCTGGAGTGTGTCTGTCAGCAGGCGCCGGCGCATGTCACTGACCTGGCTGCCGGCCACGATTCTCGTGCTCGTGATCGGGCTGGTGGTCGTCGCGACCTTCGCGGTGCAGGGTTCGTGGTGGGCCGAAGAGAACCCGGCCGCATCTTCGGACCAGAAGGCGCCGGACGGTTCCAGCATGCTCACCGACGCGGGATTCGACTACGCCAATGTGGAGGGCATCGTCCGGGTGCGCATCGGCGAGGGCGCGCTGCCTGCCGACCAGCTGGGCATGGGCGCCGACGTGGAGAAGTCGGCGCAGTTCCGCCGCCCGGTGCGGGCGGTCATCGCCGGCCGCGACGACGTCTACGTCATCGACGACACCGCCGCGTTGACCGCGACGACCCAGGACGGTGAGCTCGCGTCGGTGGCGGTCACCCTGGACAGCCCCGGGACGTGGTTCGATGCGCTCGCCCACGTCCGCGCGCTGGCCCCGACGGTCGGCTGGAATGAGGAGCAGGTCACCGCCCTGGACGAGGAGCTCGCCCGTTTCAACCGGGACGGGACCGAAGACGCCTTCACGGCGACCGTCGGTCCTTCCGATGGCGGCGCTCAGGTCACCGCGCAGCTTCTGTTCCATCGCGACGGCGGCACGACCCTCGTGACGCTGGTCTTCGAGCCGGGCCGCTGAGGCAGCCGAACCGGACGCCGCATCCATTGCCGCGCCGAGCGGACGGGGTTATCCTCAGGGTGACGTCCGACGAGTGGGCTGAGCCGTCGAGGTCGCGCAGCGAGGCAAGGTGGCCTCCGCAGGCCGTGGTCGGCGACCCGTCGGGCGTCAACGGGCCTCCGCCGGTGGTCAGGTGGCGCGTCGCCCGTCAGGGCTGGGACCTGACTTGGGAGTGGTCATGGCAAGAGCGGTGGACTCCAGGTTCGAACTGAAGCGGCTGACAGCGACGGAATGGGTGATCAACGACAACTGGTTCGCATTCAACGATCCGCGCCGCACGGTCGCATGCGTCGATGAGATCAGCCAGCTCGAGGTCGAGGTGATCTGGTTGCGAGAGCTGGCGTTACCGGACCGGTACCCGTCGATCGCGGGTGTTCTGGAAGATGTCGCACGGACGGTCTCGGCATCCACGAAACCCACGCCGATTCCGCACCGGCGCCCGGTGACGGCGCGCTCGATGATGGCGGGGTGACCCGGCCGAGCGCCGAAAGCCGCAGCGCACACCCGCGCGCCCACGCAGGTGGAGCGCACGCGGTCTGTGCGGCGCGGCATCCACCGGCGTGTGCGAGCACGGCAATCGGGCGCTGATACGGTGACCGGATGGGCATGCCGACGCAGACGGGGAATTCGATCAAGGTGGGTGTCGTGGGCGACATCGGCGAGGACGAGGCGCTGGTGGTGCCGCGTGCAACCGCCGGCACACAGGATGACATCGCAGTGATCTTCAGCGGCGGACGCTACTTCGCGATCGATGACACCTGCACCCACGAACAGACCTCGCTCGCGCAGGGATGGATCGAGGCGGGCTGTGTGGAGTGCCCGCTGCACTCATCGACCTTCCGGCTCGCCGACGGCGCGGTGCTCTCCCCGCCGGCACCGCGCGGCGTCGCCGCGCACACCATCGAGGTCGTGGGTGAGGATCTGATGCTCACCCCGAACCCCGAGCGCCTCGCGTGAGCGGACACCGACGAGTCGTCATCGTCGGTGGAGGGATCGCTGGTTGGACCGTCGCCGCTTCTCTGCGCGAAGGCGGCTACGACGACGCGATCGTCATCATCGAACGCGAGGCCGCCTGTTACGACCGGCCCCCGCTGTCCAAGACGGCGCTGGTCGACCACACGCCCCTGGATGCGCTGCGGTTCGCCGATGACGCCAAGCTCGCCGAACTGCGCATCGAGACGCGCGTCGGCCGCACGGCCACCGCCCTGAATGCCGCAGACCTGTCCGTGACTCTGGACGACGGCGCCGCCGTGGCGGCCGACGCCGTCGTGCTGGCCACCGGCGCGTTCGCACGCGTGCCCGCCTTTCCAGGTGCTGCCCTGCCGGGTGTGAGCACGCTGAGGACCTACGCCGATGCGGTGACCCTGCAGGGGCTCCTCGGTCGCAGAGTCGCCGTGGTCGGCGCCGGACTCATCGGCGCCGAAGCGGCGGCGGCGCTGCACCAGGCCGGATCACCGGTCGTGCTGATCGACCCGAACCAGGTGCCGGGCGTGCGCGCTTTCGGCCCGACGATGGCGGGGTACCTGCACGCCATGCACGCCGATCACGGCGTCGACACGCGCACGGACCGGGTCACCGCTGTCACGGCCGCGGAGGGCGGAGAGCTCCGCGTCCAGCTCACCGGAGGCGGCTGCGTCGACGTGGACGGCGTGCTGGTCGGAACCGGGATCGTCATCGACACCACGCTCGCCGATCATGCCGGGCTCGACGTCGACGAGGGCATCGTCGTCGACGACGCGGGGCGCACCTCCGCGGCGGGGATCTTCGCCGTGGGCGACGCGACGCGCCGGCGCCTGCCGGGCGGCCTCGCCGCCTCCCGGGGGCATTGGGAAGCGGCGAGGCTGGATGGCCGGGCGGTCGCGGCGGCGATCCTGGGTACCGCGCCCGACCCGCGCGGAGCGGACTGGTTCTGGTCGGACCGCTACGGACACCACATCGAAGTGGTCGGCGACATGGCCGGGGACGGGCGTGAAGTCGTCCGGCCCGGCCCCCACCCGACCGCGTTCCGGATCGACGGCGATCGACTGCTCGGCGCGGCCAGCGTCGATGACCCGATGGCGGTGCGCGCGGCACGGCGGCTGATCGATCGCTCCGTCGCCGTCAGCGTCGACCAGCTCTCCGACCCGGGAGTGCCGTTGCGCTCACTGCTCCCCCGCGGGTGACCGTCGTTCAGGCGGCCTTCTTGACACGCACCTTCTGATAGGGCTTGGCGATGGAGTCGCCGATGGCCTGCGCGATGAGCTGTTCCGCGGTCTGATTCTTGCGGGAGAGCTTCGCGATCCACTTCGTGAACCGGGCACCTCGCGCCAGCTCCTTCGTGCTGCGATCCTCCAGCGCGTAGAAGAGCAGCGCGTTCGGCGGCAGCAGCGAGAGCACGCCGTTCAGCACCTGACGCGTCACCCACTTCGCCACGGGGCCCTTCACGTCGGGATGACGAAGCGAGTGGCCGGCGAGCGCGGCGAAGATGGTCAGCGACTTGCTGTTCAGGTCGGCCCGGATGTACTCGTCCAGCTCCGCGAACGTATCGAAATACGGCCCGGGCACGAACAGCTTCTGGGCGCCCAGCCGGGACTCGACGACGACCCGATCGGCATCCGCCACAGAAAGGCCCGGTCCGAACTCCTGATAGCCGCGCACCGCCGACCAGATGTAGGTCCACCACGTCCAGCGCTGCCACGCCGGCTGCTTCGCACTCACGACCTCCCCGGTTTCGGGGTTGGTCCAGCTGGATCGCTCGTGAAGCATGTCGACGTGGGCTGCCGCGGCATCCGAATGCGCCTTGTCGGCGAACACCGCATCGCGAAGATAAGCCGACGTCCGGTCGAACCGGGCTGCCATCGCCTCCGGGCCTTCGGTGGTCATCGAGACGCGCTCGAAGTGCGTCATCATTCCCGCCTCGAGCATCTGCAGGAATATGGCGTTCTTGGCACCCAGCGCCGAACCGGGATCCGAGAAGACCCGCCACGAGACACTGTCGGGGCCGTAATAGCCGTCATCAGCGCGTGGTGCGTCGGCGAGCGAGCGGCTCGGGTAGACGTCCGTCATTGCATGTTCCCCTTTCGGAACGACCACCCGGCGCCCCTGCGCCATTCGACCTCGACCTCGCACGGTGCGTCATCGGGCCTGGTGCGTCGTTTCGAACCTATCGGTCCGGAAGGACCCCGAAAGACCGTGCTCCTTCCGCGACATTCCGGAGATTCATCCTGTTACATGGCGAAAGGGGCATTTGGGTGGACAGGTATAGTCGGTCGCCCGTATTCCGCACGATCCGGAGGGGAACCCGCATGGCAGCTCGTGTTCGTTCACTCACCCCTGGCGAGCTGACCCCCGATCAGCGGGAGCTCTACGAGACGATCACCGGCGGACCGCGCGCCGCGGGCACCCAGCACTTCGCCCTCACCGCCGCCGACGGATCGCTGCGCGGCCCGTTCGACCTGATGCTCCGCTCCCCCGCCGTCGGCACCGCCCAGCAGGAGCTCGGTGCCGCCATCCGCTATCGCACCCGACTCAGCGACCGGATGCGGGAGCTTGCGATCCTGCTGGTCGCAGCCCACGCGGACAGCGCCTTCGAGCGGGAGTCACATGAAGCGATTGCGCGCGCGATCGGCTTCACCGACGACGAACTCGCCGCGATCCGTGCGCTGGACGTGTCGGGATTCACCGCCGCCGAGGGTGTCGTCGGCCGCGCGACCGTCGCGCTGCTGGCCGGCGATCTTCCGCAGGACGCGTGGGATGAGGCGTCCGCGGTCATCGGCGAGGACGGCATCTTCGAGCTCACCGCTCTGGTCGGGTACTACTCCACACTTGCACTGCAGCTGCGGGTGTTCCGGGTGGGATGAGGCGAAGCGGCCGCGCAACACCGGGTGCCCGAGATCGCGCGGCGCGCCTGCGCAGATCCTTGCCCCGGTGAAAGGACGAGCGTAAAATTGGCGTAGGTCGCCCCCGGACCCTGGCCGACTCCACACAGAGTGGGGAGCAGCCGATGAACTTGTCCGAGGTGCTGACAGGCAAAAATCCGATGGCGCCGGCTCCGGCGAAGCCGCTTCGCCGTCCCGCGTCGGCGTCGTGGGTGGAGGTGGAGCCAGGCTCCTACGTCGCCCGCCGATCCGGTGCACTGCTGGGGGCTGTGGTCCTCACGGGGACGGGGTCATTCGTCGCGGTCGACCGCGACTCGAACGGCATCGGGCGGTACGGCACGCTCACGGTGGCACAGCGCGCGGTCATCTCATCAGCCGCACGCTGATGAGTGCTCCTCGCCCGTCCACCCGGCATCGTACGCGTCAAACCCCTTAGTGCCTCGAGATCAGCTGTACCACCCCCTCCAGGCGAAGCTGCGGGACCTCTAGCGTTGAAGAATGGCACCCGACGAGCAGCAGCTTGATGACCTGTACACCGGCCCCATCGACCTGGCCGCAGTGAACGCGTCAGACGGTGAAGGCCTGGATCCGGAGACGCCCGAGATCAGCTACGACGAGCAGCGCTATCCCGCGCGACCCCGACGGCTGCGCCCGCGTGACCACCTTCGCGGCAGCAGCGTGCGCCGGATCAGGACGGACCCGCGCACGGCGAACGGCACCAACCCGTCGTACGTCGAGTGGCTGGTGCGCCAGGCGATGCTCAAAGACGCCGACGTGCTGGCGCGTCGGCTGTCCGGGCAGCCCACGATGTGGCGCAACGCCTACGCTCGTCCCGATGCGCGACGCGCGATCGCGACGACCGATGTGTGGTTCACGGCCTACCCGATCTCGCTCATCACCCGGCCGGGGCAGTCGTTCCTGGCGGCACTGGGCGATGAGGAGTTGTGGACCACCTTCGAACGCATCGGGATCACGGCGGTGCACACCGGCCCGGTGAAACGCGCCGGCGGCATCGACGGATGGGTGGAGACCCCGAGCGTCGACGGTCATTTCGATCGCATCAGCACGCAGATCGATCCGGCGTTCGGCACCGACGACGAGTTCCGCGCGCTGTGCGACGTCGCCGATGCGCACGGCGGGAGCATCATCGACGACATCGTGCCGGGGCACACCGGCAAGGGCGCGGACTTCCGACTTGCCGAGATGGGGTACAAGGACTACCCGGGGATCTACCACATGATCGAGATCCCGCCGGAGGACTGGTCGCTCCTTCCGGAGGTGCCGGGCGGCGCCGACAGCGTGAATCTCGACCCTGAGACAGAGCACGACCTCGCCGAGCACGGCTACATCATCGGTGCCCTCCAACGCGTCATCTTCTACACGCCCGGCGTGAAGGAGACGAACTGGAGCGCGACGGCTGCCGTCACCGGTCCCGACGGCGTCACTCGACGGTGGGTCTACCTCCACTACTTCAAGCAGGGGCAGCCGTCGATCAACTGGCTCGATCCGACCTTCGCGGGAATGCGGCTGGTCATCGGCGACGCCCTGCACTCACTCGGCGAGCTCGGCGCCACTGCCCTGCGCCTGGACGCGAATGGCTTCCTCGGCGTCGAGAAGAGCGCCGAAGGGCTTCCCGCGTGGTCGGAGGGGCACCCGCTCTCTCATGCGGCGAACCACATCATCGCCGGAATGGTGCGCAAAGTGGGCGGCTTCACCTTCCAGGAGCTCAACCTCACGATCGAGGACATCCGGGACACCGGGGCGGTCGGAGCAGATCTCTCCTACGACTTCATCGGACGCCCCGGCTACCATCACGCCCTCGCGACCGGGCAGACCGAATTCCTCCGTCTCGCCCTGACCACCTCGCTTCGCCTCGGCGTGCAGCCCGTGCAGCTGGTCCACGGGCTGCAGAACCACGACGAGCTCACCTACGAACTCGTGCACTGGGCGAGCAGCCGCAGTGACAGTTCCTTCCAGTTCCGCGGTCGTGAGATCTCAGGCAGTCAGCTCGCCGAGGAAGTACGCGCCGACCTCACCGAAAGCCTCACCGGCACCGCCGACTACAACCGAGTCTTCACCCAGAACGGCATCGCCGGCACCTCGGCCTCGCTGATCGCGGCCACACGAGGATTCGGTCACCTGGACGACATCTCAGAGGACGACATCCCCGCCATCCGCGACGCGCATCTGCTGCTGTGCGCCGCGAACGCCTGGCAGCCCGGCGTCTTCGCGCTCTCGGGCTGGGATCTGACCGGCATGCTCACCGTCCCGGCCCCCGAGGTCGCCGATCTCATCGCGGCCGGCGATACCCGATGGATCGAGCGGGGAGCTCACGACCTGCTCGACGTCGACCCGGAGGCGACGCGATCCGCGGAGGGCATGCCGCGCGCACGCGCGCTGTACGGCCCGCTGCCGGCACAGCTGGAGGACCCCGCCTCGTTCGCCTCCCGCCTCGCCGGCATCCTGCGCCTGCGGCGGGAGTATGGCATCGCGACGGCGTCGCAGGTGGACATCCCGGACGTGGCGCACGCCGGCATGCTGGTGCTCGTCCACCGCATCGACGACGGGGACCCGCACATCGACGCCCCGATCCAGGTGACCGTACTGAACTTCTCGCAGGTTCCGACCGAGGGCACAGTCCGCTCCGAACGTCTCGTGCCCGGAAGCGACGTCGTGGACGCGGCATCCGGAGACAAGGTCGGCAGCGTCGATGACCTGCGCAGCTTCTCGGTCTCACTCCCGGCCTACGGAGCGATGTTCCTCATGCTCCGGCCGGCCGAGCCCGTTTCCGATCACCCCGGCGCCGAGTAAGCCCGCCCCGGCGGGCGCCGGGCGACCGCCTCAGGCCAGCGTGGCGTCGATGCCCGCCAGCGGGACCGGCAGCCAGTCGGGACGGTTGCGGGCCTCGTAGATCGATTCGTAGACCGCTTTGTCGAGCACGAGCGCGTTCAGGAGCACCGGATCGAGCTCGACGGATTCCGCGGCACCGGCGTATGCGTCCACGAACGCTGCCTGGCACGCGGCGGCCCAGTCCTTCGCATCCGCTCCGCCGCCCACGGCGCTCGCGTAGTCGAAGGATCGCAGCATCCCGGCCACGTCTCGAGGAGGCAGGTCGGGGATCGCACGCTCCTCCATGGGGCGAAGCGGCTCGCCTTCGAAATCGACGATGCGCCACCCGCCGCCGGGAACCGACAGCACCTGCCCGAGATGCAGGTCGCCGTGGATGCGCTGCAGGCGCGGCCACCGGCGCTCCAGTGCGGCGCGGTACACCGCGTCGATCGCAGGAAGCCGCTCCGCGACGGCGGGCACTTCGGCGGCCGCGATCGCGAGCCGCTGCCGCCAGGAGGCGCCCGTCGAGGCCATCTCGTCCGGGCCGGCATCCGCCGTCTCGAGCGACGCGGCGAGCGCGGCGTGCACTCCGGCCACGGCGGTTCCGAGCTCTCGGGCCTCCTCGGTGAAATCCCGCCGGGCGCGCGCGGCCTCCAGTGCCACCGCCCATCCGTCCCGTACGCCCCGGAGGAACTCCTGCGCGAATGCCAGGGTGCCGCACGCGACGCCGGATTCGCGGCCGACATCGGGCCACTCGGCGTCCAGGTCGCCGAAGAATCGCGGCACGTACGGCGACCCCGCGTTGCTCAGCACCCGCTGCACCGTGACGTCGGGATTCTCCCCGTGATGAAGATTGCGGAAGAGCTTGAGGATGATGGTCTGCTCCCCGTCCTCATCGAAGACGATCGACGTGTTGGACTGCTCCCCGGTGAGCGTGCGGAAGCCGGTCACCCGGCTGATGTCCAGTCCCATCTGTGCCAGCATCCCGAGGGCGAATTCGGGATGCCGTGTCGCATCGACCAGATAGCCGGCGTCGTCCCGGCAGATGACCGCGCTCGGGTCGACGGGCTCCACGGACAGCGCCAGGGGCACGTGGTACAGGGCCGGCGCTGTGCCGCCGTCGTCCATGACCAGGTAGCGGATGGCCCCGGGGACGGTTTGGGCGTCCAGGATCCGGAATCGAGGAGCGTGGCTCTTGCCCGCGTACCACCGTTGCTGCGCCACCCAGGCGCCGAGATCGTCCGTGAAATGCACACCCCACTGTGACCCGGATGGGCTCGGGAAGAAAGGGGTGGACGGCGGAACCGCAAGAGCGTAGAGGCGCTCCGGCCGACCTACCAGACGGTGCCACCGCCGACGGAGATGCCGCCCCAGGTGAGCGCGATGAAGATGCCTGCGAACACCACGGGCGCGATGCCCTGGCCGCTGCGTGCGAGGCCTTTCAGGAGGGCGATCACGGCCAGGATCGCGGCGACGATGGACAGGGCACCGCCGAGGATCAGACCGATGAACAGCGGGATGGGCATGAGCACGAGACCGGCCAGCGCGATCCAGAAGGCGGCCCAGGCTGTCGGATTGGAGCGGCGTTCGACGGAAGAGGACATGCGCCTATCATCTCGCGTTCGCAGTCCACCGCTGGCATGCCGCAGTCGGCGAGAGGAGGGGCACGATCCACGTGAGGACGCAGACTGTCCCGCGGTAGGACCGGTTTGCTTTGGCCGTGCAAACCATGGTCGGATGTGCGGATGATGGCTGTTGCGGCTTGGGTGGGAGTCCTCGCTGGTGCTGTCGTTTTCTACCTGTCGATGAGGGTCGTTCGTCGCGCGAACGCCCGACGACGGCTTCCCTACTGGCGCAATCCGGAGGTCACGCCTGGTGCAGCGATTGGACTGCGAGCCGTCGGGGTCTTCATCGCGGGCCTCTCTGCGAGCCTTCTCGCCCCGACGATCGGGTATTGGTCGGTCGCTGTCCTGACGGCGGCGCTACTGCCTGCCCTTCTCACCATCCCGTTGCACAACCGCCGCGTGTCGGTGGGCGACTAGCCCAGAGTCGTCGCGCGTTCGGCAGTGGCCGCAGCGCGTTCGAGGCGCAGGGCGATGGGTGCGCGTCCGTCCGGTTGAGGTGCCCGGACATACGTTCACGCGGATCCCATTCCCTGAGCGCAGCAACTACATCTCAGGGTGGAGCCCGATACCTCCCCCGGCGGACGCGCCTCGAGGCGTCACGCCGGAAGCTGGTGTCATGCCCGCTCACCGTGCCGCAAAGTCATTCCTCGCCCTCGCCACCGCCGTCGTGGCTCTCCTTGCAGTTCCGGCCTGTTCCGTGGTCGATGAGATCGCCTACCAGCGGCACTCGACATCGTTCGAAGATGTTTCCCAGATGAACGAAGACGGAGCCCTCCAGCTGAAATGGATGCCGTCGGACGCGACATCCATCCGCCTCGTCGAATCGACGCGCGAGGGCGCGACGGACGCCACCGTCCTGGTCGATAGCGCGTCAGATCTCGATCCTGCGGTCTGCGCACCCGTCGATCGCCAGTCGGCGCCGTCCCTCTCGATCGCAGGAGCCCCCGACGTGTACGCCGTCGACACCGTCTACGCGTGCGGCAAATGGACGATCGTTCCCACCCGGGGTGGCTGGTATGGCTGGACGCCGAACGCCCCTGGCGAGGAGGTCCAGACGCCCTCGCCCTGACACAGCACGCGCGGCGCGAGGCCCCGCCTCGCCGGAATGAACGAACGTCCGGTGGAGTGCGCGCCCCGCGCGCCGATCCAGCACGCGAACGGGCCACGTCTGCGGGAGTTCGATACGCCGGCAGCCGTGTCAGTCGAGATGGTGGGCAAGGGCACTGAGGATGCCGCGCATGCCTGCTTCGCGTTGCGGACCGTCAGCCCAGAACTGATCGAAGAAGACTCCGTGTTCGACGTGCGTGAGTCGCGTTCCTTGCGGAATGGGTTCGAACTCGAACGAGGCGAGCGAGGTGGACATGTGGGCGCCGTCGAGCCACATGTCGTAGGTCGTGACGATTCGGGCGTGCTCGACGATGTTCGTGTACGTGCCTTCGTAACGGGACAGCGGCCCACCATGAAACTTCGCTTCGTCGACGTCGCGACCGCCGACGCGGAAGTCGAACAGCCACTCGCGGCGATCGAACGTGTCACCGTCGCCGAACCACGCCCGCTTTCGTTCTTCCTCAGAGAACGCACCCCAGATGGTCGCCACGGGAACGGGGTAGTCGCGGGTCAGTGTGAAACCGGAGTGGGCCAGTCGGCGTTCGACAGTCATCGGCAGGTCCTATCGGGTGAAGGTGACATGGATCGTGCCGTTTTCTGCGACCTCCGTCGTGACGGTGTGCGTGGACTCCAGCCCGCGCAGGCCCTCCCACACGCGGTTGCCTCGGCCGAGCACGATGGGAGCGACTCCGATGTGAAGGTCGTCGACCAGGTCCGCGCGCAGGAACTCCCGCGCCGTTCGGATTCCGCCGCCGACGCGGACGTCACGGTTCTCAGCAGCAGCGGTCGCTTCGGCGAGAACGTCCGCGATCGCACCTGTCCGGAAATGGAACGAGGTGCCGCCGGCCATCGGGATGGGCGGTCGGGGTGCCGTGTGGGTCAGGACGTAGACCGGGCAGCCGAACGGCGGTTCATCTCCCCACCATCCCTTCCACTCCGGGTCGTCGGGGTGCTCGTGGAATCCGAACATGGCGGCGCCCATGATTTCGGCGCCCACACCCGTGAAGAACGCTGCCGCGTAGGCATCGTCGATTCCGGTTGTCCCCGCTCCACTGGTGTCACCGAAGACCTTCTCCCGAAACGTGCGGGTGGCCGCGTACGCCGCGGTCAACGCACCCCAATCCTCGCCCATGGGGTTTTCGGATGCGGCCGTCGGCGCCGCAGTGAATCCGTCAAGCGACGAGAACAGGTCGATCCGAACGCGGGTCATCTCAGGTCTCCTTCGAGGTTGTGCGGGACAAGTGGATGCCCAGGCGATCCGCTGAGCGTTCGGCCGGCGTACGCTGCTCCCCGAGCCACAGGTGCAGGACGTCGAGAGCGCCGGGCCGCAGGGAAACGGTGCGGACGCGCCCCGCCTTGGTCGACGTGACCACTCGTGCGTCTTCGAGCACGCGGAGATGCTGGAGCAGCGACGGCAACGCCATCGAGAACAGAGGGAGCAGTTCCGACACCACCGCCGGTGACTTCGCCAGACGCTCCACCACCGCCCGACGGGTCGGATCGGCCAGCGCGCGAAGCACCACATCGACCTCGTCACGATAGTTAGGCATACACCTAACCATTGCGGTTGGGTCGCTCGCCGTCAACCCGGCGCAGACGATCGCTGCCGACCCGGATCACGTGCCCCGGCCTTGCTCTGCGCCACGCCGACCTCGTTCCCCGAGCGCGCCGACTGCACGGTGGATGGCAGTCGCCGGCCCGGCAGCGTCGAGCGGCACGAGCTCCCTCAGAAGGGAATGAGCCCCAGCCAGAGAGCTATCGCGATGACGGTGACGCAGCCTACGACGGTGACGGACAGCGCCGTGGAATGGTCCGCGATGAAACGCCCGAAGGTCCGGCGCTCACGCCCAGCCGGCGCGCTCGCGCCTTCGCTTGGTGTCGTCATCGGTTCAGCTTCGGGCTCCTCACCTACGGGCATGCCATCCGTCGTGAGAACACCCTCACTGGAGCGCGGCGCGTGGTCCGCGTCCGGCGCATCGTGGTCGTCGGCGATGGCTGACGCTCGGAGACGACCGATGGCCGGCAGCGACCCGCCGCGCTCGAGTTCGACGGCCAGCCGTCGAGAGAGTCGCTCGACCTCTGCCCGATCCAGGCCGGTCATCTGGGCGCTCGCTTCGAAGGCGGACGTCTTCTCATAGATCCAGCCCCGGAGCACCCAAGATGCAGCGGGTGCTCGCCGTCGGATGGACACCTCGATCGACGTCGGGTCCAGCGGATGCTGCTGCAGCGAATCTCGCAGGGCACTGAGGTCGTCGTGGTTGACCTGACGTCTGCCATCACCGGCCCGCCAGCGGGTGGGCTTGGCGAGCTCCCCCGCCGTGACGTATCTCACCAGTCGTTCGAGCTCGCCCAACGCCGACCAGACCTCCGCGCCACTTGTCACCTGGACGCGCACGATGATCGTGAATCCTTCGGCCACCTGTCACCCCCGGCCCGTCGACTTCCAGCCCGTGGCATCCTATGCGACCTCGCAGTGGTCGACCACGCGACGGCGCCATGACGTGCCGCCCCGAGTCACTTCCCCGTCGCCGGCACGATCAGGATCCCCTCGGCGAGCTTCGCGTCGTCCCCGACATAGCGCGCCTCGAAGGCATCGACGGGAACCCGGTCAACGACCGTGCCACATCCGTTGCCCTGCCTTCGTCGACACGGGCCCGAGACAGGATCGCTGCCGTAACGCGACGGAGTAGGCAGCATCCATGCCGCACCACGACGGACGGCGCAATCCCCCCATCGGACAGGCAGACGTGGTCACGGGCCTTCTGGAGCCGACTACGGGACTTGAACCCGTAACCCCCTAATTACAAGTTAGGTGCGCTACCAATTGCGCCAAGTCGGCAGGTGCCCAGTCTACCGAACGCGGATGCGCGACCGCGGACGGCGGCATCCTGCAATCGAACCGCAGCCGCCCGCTACGGTGTGGTCGTGGGCGCCGGGGTGACGGTCGGCGTCGGAGTCGCGGTGGGCGTCTTGTAGTACGCGTCACTCGCGCCGGTCAGCACGAACTGCGCGAACTCCTTCGGGTCGTCGAGGGCTCCGACATACGGGACCCCGTTGACGAGCACCATCGGAGTGCCGGTGAGGGCGACGCCCTTGGTGTCCGGCAGTCCCTGCAGCGCACGCTCGGTCGCAGACTTGGCCCACGAGGCGAAGGACTCGTTCTCGATGCACGAGCGCACGACCTTCGCAGAGTCCGATCCGCTGGCGATCGCCATGTCGGCGAGTTCCACGTCGGTGTATCCGTCGGAGTCGACGGCGGGCTGCTGGCCCAGCAGAGCGTTGTTGAACGCGAAGAACGTGGCCGGCGAGTGCGTCGCCACGCACGCGGCCGCGCTGGCGGCGCGCAGCGAGTACTTGGTGCCGTTGGATTTCGCCGTCAGCATCGCGACCGGATAGTAGGTCAGGGTCGCCGCGTCCTCGCTGACCCATTTGGACAGCTGCTGGACGTTCGCGACCTGGAAGTCGTGCGAGCCGGTCGAGAGATAGTCGACGTAGACGCGGATATCGACGACGGGTTGTGCGGTCTCCGCCGGAGCCGGCGTGACGGCCTCGGCGGGAGGCTCCGTTTCGGTGGGCAGCGCGCCGAGCGCACCGGGCGTCTCGTCGCGGACGGACCCCGCCTCGGTGGGCACTCCGACCCCGGAGACGGTGGTCACGACGAAACCATCGTCGGTGACGTTCGCCGGCTTCAGCAACGGCTTCGAGCTCGCCGACGTCACAGCCCAGACCACCACGACCGCAGCGATCGCGATGACCGCGATCAGCGCCGTCACGATCGATGTGGTGCGGATGACGCGTGCCCGCGACTGCTGGGCCTGAACCTGCTGCGCTTTCTCGCGCACCGCGTGTCGGCGGTCGCGCCCAGCGGGCACGTTCGGGGATTCGTCGCTGGACATGGGACCTCTCGGAGCGAACATACGGCCGGTCGGCGTCGCTTTCGCGGCGGAGTTGCGGCGCGGCCGCACGGGTAGGGCGGCCGATGACGATGCTAGCCAGACAGGCTGTGAAATACCCAGACGGAGTCTGCGTGAGAGCCCGTGGCATACTAATGGAGCGCCCGATGAGGGGCGTGCGGTTCGCCCCGCAAATTCCATCACTACGGATCGTCCGGCACGTACCTGCCGGTGAAGGAGAAGAAAACAATGGCGTCAGTCACGTTCGACAACGCAACCCGCTTGTACCCCGGAGGCACCCGCCCGGCGGTCGACAAGCTCAACCTCGAAGTCGGCGACGGCGAGTTCCTCGTCCTGGTCGGACCCTCCGGTTGCGGCAAGTCCACCTCGCTGCGGATGCTGGCCGGCCTCGAAGAGGTCAACTCGGGTCGGATCCTCATCGGCGACCGCGATGTCACCGACGTCCCGCCCAAGGACCGCGACATCGCGATGGTGTTCCAGAACTACGCGCTCTACCCGCACATGACCGTCGCCGAGAACATGGGCTTCGCCCTGAAGATCGCCGGCGTCGGCAAGGAGGAGCGCGCGGCGCGCGTCCTGGAGGCGGCCAAACTCCTGGACCTCGAGGACTACCTGACGCGCAAGCCGAAGGCGCTCTCCGGCGGCCAGCGTCAGCGCGTCGCGATGGGTCGCGCGATCGTGCGCCAGCCCCAGGTCTTCCTGATGGACGAGCCGCTGTCCAACCTGGACGCGAAGCTGCGCGTGCAGACGCGCACCCAGATCGCGTCACTGCAGCGCCGCCTGGGCGTCACCACGGTCTACGTCACGCACGACCAGACCGAGGCCCTGACCATGGGTGACCGGATCGCGGTGCTGAAGGACGGCCTCCTGCAGCAGGTCGGCACGCCGCGCGAGCTGTACGAGCGCCCCAACAACGTGTTCGTCGCCGGATTCATCGGCTCGCCCGCGATGAACCTCTTCCAGTCCGACCTCGCCGAGGGCGGCGTCAGGTTCGGCTCCGAGGTTGTCCCGCTGGATCGTGACACGGTCGGCCGCGCGAACGGCAGCCAGGTCACCATCGGCGTGCGCCCGGAGGACATCGTGGTCGGCCCCGCCGACGGCCGTGGCCTGTCGGTCGTGGTGGATCTCGTCGAGGAGCTCGGCGCAGACGGATACCTCTACGGGCACACCGACATCAGCGGCAAGCGCACCGACATCGTCGCGCGCGTCGACGGCCGCAACCACCCGAACGCGGGTGAGACGGTCACGCTGGCCGCCACCGCCGGACACGTCCACGCCTTCGATGTGGAAACCGGCGAGCGCCTCAACGACGCTCCGGTCATCTCGGGCACGTAGCGAACAGCAACCGCGGCGCGGAGGGTCATCGACCCCCGCGCCGCGGTTTCATTTTCCAGAGACCCTGGAGGGATATGTCAGACGCGCTCAGCATCACCGCGAGCTCGGTCGACCCCGCCCTGCTGGCACTGCCCTGGTCGACTCCGCTGGCCGAGTGGCCGAGCAGCACGATCGTGTTCCTGCCCAAGGGACTCTCCCGTCACCTCGTCCGCTTCGCCAACCTCTCCGGCCGCGTGGTGGCGATCAAGGAGACGACCGAGCAGATGGCGCGTCGCGAGTACGACATGCTCGGGAACCTGGATCGCCTCGATGCGCCCTGCGTCCATCGCGTCGCGGTGATCGCCGGAAGGATGGATGCCGCGGGCAGAGCCCTGCCGGCAGCGCTGGTCACCGCGCATCTGAAATTCTCCCTGCCGTACCGTGCACTGTTCACGCAGGTGCTTCGCCCGGACACCGCGAACCGCCTGGTGGATGCGCTTGCGGTCCTGCTGGTGCGTCTGCACAACGTGGGATTCTTCTGGGGCGATGTCTCACTGTCGAACACCCTCTTCCGCCGTGACGCCGGCGCCTTCGCGGCCTACCTCGTGGACGCCGAGACCGGCGAGCTGCACGAATCCGGTCTGACACCGGGCCAGCGCGCCCACGACCTGGATGTCGCCCGCACCAACATCGCGGGCGAGATCATGGACCTGGAAGCGGGCGGCCGCCTCGAAGGCGGCGTGGATGCGGTGGCCATCGCCGACGGCATCCTCTCGTCGTACCGGCTGCTGTGGGCGGCCCTGACCGATCAGGAGACCTTCGCCGCGAACGAGTCCTGGCGCATCACCGAGCGGGTGCAGCGACTGAACGATCTCGGGTTCGACATCGGGGAGATGTCCATCCAGGCCAGGACCGACGGAACGCGTGTCTCGATCCAGCCGAAGGTCGTCGACGCCGGGCACCATCAGCGCCGACTGCTGCGCCTGACCGGCCTGGACGTCGAAGAGAACCAGGCACGGCGACTGCTGAACGATCTGGACGAGTTCCGGGCGAGGATCTCGCGCACGGGCGATGACGAGGACATGGTGGCGCACGAGTGGCTCACGCGCGTCTTCGAGCCGGTGATCAAGGCCATCCCGTTCGACCTCCGCGCCAAGCTCGAACCGGCCGAGGTGTTCCACCAGGTGCTCGAGCATCGCTGGTACATGTCTCAGCGTCGCGGGCGTTCGGTGCCGCTGGCCGAGGTGCTCACCAGCTACATCGACGACGTCCTGCGCCACCGGCGCGACGAGGCGACCCTGATGGGGCCGGTCACCGAGACGATGTCGCTGCCGGTGGTCACCTCCAGTGGCCGGCCGCTCGGGCCGGACGAGAACGCCCCTCTGGAGGCGGACGAGGAAGCGGACAGCCTGGACTGGCGCGACCTGGTCTGAGTTCAGACCAGCACGCTCACCGGGTTCTCGATGCGGCGGACGAAAGCCGCCAGCAGCTGCGCCGCCAGCGCACCGTCCAGCACCCGGTGATCCGCCGAGAGCGTCACCGTCATCACCGTCGCGACCGCCAGCTCGCCGTCGGCATCGACCACGGGGCGCCGGGTCGCGGCGCCCACCGCGAAGATCCCCGCCTGCGGCGGGTTGATGATCGCCGAGAACTCCCGGGTTCCGTACATGCCCAGGTTGGAGACCGAGAACGAACCGCCTTCCAGCTCGTGCTGCCTGAGACGACCTGCCCGCGCACGTTCCGCGAGATCCCGGATGGCGCGGCTGAGCTCGCCGAGCGGCATCCGTTCGACTCCCTGCACGACCGGTGTCAGCAGACCGCCGGGCACCGCGACCGCGATCGCAAGGTCGACGCCGGTGAACCGGCGGATGGCGTCGTCGGTCCAGATGGCGTTCGCCTCGGGCACGTCCTGCAGCGCTGCGGCGACCGCCTTGACCACGAGATCGTTCACCGACACGCTGACATCCGCCGCGTCGTTGATGCGTGCGCGCACGGCGAGCAGCTCGTCGACCCGGCAGTCCGCGACCAGATAGAAGTGCGGCACAGTCGCCGTGCTCTCACCCAGCCGCCGGGCGATCGCACGGCGCATGCCGGTGTGCGGGATGTCGGTGTACTGGTCCGGCACGGCGTCGACGTGAGCGGATGCCGAGGCCGGCGCCGGCGGCACGGCAGCGCGCGCCGAACCGCCCAGAGCGGCCGTCAGAACGGCATCCAGGTCTCGTCGCACGACCCGTCCGTTCGGCCCCGACCCGACCACCGCGGAAAGGTCGATGCCGCGTTCGCGAGCGAGCCTGCGCACCAGCGGGCTGGCGAAGAGTCGGCTGCCGGCTCCACCCGGCGCGGCGGCCGGAGTGGACGCGGCGGCTGCGGTGGCCGTCGTGACCTCGGCGGTCGGTGTGGGCGCGGCATCCTGCGCGACCGCCGCCGCCGCCGTCGCCGTCGCCTCGACGCTCCGCAACGCCTCTTCGGCGCTCTCGCCCGGCGCAGCCAGAACGGCGATCGGGCTTCCCACCGTGGCCGTCTCGCCGGCAGCCACGAGCACACCGGCGATCGTCCCGTCCGCTTCGGCCTCGTACTCGACAACGGCCTTCTCGGTCTCTATCTCGACGATCGCCTGACCGACGGTGACCTGGTCGCCGACGTCGATCAGCCAGGTCTGAATGGCGGCCTCGTTCCCGCCTGCTGCCAGCTGCGGCATCCTGACCACCACGCCCATCAGCGGCCTCCCCATGCGGCGCGCATCCGTTGCAGGCCGGCGACCACGTCGTCGGTACCGGCGATCGCGGCGCGCTCCAGCACCTTCGAGATGCTGGGGCTGGCCTCACCCCCGGTCACCCGCTCGATGGGCTGATCCAGCCAGTCGAAGAACCGGCGCTGCAGCTCGTCGGCCAGCCAGCCGCCGTAGGACGGACCGCGCGCACCCTGCTCGACGATCAGCACGTTGTTCGTCTTGCGGATGCTGTCGCCGATCGTGTCCCAGTCCAGCGACGCCCGGTCGAGCCAACGCAGATCGATCACCTCGGCGTCGATGCCGGTCTGCTCCACAGCCTCCAGGGCGTGCCCGACCATGGACAGATAGGTCAGCACGGTGACCTCCGATCCGCTCCGACGCACGGCGGCGTGGCCAGGCGGGATGACGTAGTCGAGATCCCCGTCCGGGATCCGGTCGGCCTGTCCGTACAGGTCCACGTGCTCGATCACCAGCACCGGGTCCTCCAGCGCGAGCGCGGCGTTCATCAGCCCCACGTAGTCCGCCGCGGTGGAGGCCGCGGCGATCCGCCACCCTGGCTGGGTCGCGAAGATCCCGGCCGGATCCATCAGGTGCTGCGAGCCGTAGCCGGACCCCATCGCGACTTTGGTGCGCAGCACCAGCGGGACGGTGTTGTTGCCGCCGAACATGTGCCGGGCCTTGCCGACCTGGTTGAAGACCTGGTCGGCGGCGACCCACATGAAGTCGGGGTACATGAACTCCACCACGGGCCGGAAGCGCCCATCCAGCGCCACCCCGCCGGCCAGTCCGAAGAAGCCGTTCTCGCTGATCGGCGTGCCGATCACCCGGTCCGGGCCGTACTTCTGCGCCAGGCCCTTGGTCGCGCCGTTGGTGCCCCCGTTGAGGCGGTGCACATCTTCTCCGAGCACGATGATGCGCTGGTCGGTCTCCATGCGCCGATCCATCGTGGCCGCGACCGCATCGACGAACTTCATCTCGCGCCAGGCGCCGGCGTGCTCCTCCGGCTCGCGGGCGTCCAGACCCTCCAATTCGCTCGCGTCTCCGCGGATCCCGGTGTCCACGACGGCCGGATCCGGCCACAGCTCGGGCCGGATGCGGCGGCGGCCGTCGTCGTCGGGGTCGTCCTCGGTGAGATTCGCCACGGCTGCGGCCATCGCCGCCTGAGCCTGCTCGCGCATCGAGGCGATCGTGCCGTCATCGATCAGGGACAGCTCCCGCATCCGGGTCGCCACCAGCTCAAGCGGGTCACGTGCACGCCACCCGGTCTCTTCGTCCTTGGTGCGGTAGCCGAACGCGCTCCCGGGGTACGGGCCGTTCTGGTGGAAGAAGCGGTAGACCTCGGCCTCCACGATGGCCGGCCCCTCCCCCGCGCGCATGCGGGCGAGCGCCTCGTCCGTGGCGAGGTGGACCGCGAGCGGGTCCATGCCGTCCACACGCCAGCTGGGGATGCCGAATCCCTGTCCGCGCACCGAGAACCGGGGGTCCGCGGTCACCTCCTCGGCGTGCGTCGATACGGCGTAGAGGTTGTTCTCGATGAAGTACATGACCGGCAGCTTCCACGCCGCCGCGAGGTTCATCGATTCCAGAACGGACCCGATCTGGCTGGCGCCGTCGCCGAAGTAGTTGATCGACACATCGGTGGTCGCGGCGTGTTTCTGCGCCCACGCGTGTCCGGTCGCGATGGGGGCCCCGCCGCCGACGATGGCGTTCGTGCCGAGGGCACCCGCCTCCAGCCACTGCAGGTGCATGGATCCGCCTCTCCCGCCGGAGAATCCCTGCGCCAGGCCCAGGATCTCGGCCAGCGTCCGCTGGAGCAGGTCTTGCAGCGGCGACGTCACCAGTGCGGCCGCGTCGAGCGGACCGGTCGCGACGTGATGAATGGCCTTCGCCAGGAACTGGTGGTGACCGCGGTGCGAGCCGTTCACGGCATCCGTGGAGCGCAGTCCGACGATGGAACCGACCGCTCCGCCCTCCTGGCCGTTGCTGGAGTGCGCGGGGCCGTGCACGAGACCGTCCGCAGCAAGATCGAGGACGGACTCCTCGAATGCCCGGATCAGGTGCAGCTGTCCCAGCATGGTGCTCAGCAGTGCGGGATCCGCCGCCTGCCAGTCCGCGGGGGTGGTCTGGAGCTGAACCCATTCCACCCCGGTCTGCAAGCGTCGTCGCTTCGGCATCCGGCCATCTCCCTCGACAGTGCCTGATCATGCATGCCTGATCATGCATGCCCGATCACGGTTGCCCGATCACGGTTGCCCGATCACGCGTGCCCGATCCCGCGCCGCAACCGAGCGTGGCTGTCAAACTAACCCGCAATTGGATCCAATACAAGCCTTTGTGCGGGATATGCGTGCGCCGCTGCGTCGTTGCTTGCCATACTGGATCCAATCAGGACGAGGAGGTCAGGCATGACTGCAGCGCTGCCCGGCATGCGAGGCGTGGATCACGTCGGTTTCACGGTGCCCGATCTGGATGAGGCGGAGCGCTTCCTGGTGGACGTGCTCGGTGCCATCCCGGTCTACACGCTGGGTGAAAAGCGGGCCGACGACGAGTGGATGGCCACGCAGCTCGGCGTGCATCCGCGAACGGTGATCCGCGAGATCCGGTTCTATCGGCTGGGTTCGGGCACCAATCTCGAAGTGTTCGCCTATGACGCAGCCGATGGGCAGCGTGCACAGCCGCGCAACAGCGACATCGGCGGTCATCATCTCGCTCTGTACGTCGACGACATGGACGCGGCGGAGGCGTTCCTGCGCGAGAAGGGCGTGGAGGTCATGGGTGCACCGGTCCGCAGCGCCGGCGCGTCCGCGGGTCAGCGCTGGCTGTATTTCCGCTCGCCCTGGGGCATGCAGTTCGAGCTGGTCAGCTTCCCGGACGGCAAGGCATACGAAGCGGAGGCTCCGGTCACACTGTGGCATCCGGCGAGGCCGGCCCAATGAGCGACGACGACAGCGGCGGCGGCACGCTCGAGCCCGGTCGCGGCCGGGACGGCGACGCCGGCGCGCGCATCGCGCACAGCATCCGCGAGGGGATCATCCGCGGCGACTACCCGCCGGGGACGCGCATCCGCCAAGAGGACCTCGCCTCGAGATTCGGCGCGAGCCGAGTCCCGGTGCGCCAGGCGCTGCAGCAGCTGGAGTACGAAGGTCTCGTGACGGTCGTGGCGAACGCGGGCGCCTGGGTGGCGAGCCTGACGCTGGCCGAGTGCGAGGAGGTGTATCAGATGCGCGAACGGCTCGAGCCTCTTCTGCTGCGCTACAGCGCGCCGCATCTGAGCCCGTCCGAGATCCAGAGCCTCGCCGACCTCGCCCAGCGCATCACCGTCGAGGGTGCCGACACCGACACCTTCCTCGCGCTGGACAGGCGGTTCCATCTCGCCAGTTACGCCGGTGCACACACCTCGGTGCTGGGCGATCTCATCCAGAAGCTCTGGAACACCACCGCCCCGTACCGGCGTGCGTACGTCGCCTCGTGGGAGGCGGATTCCAGACGCATCGCCCACGAGGAGCACCACCTGATCGTCGCCGCTCTGCGCGACGGCGATATCGAAGAGGCCGAGCGCGTGCTGGCCGGGCACATCCGCCGCACCCGGCGCCAGCTGGTGAAGAGTCCGCAGATCTTCGCGAGCTGAGCGTCATCCGCTCGGCAGCGACCGATGCCCGGGCGTGCGCTGCGACTCAGCGCGCCGCGGCCAGCAGGCGCGCGAGGAGCACCGGGTCGGGCTGGAGCCGGCCACGCTCGATGCGGTGCGCCAATTCGAGGACGACGGCGTTGACGGGGGTGGGGATGCCGAGGCGGGCGCCCTCGCCGACGACGTGGCCGTTGATGTCGTCGACTTCGCTGTGGCGTCCCTTGCGCCAGTCCTGCAGGACGGTCGTCGTGGCGCCGGGCACCACGAACGCCGCGAAGAGTTTGTCGGTCATGATCTGAACGACCCTCGAGCTGTCGGCGATCTCCCCCGCCGTGAGCCCGAAGATCGGCAGCACCGGGTGGCCCAGCGCCGCCCCGACCGCGAGCGCCTCGTCACCGGCTGCGACCATGACGTCCCGATAGCCGGGCAGGTGCAGGGCGTCCAGCATCGGCAGGCCAAGGACCGCCGACGTGACCAGGAGCGTCGCGTTGCTGACCAGCTTCATCCACTTCGCGGCCTGGATGTCATCTGAGACGGCGACTGTTCCGGAGTGTCGGAGCAGGCTCGCAACCTCCTCGATGCGGTCGGACGGTCCGCCGGGGAGAGCTCCGACGGCGAACCACGACCGCGCCACGCCCGTGTGCCGGTGCACCAGACCGGGTTCGTTCATCGTGGCCGAGCATTCGATGACCACCCCCAGGGTGCGCTCTGCCCCGACGACGTCCTCCACGACACGAGCGGTCATCCCGTTCTGCACGCCCGCCATCAGACCGTCCGCGACGAGGTGAGGCTCCAGCAGCTGCGCCGCCCAGCGGGAGTCGTACGCCTTCATCACCATGAGCACCACGTCGAACTGCGTCTTCAGCTCGGCGACCTCGCACAGGTTGATCACGCGTGGCCGCACGTGCAGTTCACCTTCGGGCGTCCGTACGCGCAATCCGTCCGTCCGCATCCGTTCCACGTGCGCGGGCCACTGTTCCACGAGCACCACGTCGTGACCGGCGGCGGTGAGATCCGCGCCGATCGATGCTCCGTTGGCGCCGGCGCCGAGCACGGCGATCCGCGGGTCGCTCATCATGGGTCCTCTCCTTCGCGGGCGAATCGAGAATACAGCCCAGATGTACACCGGGCCCGCGATAGTCTCAGAAACACGCGCTGGCTGGTCCCGTTGTACACCTTCACTTGACATGACACGAGAATCGCTCGACAGTATCTTCAGGCCAGGTCACCAGTCAGCGAGGAGAACAGGACATGATCCTCCACATCGCAGCTTTCCGCTGGAAGCCAGAGGTCGCCGAGGCGGATGTCGCGGCACTGACGGCGGCGCTTCGGGAGATGGCCTCCGGGATCCCCCAGATCCGGTCGTATGTCGCCGGCGCCAACCTCCGCCTGCGCCCCGCCGGCGCCGACTACGGGATCGCCGCGATCCTCGACGATGCGGCGGCGCTGAACACCTACCTGGATCACCCGGAGCACATGGCGGTCTACGAGAAGTACCTGGGCTGGATGATCGCGGAGCGTTCTGCTGTGCAGCTGCCCATCTCCGATGGCGCATTCGCATGACGTCGATGCGCGCGGCCGTGCTGCACGATGTGGGCGATCTCCGCATCGAGGAGGTCGAGGTGCCCGCTCCCGCCGAGGGCGAGGTCCTGATCCGCGTGGCCGTCTGCGGCGTCTGCGGCAGCGATGCGACGGAGTTCGGCCGCGGGCTGGTGCTCGCGGTGCCGCCGGTGACGCTGGGCCACGAGTTCGTCGGCGTCGTGGCGGCCGTCGGACGAGGCGTGGACGGGCTCGCGGTCGGCGCCACGGTCGTCAGCGGCGCCGGCGTCTCGTGTGGAGAGTGCAAGCCCTGCCGCAACGGCCGCACGAACCTGTGCCGTTCCTACACGACGGTGGGTTTCCACCACGATGGCGGTCTCGCCGGCTACGTCCTCGTGCCGGCCGGGATCGTGCTGGACGTGTCGGCTTCGGGCCTTGCTCTCGACACTCTCGGGCTCACCCAGCCGATGGCCATCGCCGTGCACGCCGTCCGCCGCAGTGGGCTGCGCGCCGGCCAGGATGCCGTCATCGTCGGCGTCGGCGGCATCGGAGCGTTCATTGCGGTCGCCGCAGCCGCCACCGGCGCCCGGCTGCTGGTCGTCGACCTCAATCAGGACCGGATCGAGCTCGCGCTCCGCCTCGGGGCAGCCTCGGGCCTCATCTCCGGGTCGATGCCGATGGCTGCCCGGCTGGATGAGCTCGGGATGGACGTGGACGTGTTCTTCGAGGTCAGCGGGTCCGCCGCCGGCCTGGCCGCAGTGCTCGATGCAGCCAAGCCCGGCGCGACCATCGTGCCGGTCGGCATCCAGCGCGGCGAACCCGCGTTACCTCTGGGCCGGTGGACGCTGAACGAATTCACGATCGTAGGGACGGTCGCCCATGTGTACCAGGACGACTTCCCTGAGGCGGTGCGCCTCCTCGGCACACGAGAGGACTGGTCCGACATCGCCGGTGAGGTGATCCCGATCGACGAGGTCGTGGAGGCCGGGCTTCAGCCGCTGCTGGAAGGTCGCTCGCGTCAGATCAAGACACTCGTCGATCCGTGGGCGAGCACGCCCCGGGCCGCGCAGCACTCCCGCTGACGCCGGCGGACCGCCTCAGGAGTCCAGATCGTCCATCGCCCGGAGGACGTCCACGGCCGAGGACGGAGCCCGCCCGGCGGCCGCCTCCGCGCCGGGTGCGTCCCGGAGCGACTCATTCTGCTGTCGCCGCCCCACGACGAACCACACGCCTTTCGCGACAGACCCCGTGCGGTTCGAGTACAGATGCGGCCTCACCGAGTCGAACTGGAGCGAGTCGCCGGGACGGAGGACAAAGGTCTCGAAATCCAGATGCAGGGTCAGCTCCCCCTCGAGCAGATAGGCGTACTCCACGCCGGAGTGCCGCATCAGCTTCCCCTCGATGGAACTGCTCGCACCGGGCGCGTAGGTGACCAGAAGCGCATCGGCCGGCCCGCCGGCGCCCACCGCGAGCCGTTCCCAGACCACGCCGTTCTCCATCTCGATGCGCGGGTTCTCCGCCCCGCGCTGCACGTCCGGCAAGGCCGGTCCGGAGTGACCGAACAGCGACGCGGCCGGCTTCGCCCCGGACTGCGGAATGCCCATCAACTCATCGAGCGAGACCCCCAAGTGGCTGGCCAGCGCGTACAACGTGGCCACCGAAGGCTGCGTCTTGCCGATCTCGACCTGGGAGATCAAGGACGCCGAGACGCCGAGCGACTGCGCAACGCTGCGCAGGCTGAGCCCACGCTGCGTTCGCACTTCGCGGAGCCGTGCACCGAGGCTGTCCGGCATGCTTTCCCACTCACCTTCGTCGTGAACCGGTCCTGCAATGGCACGGTCGCTGCTGTCATTCTACGGGCGACAGACAGTCGCTACTGTTAAGCTGTACTGCACGCGCAGATCGTGGAGCGACGCTCAGGAGGACTCGATGAAGAGCACTGGCACGACCGGCACCAACGCCGTCGACTGGGAGGAGCGGGTCGATTTCGAGCGCCTCCGAGATGCCCGGCTCGCGCGGCTGAAGGCGGAACTCGATGTGACCGAGCTCGGCGCGGTGCTGGCGTTCGACTTCTCGAACATCCGGTACATGAGCGCGACGCATATCGGCACGTGGGCGATGGACAAGCTGATCCGCTTCGCCCTCCTCACCCGCAACACCGACCCCATCGTGTGGGACTTCGGATCGGCAGCCAAGCACCACGCGCTCTACAACCCGTGGCTGGACACCACCACGGCAGAGATGGATGCCGACCCCAACGCCGCGCATGAGGGTGCCAAGCGGCCTCGCCTGGAATCCGGCGCGCGCGCGGGCATCTCGACCCTCCGAGGGGCATTCCCGCCCGATGCGGAGATCGCCGAGGGCGTCGCGCGCAAGATCAAGCGTGAACTGGAGAAGTTCGGGGTCGCCGACCAGCCCCTCGGCGTGGACGTGATCGAACTGCCGATCCTGTTCGCGCTCCAGAGAGAGGGCATCACGGTCGTCGACGGTCAGCAGGTCTTCATGGAGGCGCGACGCGTCAAGACACCCGACGAGATCCGCCTGCTGACCCAGGCGGCGTCGATGGTCGATGCCGCCTACGAGGAGCTGTACCGGTTTCTCCGGCCCGGCGTGCGCGAGAACGAGGCCGTGGGCCTGGTCGCCAAGACGCTCTACGACCTCGGATCGGAGTACGTCGAGGGCGTGAACGCGATCTCCGGCGAACGCTGCTCACCGCACCCACACGTCTTCTCGGACCGGCTGATCCGGCCGGGCGACCCGGCCTTCTTCGACATCCTGCACAGCTGGAACGGTTACCGCACCTGCTATTACCGCACGTTCGCGGTCGGCTCGGCCAGCGCCGCGCAGCGGGACGCCTACACGCGATCGCGGGAGTACATGGACCGCGCGATCGCCCTCGTCAAGCCCGGAGCGACCACCGCCGACATCGTGGCAGTGTGGCCGACCGCGCAGGAGTTCGGCTTCGCGGACGAGGAGGCTGCGTTCGCCCTGCAGTACGGACACGGGGTCGGACTGTCCATCTGGGAGAAGCCGATCTTCTCGCGTCTGACCTCGCTGGATCACCCCGAAGTGCTGCAGGAAGGCAACGTGTTCGCCCTCGAGACTTACTGGCCATCCGCGGACGGGTGGGGGGCGGCGCGCATCGAGGAGGAACTCGTCGTCACCGCCGACGGCTGCGAGGTGATCACCAAGTTCCCCGCTGAGGAGCTGCTGGTGGCCGGGCGCCGCTATTACACGGTCGACGGTCCGCTGAACCTCCAGCGGGACGCTCAGTCGCATCTGAACACGACCTGGGGGCGCGGAGAGGCGTGACCACACTCGGCTTCCTCGGGCTGGGCTCGATGGGCGGCGGGATGGCCCGCCGCCTGATCGATGCCGGCCACGACGTCACCGTCTGGAACCGCTCGCCCGGTCCCGCCCGCGAGCTGGTCGCCTTCGGCGCCCGCGCTGCGGCCACCCCGGGGGAAGCACTCGCCGCCGACGTGTCGTTCTCGATGCTGGCCAACGACGACGCCACCGATGCCGTCCTCGACTCCGAGTCCGTCAGATCCGCGGCCGGCCGCCGCCACGTGGTCATGGCCTCGGTCAGCCCGTCGTTGACCGAGGCTCTGCAACTGCGATTCCAGGATGCCGGTGCCCGCTTCGTCAGCGCGCCGGTCCTCGGCCGCCCTGCCGTGGCGGCCGCCGGCGACCTGAGCATCCTGGCCGCCGGAGATCCGGCCGACATCGATGCGGTCGAGCCCTACCTGGCCCTGCTCGGGAGGCGCGTGTGGCGCATCAGCGATCGACCGTCGGTGGCGACAGCCGTGAAGGCAGCAGTCAACTACAACATCATCCACGCGCTGCAGGCCATCGGCGAGACGGTCGCAATGACCGAACGCCAGGGCGTCGATCCGGCACTGTTCACCGAACTGCTCTCCAGCACGCTCTTCGGCGGTGTCGTGTACACGGGGTACGGCGACATCATCGCCCGTGGCGCGTACGCCCCGCCGGGGTTTCACATCGCCCTCGGCCGGAAGGACCTCGCGCTCGCGGAGGAGGTGGCCGTCGCGGGCGGCGTGCACCCCGCGACGATGCCGGCGCTGATCGCGGTCTTCGATCGCGCGCTGGCCGATCCCGAACTCCGGGACCTGGACTGGGCGGCGATCGCCGAAGTCTCCCGCCGCGGTCTCGCCTGACCCGCCGCGCGCGAGGGGTCGGCGCGCCGATCGTGGCGGCGGCGCCGGGATCAGATCGTGCCGGATCCGCGGTCGACGTAGAGGTTGACAGCGGAGACCCCTCGGTTACGCAACAGGAACTGCGTCGCATCCACGACATCGGCCATCGTCGCGAGCTTCCCGCCCGGAGTGTGCCGCTCGTATCCGGCGAGCACGCCGTCGGGCTTGTCAGCCCAGAACGGACTGTCGCCGATGATCCCGGGGTGGAGGGCATTCACCCGGATCGGAGCCAGCTCGAGCGCCAGGGTGTTGACCAGCCCGGTCACGCCCCCGTTGATCGAGGAGACCGTCGTCGAGCCCGGATACGGCAGGTCCTTCGCGCGGCCGCCGAACAGCACGATGCCCGTGTCCACGGTGGGCTCCAGCCGGTCCAGCAGGGCGTGGACCGTCTCGGCATAGCCGACCAGCTTCAGGGTCACGAGCCGGATGGCGCGACCGACGTTGAACTCGCGGATCGTGTTCTGGTCGCGCTCGATCGCGGAGAGCACGAGTCCGTGCACCTTGCCCACCGAGCTCAGCCGCTCGGCGATCGTGTCCGGCTCGGAGATGTCCAGCGCCACGCCGGTCGCCTCGGCGCCGAGGGATGCCGCGATCGCCCGGGTGCGCTCCGGGTCGCGCCCGGTGACCACGACGCGATCGCCGCGGGCGATGCAGTCCTTCGCGAGTTCGAGTCCGATGCCGGATGTTCCACCGACGATGACGATGGTCCTGTCGCCCAATGCAGCTCCTCGCGGGTGTGTCATCTTGTGCCGACCGAACCGGCGACCACAGATTGCTCCGACCTGGGATACGCGACTGTTCCGACCCTTCACCCGCCGCCGCGCGCGGAGCCGGCCGGGAAACGGAGCCAAGTGGCACTGGACATCGGTGTTCAGTACTGCTTAACCTAGGTCACGTCGATCACGCTGGCAAGTAAAGCAGGAGCAGCGTGCGCGGCGAGGGCGCGGGCTAGGGAAAGTCGGCATCCGCGCGACTGCGAATCAAGGAGGATGAGCGTCACAATGACCGGCACACCCGCTTCTCAGCCCGGCCAACCCATCGTGTTCCGGAACGGGATCGTCCTGACCGTGGACGATGCCCTCACCGTCCTGCCCGAAGGCGACGTCCTCGTCGTGGACGGCAAGATCGCCGGTGTCGGCGTCGACCTGGCCGTTCCGGACGGGACATTCGAGATCGACGCCGCGGGCGGGATCATCATGCCCGGCATGGTGGACACGCATCGGCACATGTGGCAGACCGCCATGCGCGCGTACGGTGCCGACTGGACGCTGACGCAGTATTTCGTCTGGTACTACCTGCAGCACGGCATGAAGTTCCGCCCCCAGGACTATGCGGCCGGCAACCTCATCTCGGCACTGGACGCCGTCGAATCCGGGGTGACGACAAGCGTCGACTGGTCGCACGGCCTGCGCACCGTGGAGCACGCCGAAGCAGCCGTGGACGCGCTGGTATCCTCACCCGGACGATTCGTCTTCGCCTACGGCAACATCCACCAGTCGCCGTGGGAGTGGACGGCCGATCCTGCCGTCCAGGACCTGCTGATCAGGTCACGCGATGACTCCCGGATGTTCGGCACGCAGATCGCCTTCGACGTGCCCAACCAGGACGAGGAGTTCCCCGAGCTGGCAGCCTATCGAGTGGCCAAGGACCTCGGTCTGCGCGTCACGACCCACGCCGGCGTCTGGGGGGCGACCAACGACTGGGGCATCCGGAACGCATATGACGCCGGAGTCATGGAGGAGGGGTTCACCTACGTGCACGCCGCCTCCCTCTCCGCCGACTCGTACCAGAAGATCGCTGCGACCGGCGGGAACGTATCACTCGCGACGGAGTCGGAGGACACCTGCGGTCAGGGCTACCCGCCGATTCACCATCTGCGTCGCTACGGCATCCCGGTGTCGCTGTCAGTGGACACGAGCGTCTGGTTCAGCGCCGATCTGTTCTCCGCGATGCGGGCCACCGTCAATGCGGACCGTGCGCTCGAGCACATGCACGCGCATCAGCTGGAGCCCGCCGAGACGATCACCCACGTGAAGCTGCGTGCGCAGGATGTCGTCTACATGGCCACCCGAGGCGGGGCCAAGGCGATCGGCAAGGACCACCTGATCGGTTCGCTCGAGGAGGGCAAGCTCGCCGACGTCGTCCTGCTGAAGAACGACGACTCGCCGACCTGGGCTCCGTTGATCAACCCTTGGGGCCAGATCGTCTACCAGGCCCAGCGCGGCGATGTACACACCGTGCTGGTCGGTGGCGAAGTGGTCAAGGCCGGCGGCAAGGTGGTCGCCGGGGACCTGGCCTCCGTGAAGGGCAAGCTGGCGGACACGGTCGCCTATCTGGAGAGCGAGGTCGGCGACGACTGGATCTCGGGTCAGTTCCCCGAGATCCCCGAGAGCGAAGTGCTCTTCAACCCGTATCAGTACAAGAAGTAGCGGTCGGGGTGGGGTCGCAATCAGCGGCCCCACCCTGCGCTCAGTATCCGACGGTGAAGCGTGCGCGCGAGTACTTCGGCGATTCGATCTCGTCGACGATCGCGACGGCCAGATCCTGGCCCGAGATGTACGAGTTCCCTTCGTCATCGGTGACCAGCACGTCGCCGCCGATGCGGTACGAGCCGGTGCGCTCTCCCGGGTTGTAGACGCCGAAGCCGCCCGCGGGATGCACGTAGAACCAGTCGCGCGAGGCGTCCGTCGCCTGCAGATCCTCAAGGATGCCGATCGCCTCGAGCGCTTCGGGCTTGTACTCCTCGGTGAAGGAATCCTGGTCCACCAGTCGCGGACCGCCTTCGGCGATGAGGCTGCCGCCTGCGCCGCCGATCACGCCGAAGCGTACGTTCTCGGGCAGCGCAGCGACCAGCTCGGCCGTGCTCGGCCGCACGTTGCCCACCATGTCGCCGCGGGCCGGGACGGTGGAGACGACGACCTCGACGCCCTCCAACTCGCTGACCAGGCTGGGCACATCGAGGATGTTCCCCTCCAGGTACGTGGCACCCTCGACCCGCTCAGCGGGAACGTTCCGCGCGACCGACACCACCGTGTGCCCCCGACTCACCGCCTCGGCGACGATGTTGCGGCCGGCGTAGCCGGTTCCTCCGATGACGGCGATGCGAGTCATGCTGTTCCTTTCGACGGGGTTTCGGGTCTCAAGTCTCAGTCTGGCTGGTTCATTGCCGTGGATCGAACGTGTGACGCAATCATTTGCCCTGCGCGCGCAGCGTGGAGACCTGGTACAGGGCGACGGATGCCGCGATCCCCGCGTTCAGCGACTCGGTCGCCGTGTCGATGGGGATGGACACGATCTGGTCGCAGTTCTCGCTGACCAGGCGAGACAGCCCCTTGCCCTCCGAGCCGACGACGATGACGACCGGGCGGTCGGCGAGTGCGAGGTCAGGCAGTGACACGTCTCCCCCGCCATCGAGTCCGAGGACGAAGACGCCCTGCTTCTTGAATTCCTTCAGGGTGGCCGTGAGATTCGGTGCGATCGCCACCGGGATGCGTGCTGCGGCGCCCGCACTGGTCTTCCAAGCGGCGCTGTTCACGCTCGCCGACCGTCGCTGCGGCAGGATCACGCCGTGGCCGCCGAACGCTCCCGTGGAGCGGATGATCGCGCCCAGGTTGCGCGGGTCGGTCACCCCGTCCAGAGCGACGAACAGGGGCGTCTGGCCGCGGTCGATGACCTGCTCCAGAAGATCCTGCGGGTGCGCGTACTCGTACGGCGGCACCTTCAGCGCGACGCCCTGGTGGACGCCGTCGAAGCCGGCCATGCGGTCCAGTTCGGGCCGCGTGACCTCCATCACCGGGATCTCGCGATGCGTGGCGATCGACAGCATCTCCTTGACGCGGTCGTCCATCTCCACCCGCTGAGCGATGTAGAAGGCGGTCGCGGGGATCTTGGCACGGAGTGCTTCCAGAACGGAGTTGCGCCCGGTCACGACCTCGGTGTCATCGTCCTTCTTCGCGCGCGACTGCCGCGAGGCGCTCGCCTTCTGCCCCGGCTTGCCGGAGCCGCCGGCAGCGGAATAGCGCTCGGCCGCGGCTTTGCGCTTGCCCGCGGGGTGCCACGCCCGGTCCTCCGCCTTCGGGGTCGGTCCGCGTCCTTCCAGCGATCGCTTGTTCTTGCCGCCTGTGCCCTTGGTGGGGCCCTTCTTGCCCTTGCTGGCGCCCGGGCGCCCCGGCTTACCGGCCATGTCCTACTCCTTCGTCCCGGGCTGTGTCCCGAGCAGATTCCAATGGGTGCCGTCGGCACCGTCTTCGAGCGCGATGCCCGCGGCTGCGACCGCGTCGCGGATGCGATCGGCCGCCGCCCAGTCCTTGGCAGCGCGCGCAGCGGCGCGCTGGGTGATGAGAGTGCGTACGAGCGCGTCCAGCGCGGACGCCTCGGCGCCGCCGGACCCGGTGTTCCAGGCCGGATCGAGCGGGTCGATCCCCAGGATGCCGGTCATGACCGCGATGTCGGCGAAAGCTCCGCGGGTTGCGGCGAGGTCACCGTCATCCAGCGCCGTGTTGCCCAGGCGGACCGTCTCGTGGATCACCGCGAGCGCCTGCGGGACACCCAGATCGTCGTCCATCGCCGCAGCGAACCGCGCCGGGACGGTCACCTCGATGCGCAGATCGTCGGACTCATCGCGCAACGTGCGGACCGCGCGCTCCATGAAGGCGCGGATCCGCTCCAGCGCGGCCTCGGCCTCGTCGAACGACGAGGCCGTGATGTCGAGGTTCGAGCGGTAGTGGGCGGAGGCCAGCGCGTAGCGGACCACCAGCGGATCGCGCGCGCTGAGGACGTCCGCTGCGAGCAGGAAGTTCTCCAGTGACTTGGACATCTTCTGGTCGCCGACGGTCACGAGCCCGTTGTGCACCCAGTAGCGCGCGAACGGATCCCCGGCCGCGGTGGACTGCGCCAGTTCGTTCTCGTGGTGCGGGAAGCGCAGGTCCAGGCCGCCGCCGTGAATGTCGAACTCCGGGCCCAGGTAGCGCCGCGACATCGCCGAGCATTCGATGTGCCAGCCCGGGCGGCCCGGTCCCCACGGCGAATCCCACGTTGCGCTGGAGGGCTCACCGGCCTTCGCGCCCTTCCACAGCGCGAAGTCGTGCGGATCCCGCTTGCCGCGGGGATCCGCGTCCTGGGCGGCTTCCATGGCGTCCAGTGACTGGCGGGTGAGGCTGCCGTACTCGGGCCAGGACCGCACGTCGAAATAGACGTCACCCGCACCGGTCGCCGAGTCCGTGGCGGCATACGCGTTGCCGCGCTCGATGAGGCGGGCGATGAGCTCCTGCATCTGCGGGATGGATGCGGTCGCCCGTGGTTCGTAGGTCGGCGGCAGGATGCCGATCGCCGTGTACGCGCGGGTGAACTCCTGCTCCATGCGGTACGCCAGCGCCCACCAGGGCTCGGCGTCGGTCGCGTTGGCGAGCACCTTGTCGTCGATGTCGGTGACGTTGCGGACGAACGTGACCCGCCCGAACCGGTGGGCCAGCCACCGCCGCAGCAGGTCGAAGCTCAAGGCGCCGCGAAGGTGACCGATGTGCGGCCCGGACTGCACCGTGGGTCCGCACACGTACACCGTCACGTTCGACGGGTCCAGAGGCGCGAAAGCGCGCAGCGTCTGGGCTTTCGTGTCATAGATCCGCACGGGCGGTGTACCGGGTGTCACTGCACCAGCCTACCGGCGCAACTCCGACCCAACCTGGCCGCGATCCAGGGTCCGTCCTGCCAGCGTCCGGGCGGCCCGCGGGTATGGAGTATCAATGACACTGTGCTTCACGTCTTCGCCGTCCTCGCCGCGGCCCTGTTGTTCGGCACGACGGGCACCTCGATGGCGCTCGGCCCCGAGAATACGACGCCGTTGTCGGTCGGCGCGGTGCGTCTGGTCATCGGCGGCACGGGCCTCGCGGCCATCGCGTTCGTGCTGGCCCGCCGTCATGCACGCCACTCACCGGCCCGTCCGCCCCGATTCGGCGTCCGGCCGCTGGCGCTGATGGGTCTGACCGGCTTCTGCCTCGCCCTGTATCAGCCGCTGTTCTTCTTGGGCACGGAACGCAACGGTGTCGCGGTGGGGACGGTCGTCGCGCTGGGGTCCGCGCCGATCCTGGCCGGTCTGCTCGAGTGGGCGCTGACCCGACGGGTCCCCGGCGGCACCTGGATCATGGCGACCGCTCTGGCCACCGTCGGGGTCGTGCTCCTCGGATTCGGCGGCGAGGCCGGCACCACCACGGGCACGGATCCGCTCGGACTCATCGGCAGTGTGGGGGCGGGTGCGACCTTCGCGGTCATCGCCAACGTGCAGCGGGGGCTGCTCGACCAGGGCTGGGACCCGTTCACCGTGGTCGGGTCGATGGGGGCCGGCTCCGCGGTGCTCTCGGCGCTGGTGCTGCCCTTCGTGGACCTCCGGTGGCTGGCGACGACACCGGGCCTGGTGATGGCGCTGTGGCTGGGGATCGCGACGATCTCGATCGCGTACGTGCTGTTCACTTGGGGCCTGGGCGGGCTGACGGCCGCCACGGCGGCGACGCTCACCCTCGGCGAGCCGCTGACGGCGAGCGTGCTGGGGATCACCGTCCTGGGCGAACGGCTCTCCGTCCTGGCCATCGCCGGCCTGATCGTCCTGGCCGTCGGACTGGCGCTGCTGGCGTGGGGATCGCGCGCCCCACGGGACCCCGTCCCGTTCGCGGTGGAGGGCTGAGCGTGGGCATCGAGATTCGACCCGACGATCTCTCCGGGGCGGACACCCGGCAGTTGATCGCGGCGCATCTGGCCGGCATGTACGCGACCTCCCCGCCCGAGAGCGTGCACGCGCTCGACATCGACGGCCTGCGGCATCCGTCCATCACGTTCTGGTCGGCGTGGATCGGCGATGACCTGGCCGGCATCGGCGCTCTCAAGTCCATCGACGCCGAACGCGGCGAGGTGAAGTCGATGCGCGTGCACGACCGGTTCCGCGGCGGCGGTGTGGGACGCGCGATCCTGCGTCACATCGTCGCCGTTGCGCGCGGACGGGGCATGCGGAGCCTGTGGCTGGAGACGGGCAGTCCCGACGACTTCGTTCCCGCGCAGCGCCTCTACGAGAGCGAGGGGTTCGTCCGCTGCGATCCGTTCGACGGGTATGCCGATGACCCGTTCTCGGTGTTCATGACGCGCGCCCTCTGACGGGCCGCGCCCGGCCGGGTCAGGCCGGCACGACCAGCGCCATCGCGAACGCGGCGACGCCCTCACCGCGGCCGGGAAAGCCGAGTCCGTCGGTGGTGGTGGCCGACACCGAGACCGGGGCGCCGTCGAGCGCCGCCGACAGCACCGCCTCCGCCTCGACGCGGCGCGCCGCGAAGCGCGGCCGATTGGCCTGCACCTGCACCGCCACGTTGCCCACCCGGTAGCCTGCCTCGCCCAGCAGCGCCACCGTCCGGGAGAGGAACACCCCCGCGTGCGCGCCGGCGTACTCCGGGTGGTCCGTGCCGAAATGCGTTCCGATGTCGCCCAGCCCTGCCGCGGACAGCAGCGCATCCACGATGGCGTGGGCGACCGCATCGCCGTCGGAGTGCCCGGACAGCACCTGCTCCCCCGGCCACTCCAGTCCGGCCAGCCACAGCGCGCCCTCACCGCCGAATCCGTGGACGTCGGTGCCGATGCCCACACGGGGCGGGGGCGGTGAGTTCTCCAGCCGGGCGTCGGAACGGCCCAGCGGATGCCGCGCCACGAGCGGGCGGGCGCGCTCCAGATCCGCCGGCGTGGTGATCTTGAACGCGAGCGGATCCCCCTCGACCACCGCGACGGAGTGCCCTGCCGCTGCCACCAGGGCCGCGTCGTCGGTGTGCTCCTGCGTCGCGGTGCGGTACGCAGCGTCCAGGATGCCGCGGCGGAAGCCCTGCGGCGTCTGCGCAGCAGACAGCTCGGAGCGGTCGACCGCGGCCACGATCCGTTCGTTCTCGACGCGTTTGATCGTGTCGATGACCGGCAGCACGGGGATGGCCCCGGCGGAGCCGGTCTCGATGGCGGCGATGACCCGTTCGAAGAGGGCAGGCGGCGCAAGGGCGCGTGCAGCGTCGTGAACGAGCACGATCTCGACATCGCCCCAGAGGGCTTCCAGCCCGGCGGCGACAGAGGCCTGCCGGGTGGCGCCGCCGGTGGCGACGGAGACGAGGTCCCGGCGATCGCCGGCGGCCGCGATCGCCTCGGTGAGCGCGTCGCCCTCGCGGCCGGCAGGCGCGACGACCACGACCTGCGCCGCAGGCGCGGCGAACACGCGGGCCAGCGCATGCCGGAGCATGGTGTGCTCGTCGATCCCGACGAAGGCTTTGGGGACTGCGGCACCGAGACGCGTGCCGGAGCCTGCCGCAACGACGATGACAGCGACGCGGGGAACGGGCGTGATGCTCACGCCCTCACGCTACCGGTCACGTGCGCTCACGCGGAGTCCAGCTGTCGCCCGCCGCCTGCCAGACCGGTCATCGTGAAGCGCGCAGCGCGTATCGAGATGCGTCACGCACCGACGCGCTGCGCGCATTGCTCCGTGACGACTAAGACGCGAGGACCTCGTCGAGGATGGCGCCGGCCTTCTCCTCGTCGGTCTTCTCGGCGAGCGCGAGTTCGGAGATGAGGATCTGCTTCGCCTTGGCGAGCATGCGCTTCTCGCCGGCGGACAGCCCACGGTCCTGATCGCGGCGCCACAGGTCGCGGACGACTTCGCTGACCTTGATGACATCGCCGGACGCGAGCTTTTCGAGGTTCGCCTTGTACCGGCGGGACCAGTTGGTCGGCTCTTCGGTGAACGGTGCACGGAGCACTTCGAACACCCGGTCCAGACCCTCTTTGCCGATGACGTCACGCACGCCGACGAGGTCGACATTCTCTGCGGGGACCTCGATGATGAGATCGCCCTGGGTGACGTTGAGCTTCAGGTATTTCTTGGTCTCGCCCCTGATGACCCGGTCCTTGACTTCGATGATCGTCGCGGCCCCATGGTGGGGGTAGACGACCGTTTCGCCAACCTCAAAAAGCATGTAGTTATGTCCTTTCGGCAACCTCTAGGATACCACAGGCCAACATAGGGTAAGGTTCGCCGCCCGCCCCACCGGTGCACCCCCAACGGTCGTCGCGGCCACCCCCTAGAATGCTAGAGATGCCGTCAGCCGTCCCAGGAGGATCTGTGAAATCGCGCCTTATCGCGTCGCTCGCCCTAGGCGCCCTCGTGGTCCTCGGTACCAGCGGCTGCTCGATGATCTCCGTGCAGGCCACCACGCTGCAGTATTCGCCGTCGGATGGCGTGAACATCCCGGACTCGGGACCCCTCGAGGTGCGCAACGTCCTGATCGTGGCCGACGAGGAAGGCAACGACGGCAATCTCGTCGCGGCGATCGTCAACGCCACCTCCGACTCGCAGACGCTGCGGATCGAGTTCGGTGAAGGCTCGGCCAAGTCCACCGAGTCCATCCGCGTTCCGGCGAACACGACAGTGAGCCTGGGAACCGAAGAGACCGAGCCGCTGCTGCTCGAGGGCATCGACACCAAGCCGGGTTCGGACCTGCCGATGTACTTCCAGTCCGGCGACGCCGACGGCATCCTGTTCACCGTGCCGGTGCTCGATGACTCGCTCGACTACCTCGCCGGCCTGGCGCCCTGATCCGGAGTCACCCGTCGCGGGCACGTCGAATCGATCCGGCGCTCACGGTCAGTTCTCGAAGCGGTAGCCCAGTCCGCGCACCGTCATCAGCATCGCCGGCTCGCTGGGATGCTCTTCGATGCGTGAGCGTATCCGTTTGATGTGCACGTCCAAGGTCTTGGTGTCGCCGAAGTAGTCGGTGCCCCACACCCGGTCGATGAGCTGGCCGCGCGTCAGCACCCGCCCGGCATTGCGCATGAGTACCTCCAGCAGCTCGAATTCCTTGAGCGGCATGTTGATCTCGCGCCCGTCCACCGCGACGGTGTGCCGATCGATGTCCAGCACCACACGTCCACCGTCGAGGACGTGCTCCTCCAGGTCCGTCTCGGTCTGCGCCAGTCGGCGAAGCACCGCACGCATGCGCGCGAGCAGCTCGCGGGCGGAGTAGGGCTTGGTGACATAGTCGTCCGCACCGAGCTCCAATCCCACCACGATGTCCACCTCGGAGTCCTTCGCCGTCACCATGATGATCGGCACGCGTGAGGTCGCGCGAATCTGGCGGCACACCTCGGTCCCGGACATTCCGGGCAGCATGAGATCCAGCAGCACGATGTCCGCGCCGCGTTCGCGGAACGCGACCAAGGCCGACGGGCCGTCTTCGGCGATCTCGACGTCGTACCCCTCTCGCCGCAGCAGATAGGCGAGCGGATCGGCCAGATCGGGCTCGTCCTCGACGATCAGAACGCGAGTCATGCGGATGCTCCATTCGTGGGGGTGACTGCCGGCGCCGCGACGGGTCGCTTCTTCTTGCCCCGCCGCGGGGGCGGCACCTGGTCGGCGGGCGGATTGATCTGCGGGAGGCGGATGGTGAAGGTGGACCCCCGTCCCGGCCGTGACCACAGCCGCACCTCGCCCCCGTGGCGCTGCACGGCGTGCTTGACGATCGCCAGTCCCAGTCCGGTGCCGCCGGTGCGGCGGGAACGTGCCTGGTCGGCTCGGTAGAACCGTTCGAAGATCCGCTCCTGGTCTGGCTCGGGGATCCCGATCCCCCGGTCGGCGACGGCGATCTCCACGACGCGATCGGCGGCCTTGACTCCCACGCCGACTTCGGAGCCCGGCGGCGAGTAGTGGATCGCGTTGGCCAGCAGGTTGCCGACCGCCTCGATCAGGATCTGCGCATCGCCCCGCACCCAGAGACCGCGTTGTCCGCCGCGCACGACCGCCACGCCGGCAGAGCCTGCCTGCAACGCGTGCGCTTCCACGGCCGCCGCGACGATCTCGTCGACGGCCACGTCGCGGTCGTCGGTGAGCTCATCCGCTGCCTGCAGGCGCGAGAGGTTCATGATGCGTGCGGTCAGCGACGCCAGACGGGACGCCTCCGCCGTCAGCCGCGCCGCGAAATTGCGCACCTGGTCGGGATCGTCGGCGGCGGATTCGATCGCCTCGGCGAGCAGGCTGACCGCGCCCACCGGGGTCTTCAGCTCGTGACTGGTGTTGGCGACGAAGTCTCGGCGCATCTGCTCCACACGCTCGCGCTCGGTGATATCACGCATCACCAGCAGGCTCAGTCGCGGCGAGATCCGCGTCGCCCGCACCAACACCAGGCGCGGCTCGGCCGGCGGTGCGCCGCGCTGCAGTCGCAGGGTGACGGTCGTCGCGGAATCCCCGTCCCGCACGCGGCGGGCCACCGCGCGCAGCTTGTCGGAGCGCACCACCTCGCCCTCGGCGAGGTGGAACGGACCGGCAGCGGAAGAGGCCGCCACGACCGTCGAGGAGCTGTCCACGACCACCGCTGCGTCATCCATTCCCCGCAGAACCTCGCGGACCCCGTCCGGAATGAGCGTGGAGGTTTCCGCCCGCGCCCGGTCGCGCGCGCGCAGCGACAGGACGATGACCGCGGCGATGGAGCCCCCGATGATCGCCCCCACCAGCAGGGCGAGCAGCACAAGCTGCGTCGTGTCCATGCATCCAGCGTACGGGGCGTGGACGCGGTGCTTCCGTTCGCTTCCGTTCGCTTTCGGGCGGCTCGGATGCGATCCGGCTACTATTCACTCTCGCGGCACCGTTCGTTAACCTTCTCCGGCGACAATCGTCAGGTCGCAAGGCACGTGCCCGCTGCGGAACACGAAAGGTGCTGCAATGCGCGAAGTCTTCCATCAGTCGCTCGAGGACGTCCAGGGACGTCTGGTCGAGATCGCCGAGCTCGTCGCGATCGCCATCGACAAGGCCACCCGGGCGTTCAGCTCGAGCGATGTCGCCCTGGCCGAAGAGGTCATCGAGGCGGATGCGATCATCGACGAGAAGGCGATCGCGCTGGACGAACTGGCGATCGAGATCCTGGCCCGCCAGCAGCCTGTCGCCCGTGATCTGCGCATCGTCGTGAGCGCCCTGCGCATCAGCGCGTCGCTGGAGCGCATGGGCGACATCGCCGAGCACATCGCCCAGCTGACCCGGATGCGCTTCCCGGAGCGCGCCATCCCCAAGGGCCTCAAGTCCACGTTCATCAAGATGGGCCAGCTGGATGTGAATGTCGCGCGCAAGCTCACCGAGCTGCTTCGCACCGAGGACCAGGCGCTGGCGGAAGAGATCCGCAACGACGACGACAAGCTCGACGATCTGCACGTCCACGTCTTCGAGAAGGTCCTCAGCGACAGCTGGCAGGGCGAGGCGTCCGCGACCGTCGATGCGACCCTGGCCAGCCGGTACCACGAGCGCTTCGCCGACCATGCCGTCTCGGTCGCGAAGAAGGTGGTCTACCTCTCGACCGGTGACTGGACGATGGAGACCGACGCGATCGACATCGTCACAACGGCGAGGTAGCGCGGCCGCAACCCACTGAGCGGATGCCGCGGGTGCGGCATCCGCTCATCTGCGGGTGTCCGCCCGGTCAGTGCTTGCCCTGCGCGGCGACGGCCGCGGCGCCGGCGGCAGCCGCCTGCGGGTCCAGGTAAGCGCCCGGTTCGACGGGCTGGAGGTCCTCGTCCAGCCGGTACACCAGCGGGATGCCGGTCGGGATGTTCAGCTCCGCGATATCGGAATCGCTGATGTTGTCCAGGTGCTTCACCAGCCCGCGCAGCGAGTTGCCGTGCGCGGTGACCAGCACCGTCCGGCCGGAGCGGAGGTCCGGGGCGATGTCGCTCTCCCAATAGGGCAGGAAGCGGTCGATGACGAGCTTGAGCGATTCGGTGCGGGGCACCTCGCCGTCGATGCCCACATAGCGGGGATCGGCGACCTGGCTGAACTCGGAGGCGTCGTCCAGCGGCGGAGGCGGGACGTCGAAGGAACGGCGCCACAGCATGAACTGCTCGGATCCGAACTCCTCGAGCGTCTGCGCCTTGTCCTTCCCCTGCAGCGCGCCGTAGTGGCGCTCGTTGAGGCGCCAGCTGCGCTTGACCGGTATCCAGAGGCGATCCGCGGCGTCCAGCGCGAGGTCGGCGGTCTGGATCGCGCGGCTCAGCACCGAGGTGTGCAGCACGTCCGGCAGCAGCCCGGCCTCGGCCAGCAGTTCGCCACCGCGGACGGCTTCGGCTTTGCCCTGCTCGGAGAGGCGGACATCGACCCACCCGGTGAACAGGTTGAGCTTGTTCCATTCGCTCTGGCCGTGGCGGAGGAGGATCAGCGTGTAGGGCGCGGTCATTGCCCCATGATACCGAGCGGCCCGCCACTCGACCGGCCGGAACGCACGGCGCCGCCTGGCATCATGGGCTGATGACCCCCGGACGCTCCCCCGTCGGCCAGGTCACCCGGGGCACCACCGGAACGAACCGGCTGCGGCGCGTGGATCGGTGGATCGCCCGGCATCCCGCGCTGCGGCGCGCGGCCGACCCGCTCGTGGTGGATCTCGGCTTCGGCGCGAGCGCGGTGACCGCACTGGAGCTGGCTGCCCGCCTGGCCCGCGTGCGGCCCGACGTCGAGGTTCTGGGGCTGGAGATCGACCCGCAGCGCGTTGCGCGCGCCCGTTCCCAGCTTTCGCAGGTGCGCGCCGGAACGACCGGTTTCGCCGCAGACACCCGCGTCTCCTTCGCGCTGGGCGGGTTCGAGGTGCCGACGCCGGAGCACCGCCGGCCGGCCGTGATCCGGGCGATGAACGTGCTCCGCCAGTACGACGAGCCGGACGTGCGGGGTGCCTGGCAGCGGATGGCGGCAACGCTGGCGACGGACGGGCTGCTGGTCGAAGGCACCTGCGACGAACTGGGGCGCGTCTGCACCTGGATCGCGATCGGACCGGATGCCGCACCGCGTACCCTCACGGTCGCGCTGCGGCTCGCCGGACTGGAACGGCCCTCCATCGCGGCCGAGCGGCTCCCGAAGGCGCTCATCCATCGCAATGTGCCCGGCGAACGAGTCCACGATCTGCTCAGGGCGCTCGATGACGAGTGGGATCGGGCTGCGAGCGTGGCCGCGTTCGGCCCCGTTCAGCGTTGGGAAGCGGCGCTGGGGGCCTTGCGCAACGGCGGCTGGCCGGTGCGCGACAGGTCCCGGTGGCGCCTGGGCGAGCTCACCGTGCCCTGGAGCGCCGTCGCACCGGGATGACCGATGCGGCCGGCCGGAGCGTCGTCAGCGGCGGCGGCCGAGCCGCGGCAGACGCGGGACGTTGGCGGTGGCCCCGGCTTCGGGCGGGACGATGACCTCCTGAGCGGCCACGACGGCTCCGTCGGCGGTCCGCACGACGAACTCCGCGTCGACCGGGGTGTTGCGACGTACGACGGCCAGCGCGATCGGCCCGTCCTCGAAATGCAGGGCCGCAGAGGTGATCACACCGACGGCGTTCTCGCCGATGAAGAGCTCGTCTCCGCGGACCGGCAGCAGAGAGTCGCTGCCGTCCAGCTGCAGCCCCACGATCCGCCGGGGTGGGTGGCCGAGGTTGTGCACTTTCGCGACCGTCTCCTGGCCCCGATAGCAGCCCTTCTCCAGGTGCACCGCGGTGCGCAGCCAGTCCAATTCGTGCGGAAGCGCGCGCTCGTCCACCTCATTCGCCCACCGGGGACGCCAGGCGGCGATGCGCAGGGCCTCGACGGCAGCCAGCCCTGCGAGGTTCAGTTCGCCGGCAGACGCAGCGAGTGCGATGCGCTCCTCCTCGACGCGCGGGACGATCGCCTCGGACCAATCCCGCCCGGCGGCGGCGTGCGGTTCGACGGTCGCGTAGGCATGACCGCCCGCGGTGACCTCCGGCCAGGGGTCGCTCCAGACCAGAGGCATGCCGTTGGGCGCGGCGGGGGCGACTGCCGTGAGGGCAGCCCGGGTGCCGCCGATCACCGCGAACTCCTCGCTCGCGTCCCGCGGGTCCACGCGCAGCCGGAAGCGCATCTTGCGGAGCCAGGCGAGCAGACCCTCCGCATCAGCGGCATCGACGATGAGCCACGTCGTCTCCCCGTCGTCCAGAACGGATGCCGCGTGCTCGATGTGTCCCTGCGGGTCCAGCACGAGAAGCTCGGTGCTCGCACCGGCGGGCAGCCGGGTCAGCGCCTGCGAAGTGAGCGAATCCAGCCAGGACAGCCGGTCTTCACCGGGGACGGCCAGCACGGCGCGGTCGCCCAGTGGGGCGAGGGCGGCGCCGGAAGCGAGGGCGCGCTGCTCGCCGAGCGGGTTTCCGAGGTGGCGGAGCCCGGAGTCATCTGTGACGGCACCGGGGACGCGTGCGAAGGGCCCGGGCATCAGCCGACCCGCGCCAGTCGCGCCGACGCGTGCGAGGACAGCTCAGTGCCCAGGGCCGCGATGTCCCACGCCCACAGCAGATGGCCCTCGACCAGTCCGTACATGCGCGCGGCCGCCGTGTACGGCTTGGCCGCGGCGGTACGGATGACCGCGTCGGTGGCGATGTCGATGCGGGGGCCGCGGATCTGTCCGAGGTACAACTCGCTGATGCCGTCCGCGTGGACGAGGGAGACTTCGATGTCGAAGCCGCCGTCGGCATTGCGCAGCCGTTCCACGTCGTCGGCCGTGCGCACGACCGGCTCCGAGAGGGCCGGCAGCAGACCGGGTCCGGCATCGGCATCCGTCGCCGCGCGGGAGAGGCGCCAGTAGCCCATCTCCGACACCAGCGGCGTGCGTACCGGCTCGGCCCCGCCGGAGTCATCCAGAAGCCAGGCGCTGGCCGAGTAGTTCAGGTACGCTCCCCCGTCGTGGCTGAAGCTGACCCGATGGGCGAACTCGCCCGCGAATCGGTGGTCGGCGGCCTCGTAGTCGATCACGCCGGTCCCCTCCCACACCCCGATGAGCCACGACAGCGGCGCGAGGTCGGCGGGCAGATCAGTGGGCAGATCCAACACGACGCAGCCGCCGTCAGCGCTGGCCGCGATAGAGGTTCTTGATCACGACGCCGGAGACGAAGACGATCGCAAGCGACGCGAGGGCGAGAAGCCCGACGAAGAAGAGTTCGAGCGCGACGAGATCCATGCGATGAGTCTAGCCGGGAACGATGGAGGCCAGACCGAACCCGAGGCTGAGGACGCCCATGACCAGCAGTGCTCCGAGGACGCTGGCGGCCACCCGCTCGGTGAAACCCTGGGAGCGGCCGAACCAGAGTTGAATGGCGAACGCCACCACCAGGCATCCGCCCAGGCCGACGGTCAGCCACGCCGCCCGCCACTCCTCGGCGACGAACACGCCGATGGCGATGCCCACGAGAGCGGCGATCACCCACACGGCGATCACGCCGCCGAAGGTGCGACGGGGAGCCAGTTCCGGAGTGGTCACCTCTTCATTGTCGCTCATCTCGGTGCTCACAGCACGGCGTTGACAGGCTCTCGCCGGACACCCGCTCAACCGGATGCGGGGGCGACGGCATCCGACGCCCCTAAACTGAGGAAACGGCGCGTCCCGTGCGCCGGGAGGACGGCTTTCTTGGCACAGCTTCTCGTTCTGAGCTCCGCCCACAGCGGCGGCCCCGTCCTGCCCTCGCTCGAGCTGTTGAGCCACCGCGTGCGGCAGATTCCGGCCGAGCCGGCCCAGCTGGTCAACGCACCTGCGGCCGACATCATCTTCGTCGACGCGCGGGTGGATCTGGTGGGCGCGAAATCGCTGTGCAAGATCCTGAACACCACCGGTCTGGATGCGCCGCTGCTGCTGGTCGTCACCGAGGGCGGCCTGACCGCCGTCTCCACCGACTGGGGTGTGGATGACGTCATCCTCGTGACCGCCGGCCCCGCCGAAGTGGATGCGCGGGTGCGTCTGGCGATGGGGCGGATGACCAAGGATCAGGTCTCCACCCGCATCCAGACCTCCGGCATCTCCATCGACGAGTCCTCGTACTCCGCGAAGGTCCACGGCAAGCCGCTGGATCTGACCTACAAGGAGTTCCAGCTCCTGCACTTCTTCGCGACCCACCCCTCGCGCGTGTTCACCCGCGAACAGCTGCTGAGCGAAGTGTGGGGCTACGACTACTTCGGCGGCACCCGCACCGTCGACGTGCACGTCCGACGACTGCGGGCCAAGCTCGGAGATCTCGAGCAGCTGATCGGCACAGTGCGCAACGTCGGATACCGCTTCAACGTGTACGAGGACGATCAGATCCCGGCACCGCGCGAGCACACCGGCGCATAGCTCGGCGCCCGAGAGGGAACACGTTCACACACTCGTCACCTCACCCTGCAATGATGAAGGGATGATCGAACACGACGTGCTCGACGCCGGACTCGGCGACGCGGACGACGACGACTTCGACCTCTCCGAGGTCTTCGACTCGCAGCTGCCCGACAACCGCTACCTCGACCGCGAACTGAGCTGGCTGGCCTTCAACCAGCGCGTGCTGGAACTGGCAGAAGACACCGCACTGCCGGTCCTGGAGCGCGCGAACTTCCTGGCCATCTTCGCCAGCAACCTCGACGAGTTCTTCATGGTGCGCGTGGCCGGCCTCAAGCGCCGCATCCTCACCGGACTGGCGGTGCCCACGAACGTCGGCCGTTCGCCGCAGGAGGTGCTCGCGGACATCTCGGCCGATGCCCACGCCCTGCAGCTGCGGCACGCCGACGTCTGGACCTCGCAGGTCCGCCCTGCGCTGGCCGAGGCGGGCATCGAGGTCATCTCGTGGAAGGGGCTCGAAGACGACGAACGCGCGCGTCTGTCGGACTACTTCCAGCGCCAGGTGTTCCCCGTGCTGATGCCGCTGGCGGTCGATCCTGCCCACCCGTTCCCGTACATCTCCGGTTTGTCGCTGAACCTCGCCATTCGGATCCGCAACGCCCGGACCGGTCGGCAGGAGTTCGCAAGACTCAAGGTCCCGCCGATGCTCCCCCGTTTCGTGGATGTCTCGCGCCACGGCGACACCGTGCGCTACCTGCCGCTCGAAGAGCTGATCGCCAACCATCTGGAGGATCTGTTCCCCGGGATGGAGATCCTCGACCACCACGCGTTCCGCCTCACCCGCAACGAGGATGTGGTCATCGAAGAGGACGAGACCGAGAACCTCATCCAGGCGCTGGAGGCGGAGCTGCTGCGCCGCCGGTTCGGGCCGCCGATCCGCCTCGAAGTAGGCGACGACATGGACGAGCTGACCCTCGACCTGCTGATCAGCGAGTTGGACATCACCGAGCAGGAGGTCTACCGCCTGCCCGGACCGCTGGACCTGCGCGGGCTCTTCGACCTCTCCCGCATCGATCGCCCCGACCTGCACTACCCGCCGCACGTCCCGACCACGGCCGTGGCGTTCCAGCCCGCCGACCAGAACGGCCGCTCCGACATCTTCGCGGCCATCCGCCGCGCGGACGTCCTGGTGCACCACCCGTACGAATCGTTCGCGACGAGCGTGCAGGCGTTCCTGGAGCAGGCCGCGAAGGATCCCCATGTCCTGGCCATCAAGCAGACCCTCTACCGCACCTCCGGCGACAGCCCGATCGTGCAGGCGCTGATCGACGCCGCCGAATCGGGCAAGCAGGTGCTGGCCCTGGTGGAGGTCAAGGCGCGCTTCGACGAGGCGGCCAACATCGTGTGGGCCAGAAAGCTGGAGAAGGCCGGCGTCCACGTCGTCTACGGCCTGGTGGGTCTCAAGACGCACTGCAAACTCGCGCTCGTCATCCGCGAGGAAGATGGGATGCTGCGCAGCTACAGCCACATCGGCACGGGCAACTACAACCCGAAGACCAGCCGCATCTATGAGGACTTCGGCCTGTTCACCAAGGACGAGCAGGTCGGCCGGGACCTGACCCGCCTTTTCAACGAACTGTCCGGGTATGCCATCGAGAAGAAGTTCAAGCGTCTTCTGGTCGCGCCGCTGCACCTGCGCAAGGGGCTGCTGCGACTGATCGAGAAGGAGCGCCGCAACGCACTGGCCGGCAAGCCCTCCGGCATCCGGATCAAGGTCAACTCGATGGTGGACGAGCAGATCATCGATGCGCTGTACCGGGCCAGTCAGGCCGGCGTCGCCATCGACATCTGGGTGCGCGGCATCTGCTCGCTCAAGCCCGGCGTGGCCGGAATGAGTGAGACGATCCGGGTGCGCAGCATCCTGGGCCGCTATCTGGAGCATTCACGCCTATTCATGTTCGAGAACGCGGGCGATCCGCAGGTCTACATCGGCAGCGCGGACATGATGCACCGAAACCTCGATCGACGTGTCGAAGCACTCGTGCGCGTGGTCGCGCCCACGCACCTGAGGGAGCTGTCGGACCTGTTCGAGCTCGCCATGAGCGACAAGATCAGTTCGTGGTGGCTGGATACCGAGGGAGCGTGGACCCGGCACAGTCTGGACGACGAGGGGAAGCCCCTCGTGGACATTCAGGACCGCACCATGACCAACGTGCGCCGGCGCCGGCGGGCACGGGCGGCGCGATGACCGAAACCGCCGTCTACGCGGCGGGCGGCGTTCTGTGGCGCATCGTCGACGCGAAGCTCCTCGTGCTGCTCATCCACCGCACGCGCTACCGGGACGTCAGCCTGCCCAAGGGAAAGGTCGACCCCGGCGAGATGCTGGCCGAGACGGCGAGCCGGGAGATCTTCGAGGAGACCGGCATCCGGGCCGATCTCGGCGTGCCGGTGGGTGTCTCGCGATATCGCATGCCGAACAGGCGACAGAAGATCGTGCACTACTGGGCAGCCGAGGCGACCGAAGCGGCCATCCGCGCCTCCGCCTTCGTGCCGAACAAGGAGATCGCCGCCCTCGAGTGGGTGAGCCTCAAGAAGGCCTTCGGCCGTCTGAGCTATCCCGTGGACGTGGAGATCCTCGAGCATTTCGCGACCCTCGTCGACGAGGGTGTGCTGCGGACCTTCCCGATCATCGCGCTGCGCCACGCGAAGGCCGTGTCGCGGGAAGAGTGGGAGGGCGAGGACGCCGCCCGTCCGCTCTCCGGACGCGGGCGCGCTCAGGCCAAGACGATCGTCGGGCCGTTGCGGTCGTTCGGTGTGCGCAGGATCATCTCGAGTCCCGCCAAACGCTGCGTGAAAACGGTGGATCCCCTCTCCGCCGCCCTCGGCCGGAAGATCCATACGACAGCTCTGCTGAGCCAGGACGCGTGGGAAGAGGGTCGCTCCGACGCCCGCACCATCGTCGGCGAGCGCGTGCGGGCGCGAAAGCCCGCGGTGCTGTGCAGCCATGGGCCCGTGCTGCCGGAAATCCTGACCGAGATCGCCCTGGCCACCGGCACGCTGCGTGGATCGTATCTGGGCAGCGCCTCAGCGCTGGAGGCGGGCGGCTTCTCGGTCGTGCACCTGTCGGCGGACAACCCGGGATCAGGCATCGTCGCGATCGAGACGCACGCTCCGAAGATCTGACCGCGGATCTCGAGCTGACCTCGCCGCGTTCACCTTCTGTTCACCGGGAGCGCGCACTCTCGTAAGCGTGGCTGTCTACGGTCAATCCGTGCCCCGCACCGGGCACGACCCGACAACCGTGAAGGATTCACAGTGAAGCTCTCCCGCATTGCCAAGATCGGCGCCATCGGCGCTGTCGCGGCCCTCGCCCTCACCGCCTGCGCTGCGAACGAGACGGGCGGCGGCGCGAACGTCGACCCATCCGCGCCCGCCGGTCTGTCCGGCGAACTCGCCGGCGCGGGTGCCTCGTCGCAGGAAGTCGCCGTGCAGGCGTGGACCGCAGGATTCCAGGGCGCAAACCCGGACGTGACCATCAACTACGACCCGGCCGGTTCCGGCGCGGGCCGGGAGTCGTTCCAGGCCGGGGCGGTCGCCTTCGCCGGATCCGACCGCCCTTTCACGATCGAGGAGATCGAGGCGGGCGCCTTCGACGGCTGCGTCGCGGACACCGACATCATCGAGCTGCCGACGTACATCTCGCCCATCGCCGTCATCTTCAACGTCGAGGGCGTCACCGAGCTCAACCTCGACCCGGCGACCATCGCCGGCCTGTTCTCCGGCACGATCGCGAAGTGGAACGACCCGGCGATCGCCGCTCTGAACGAGGGCGTGACGCTTCCCGACCTGGCCGTGACACCGGTGCACCGCGCGGACGACTCCGGCACCACCGAGAACTTCACGGACTACCTGTTCGCCACCGCCCCGGATGTCTGGACCTTCGAGCCCGACGGCGTGTGGCCGCTCTCCAGCGGCGAGGCCGCCCAGGGCACCTCCGGCGTCGTCTCGGCAGTTCAGGGCGGCAACGGCACCGTCGGCTACGCGGATGCCTCGCGTGCAGCCGAGCAGGGCCTTGCGACGGCGGCCGTCCAGGTCGGCGACGAATTCGTCACCTACTCCCCCGAAGCGGCCGCCGCGATCGTGGACGAGTCCCCCTTCGAAGAGGGCCGCACCGAAGGCGACCTGGCCATCGCGCTGGATCGCACCTCGGAGGCCGCCGGGGTCTACCCGATCGTTCTGATCAGCTACATGATCGCCTGCCAGGAGTACACCGACCCGGGCACCGCCACGCTGGTGAAGGGCTTCCTCGAGTACGTCGCGAGCCCGGAGGGGCAGGAGACCGCAGCGGCATCCGCCGGCAACGCCCCGATCTCGGAGGCGCTCACCGAGAAGGTCAACGCTGCGATCGACCTGATCGTCACCGAATAGTCGCTCGGTCCCGGTCCGCGCCGTGAGGCGTCGGGCCGGGAACCGGACCGAACCGAGAGCCAGACAGGAACTCATGACCACCACCACCGCTCCGGCCGTCAAGGTCAAGCAGCGGCCCGGCGATCGCTGGTTCTCCGGAACGGCGCTGTTCGCCGGATCGATGATCCTGGTGATGCTGGCCGCCGTGGCGATCTTTCTGATCGTCCAGTCGATCCCTGGACTGACGGCCACGAGCGACACGGCATCCCTGCTCAGGGGCAATTTCTGGCAGTACGTCGGGCCGCTCGCGTTCGGCACGATCTGGGCGTCCCTGCTGGCCCTGCTGATGGCCGTGCCGCTGTCCGTGGCGGTCGCTCTGTTCATCTCGCACTACGCCCCCCGCCGACTCGCACAGGGCCTGGGCTACATCGTGGACCTGCTGGCTGCCGTCCCGTCGGTGGTGTTCGGCCTTTGGGGGATCATCGTCCTCGCGCCCGCCGTCCAGCCCGTGTTCGCCTGGCTCAACGACAACGCCGGATGGATCCCGTTCTTCGGCGGAACCGTCTCCAGTACCGGCCGCACCATCTTCACCGCCGCGATCGTGCTCGCCGTGATGGTCGTGCCGATCATCACCGCGATCTGCCGTGAGATCTTCCTGCAGACTCCGGTGCTGCACGAGGAGGCCGCGCTCGCCCTCGGCGCGACACGGTGGGAGATGGTCAAGATGGCGGTCTTCCCGTTCGGACGCAGCGGCATCGTCTCGGCATCGATGCTCGGCCTGGGCCGCGCGCTGGGCGAGACGATGGCCGTCGCCATGGTGCTCTCGGTGGCCAACATCGTCACGTTCCGGCTGTTCACCGCGGAGAACCCCGGAACGATCCCCGCCAACATCGCCCTGACCTTCCCCGAGGCCTACGGCACGAACATCAACGTCCTCATCGCCACCGGCCTGATCCTGTTCGTCGTCACGTTCGCCGTCAATGCGCTCGCACGCTGGATCGTCAGCAGGCGCAAGGAATTCTCGGGAGCCAACTGACATGACTGTGACCACCGCTCCCCCCGCTCCCCCCCTCGCGCCCGAGATCGGGGCGCAACCGCTGCGCCTGACCAACGGCCACCTTCCCCGCTGGGCGCCGTGGGCGATCCTGGTCGGCACCATCGCCCTCAGCCTGCTGGCGTTCGCCGTCATCGCGTTGGCAGCACAGTCGGACATCAACTTCGCCGGAGCGGCGATCGTCGCCGTGCTGGCGTACCTGGTGTTCATCGTGGTCATCTCCTCACTGGTGGAAGGGCGGCGCAAAGGGATCGACCGCCTCGTGACCGGAGTCGTGTCGGCCGCCTTCCTGCTGGCCATGGTGCCGCTGGTGTCGGTCGCGTGGACCGTGGTGGCCAACGGCGTGGCGGGGCTGTCGGCGGAGTTCCTCTCCAACTCGATGCGCAATGTCGTCGGCGAAGGCGGCGGCGCCCTGCACGCCGTGGTCGGCACCCTGCTGATCACCCTCGCCGCTGCCGTCATCTCCATCCCGATCGGCCTGTTCACCGCGATCTACCTGGTCGAGTACGGGCAGGACCGCAAGCTGGCGCGTGGCATCACCTTCCTCGTCGACGTGATGACCGGGATCCCCTCCATCGTGGCCGGGCTGTTCGCGTACGCCGTGTTCGCCATCTTCTTCGGACCCGGCATCCGGCTGGGGATCATGGGTTCGGTCGCGCTGGCCGTTCTGATGATCCCGGTGGTCGTCCGCTCCAGCGAGGAGATGCTCCGCCTGGTGCCGAACGAGCTGCGCGAGGCGGCGTACGCGCTCGGTGTGCCGAAGTGGCTCACGATCGTGAAGGTCGTGCTGCCGACCTCGATCGCCGGGATCACCACCGGCATCATGCTGTCCATCTCGCGTGTCATCGGTGAGACGGCGCCCCTGCTGATCACGGCCGGGGTGACCGCGTCGATGAACTACGACCTCTTCTCGGGCCGCATGATGACGCTGCCCGTCTTCGCCTACTCCCAGTACATGAACCAGGGCATCCCGGCGCAGGCCTACATCGACCGCGCGTGGGCGGCGGCGTTCATCCTCATCGTCATCGTCATGGTCCTCAACCTGGTCGCGCGCCTGATCGCCAAGGTGTTCGCCCCCAAGACCGGCCGCTGAGCCGGCAGAAGGAATCTCGTGTCCAAGAGCATCGAAGTCAACGACCTCAACGTCTACTACGGCGACTTCCTCGCCGTGGAGGGCGTCTCCCTGCAGATCGAGCCGCGCAGCGTCACCGCCTTCATCGGCCCCTCCGGCTGCGGCAAGTCCACGTTCCTGCGCACCCTGAACCGCATGCACGAAGTCATCCCCGGCGCCCGCGTGGAGGGCGAGGTGCTGCTGGACGGCGACGACCTGTATGCCGCGAGCGTGGACCCCGTGCTGGTGCGCCGTCAGGTGGGCATGGTCTTCCAGCGCCCCAACCCGTTCCCGACGATGTCGATCAAGGAGAACGTCCTGGCGGGGGTGAAGCTGAACAACAAGCGCATCTCGAAGTCGGACGCCGACGATCTCGTGGAGAGGTCCCTGACCGGCGCGAACCTGTGGAACGAGGTCAAGGACCGCCTGGACAAGCCCGGCTCGAGCCTGTCCGGCGGGCAGCAGCAGCGGCTGTGCATCGCCCGCGCGATCGCGGTCTCACCGCAGGTGCTGCTGATGGACGAGCCGTGCTCCGCGCTGGATCCCATCTCCACGTACGCGATCGAAGAGCTGATCGGCAAGCTGAAGAACGACTACACGATCGTGATCGTCACGCACAACATGCAGCAGGCCTCGCGCGTCTCGGACCGGACCGCCTTCTTCAACATCGCCGGCACCGGCAAGCCGGGCAAGCTGATCGAATACGGCGACACGCGCACGATCTTCACCCACCCCAGCGTGCAGGCGACAGAGGACTACGTCTCCGGACGGTTCGGCTAGAGCGCGCGCACCGCCGGGTTCAGTCGCGCGGGCTGAGCAGGTACTGGTTCAGCCGCGCCGTGAACTCCGCGTCCAGCGGGATCGGCGCGCCGTCGATCTCGGTGATCGGGGCGGCCAGGCGCACCGAGGACACCAGCCACGCGGCATCCGCCTGCGGCAGCTCGTCGGTCGGGATGTCGCGATACTGCGTGGCCAGTCCCTGCTGCTCGAGCCAGGCGAACACGCTCAGCTGGGTCGTGCCGTGCAGGATGCCGCCGCTGGGCGCCGGCGTGAGGTACAGGTCGCCCACCCGCAGGATCAGCGACGCGGTCGGCGCCTCGAAGACGATGCCGTCGGTGGAGACGAAGATCGCATCGTCGGCTCCGCGGCGCTTGGCCTCGCGGATCGCAGCCATGTTCACCGCGTACGAGAGCGTCTTCGCGCCGAGGAGGAGCCAGGGCGCGCGCGCCGGAACCGCGCTGTCGTAGCCGCGCTCGAGCGTGACCACCCGGACACCGCGGACGCGGACGGCGGTGAAGTCGGGGGCGGGGTTCGCGGTGATCCAGGCGGTGGGGGCCGGCCCGTGGTCCACGCCGCGGCTGAGGATGAGCTTGATCACGCTCTCGCCGGGCCCGCAATGGGCGGCGGCCAGTGCGGTGGCCGCTCGCCACTGCTCCAGATTCGGTACGGGCAGGTCGCAGATCTCGGCGGAATGCGCGAGGCGGTCCAGGTGCGCCTGCACCTCTTGCGCGTGCCCGTCCACGACGCCGACAGACTCGAAGATGCCGTCGCCGCGCTGCGTGCTCAGTTCTCCGACGCTGAGCGCGGGCGCCGCCGGATCGACCTCGGCGAAGGTCGAGGTGAAGTCGGCTCGCGGGTCATCGGGTGACGCCGGATCGATGATGAGGGCGTATCGCGAAACCATGGTCCGAGCCTAGCGAGGACGCTCCACGGGGAATGCCCATGCCGCAGGCTCGGTTACACTGAGACAGCCGGGCCGCAGTAACCCCGGGCTCCATCTTCTGCCGCTCCGAGCGGCCTCGCGCCGAGAGGCGTTCTGCGGCCCGGCACCTCATTTCCCCCGGTGGGGCTTTCCGCGCGCAGTCGCCGACGCTCCCGCCCTAGGTGAGTGATTCCCGCCGCCACAGCGAGGCGCAGGCGGCGAGGTCGCCCGCGTAATCGGCCAGCCGCAGCGCGCGGGTGGTCAGTGCCGATGCGCGCTCCGATTCGGTCGCCTCGTAGTCATCGGCCAGGTGGCTGGCGCCCGATGCCTGCACCCGGCAGAACGCGGCCGCCCTGTCCAACGCGACGGCGAAGTCGCCCTGGAACAGTCCGCGCAGGATCGTGTCGACCAGTTCGACCAGTTCCTCCGGTCCTGCCGGAGTCGGTGCGCCGGCGACCACGGGGTCGGCCGAGACGATCTCGTTCCTGCCCCTCTCGTAGAGCAGCGCGGCGGTATGCGGGTCGTCGTGGATCATCAGCTGGATCAGGTACAGCCGCCACAGCGCGCCGGGCAGCGACCGCGACGGCGATCGGGACCACAGCTCGGCGATGTCGTCGATCCCGTGCTCGTCCGTGAACGCCACCAGACGGTCCACCACCTCCCCGTTCGGGTCGGAGCGCGCCCGAGCCAGCAGCGCCTGCGCCGTCGAGTGGGCCACACGCGACACTTCCGCGGGGTCCTCGGCCGCGAACCGGCGGTCGAACAGCTCGGCAGGCCGCTTCACGGGCTTGTGGAACTCCCTCGAATCGTCGCTCACCGTTCCAGGCTACTCGCGGTGCGACATCCCCAGTTCGGCCGGGACGGCCGGTCGGACGCGTCATGAAGAACGCGCCGGCGCCCCGCGGTCGGACGCAGGCGCCGCACTCGGAGCTAGGAGTCCTGCGTCGGGATCGCCACGATCGGGTCCGTGGTGGGCAGCCCGGTCGGCGACCCCCCGGCGACCTCGACGGTCACGGCGATGACGTCGCCCGGTTCCATGGCACCGGAGAGCAGAGCGGTGGCGCTGCCGTCATCGGCCGCGAAGACACCGGCCGAGATCGGCTCCCCGTCTCGGACGAACCACAGTTCGTAGCTCTTGTCTTCGGCGATCTCCGGCAGTCCGTCCGTGACCAGCACGACCTTGCCGACAGACTCCGCCCAGTGCGCGGTCGCTTCCCCGCCCTCCGGGAGGGTCACCGTCTCTGCTTGCGCGTCCGGCGCCGCTTCGATCTCGTTGAGCGCGACGACGGATGCCGGGGGGTTCAGCTGCTGGCCGACGAAGACGGCGCCCCAGCCGACTCCGACCAGGAGCACCAGAGAGGCCGCCAGCGTGAACCACGCTCGGGGTCGCCACCCGCCGGGCGCCGGCGCGCCGGTGCCGCCGGAGGAGGTGCGGCGAGGCGGCTCGGCCGGCGGCAGCGGACTGTCCGCCGCCGTGTCGGGCGAGAGCGGGGCGACCTCCACGGGCCGGCCGCTCCCGGCGATCTGCACGAGAAGCGCGGCGCGCACGCCCTGCGGGGGCTGGACCTCGACGACGGCCTCTGCCAGCAGCGCCGCGGTCGCGGCATCCGCTGTGACGTAGTGCTCCCACTCCGGATGCTGTCGCCGGGCGGCGCGGAACGCGTCGGTGTCCTCGGGTGACAGCGCGTGCAGCACGTAGCCTGCCGCCAGTTCGGCGAAGTCCTGCTCGTTCACGTCGTCACCCCCATTTCCACCCGCAGCCGGGACAAGCCGTCCCGCATTCTCGTTTTGATCGTCCCCAGCGGCGTCCCCATCAGTGCCGCGATCTCGCTCTGACTGTAACCGCCGTAATACGCAAGGGTCAGGGCCTCGCGCTGCGGGTCCGAGAGCGTTGCGAGGGCCTCTGACACACGTCGGCCCTCGATCCTCAGCTCCACCTCTTCGGCGACACCGTCATATGCCACGCCGATGTCCCGGAAGCCCGCCCGCACATCGCGATCGGTACTCGCCTGGGCCGACCGTACGCGGTCCACGGCACGGCGATGTGCGATCGTCAGCACCCACGATCTTCCCTGACCTTTGTTCGGAGCGAACCGGCCCGCGGATTGCCAGATCTCCAGGAACACCTCTTGCAGCACCTCTTCGCTCTGCGACCGGTCGACCAGCACACGCAGGATCAGGCCGAAGACCCGCGGCGAGAGCATGTCATAGAGGCGGGCGAAGGCGACCTGGTCGCCGCCGGCAACACGCAGCAGCAGCTCGCCGGCATGGTCGACGACACCCGAGCCCTCATCGGGCACGTCCACGCCATCGATCACCACACTGAACAGCATGCCCCAGGACGGCCCTGCTCCCCGTGCGCGACGCGAGGGTTGACACACGGCGGTTGATGGGATCTGGATCCGCAAGGCGTGGACATGACCGCTGTCAGCCCCCACCCGGCTGCGAAACCGGCGGATTCCGGGCGGACGCCGATGCCCGTCCCATCCGATCCGGACCTCGCGCCGAAGACCTTGTGTAGGCCGCCTCGGTGGCCCACAGCACCGCTGGCCCTGCGACGCCGCATCGGCGACGCGAAACCTAGGAGGACATCATGTCCCGCAAGAAGCTGTACCTGCTCGCACTTCCGATCGCATTCGCCGCCGCCATCACCCTCAGCGCCTGTTCCTCGGGCGCGAGCACCACGACCGAGACCACCGCACCGCCCATGTCCGAGGAGAGCATGACGCCGGAGACCGAGATGGATCCGGCGGCCGACCTGGTCGGGGCCGGCTGCGCGGGCTACGCCGAGGCGGTGCCCGAGGGAGCGGGCTCGGTCGAGGGAATGTCGCAGGATCCCGTCGCCACCGCAGCATCGAACAACCCGCTGCTGACGACGCTGACCGCTGCGGTCTCGGGTCAGCTGAACCCGAACGTCAACCTGGTGGACACGCTCAACGGAGACGAGTTCACGGTCTTCGCGCCGGTCGATGACGCGTTCGCGAAGATCGACCCGGCCACCATCGAGGTGCTCAAGACCGACAGCGATCTGCTGACGTCGATCCTGACGTATCACGTCGTTCCCGGTCAGGTCGCACCGGACGACGTCGCCGGCACGCACACCACGGTCAACGGCGCAGACCTCGAGGTCACCGGCAGCGGAGACGACCTGATGGTCAACGGCGAGGCCGCCGTCATCTGCGGTGGCGTCAAGACTGCCAACGCGACCGTCTACCTCATCGACACGGTGCTGATGCCGCCGGCGATGTAACCAGACCGCCGGCTGAGCCGGCATCCCGGGGGGCGGAGCGACCGCCGACGCTTGCGAGGTGGCGTCGGCGGTCGCTCTGGTCGTGCACCCCACCCGCTCCCCTGTCACGACACGCCGCAGCTGTTCGCAGATCGTGACAGCCGAACGCGTGAGTGCGATGCTGCGAGGCATGGTCCCAGCCGAAGTAGGCTGGAGGTCGCGGGCCTCTAGCTCAGTCGGTAGAGCATCGGACTTTTAATCCGCGGGTCGTGGGTTCGAGCCCCACGGGGCCCACTCGCGCGAAGGGACGCCCCTCAGGGTGTCCCTTCCGTCATGCCGGGCCGCGCAGATGCCCGGGGCCGGTCACAGCGCACGGAGCATCTCACGCTCCACACCGTTCGGCCCGGCCGAGGTCATCCCCGTGGCGACGAACCCGACCCGGGCATAGGCGGCCTGCGCACGGGCGTTGTCCTCGTGCACGTCGAGGGCGAGTTCGCGCTGCCCCTGATCACCGGCCCATTCGGCCGCGGCATCCATCAGGGCGGAGAGGATGCCGCCGCCGCGGTGGGACGGACGGATGTAGACGGCGACCACCAGAGCGCGACCTGCGACGTGCGGGCGACCGAAGTAGTCCACCCCTCCGGGTTCGGGAATCAGCACCGTCGCAGTGCCCACCCAATCGCGGCCGGCCTCGGCGATGAACTGCGCCGAGAACTCGCCGAGCGCCGCACCGGCCGCGCGTTCCTGCCAGAACCCCGCGGGACGCGCCTGAGCCTGATCATGCGTCTCCAGGAAGGCGATGCCCGCGGCCGGGTCGCGGAGCGCCTCGAGCCGGATGCTGCGCACCCGATCCGCCTCGCTCAGCCGCACGCGACGCACCGCTGCGGAATCAGGCACGTGAGTCGAGGAGGACGGCGCCGGCGTGGGCGATCTCGGCGAGTGCCCTTTCGCTGGAGTCCGGATGGACACCGGCCACCAGATCGGTGAAGACCCGCACACGGCGGCCATGCTCTATGGCGTCCAGCGCGGACGCGCGGACGCAGTAGTCGGTCGCGAGCCCGGCGATGTCGATGTCGATGATCCCGTACTGCTCGAGCAGGTGCCCGGCAGTGACACCGTCGTCGGTCATGCCCTCGAACAGCGAGTAGGCCGGCCTGCCCTGACCCTTCTTCAGGTGGTGCGTGACCGTGGAGGTGTCGAAGCCCTCGTCGTACTCCGCGCCGAACGTCCCGGCGACGCAGTGGACGGGCCAGGTATCGATGAAGTCGGGTTCGCCGGATGCGAAGTGGCCGCCGTTGTCGTTGTCGCCGTCGTGCCAGTCGCGCGAGGCGACCACGATGCGGTAGTCACCCGCATGCTCAGCGAGGAACCGGGTGACGCGCTCGGCGACCTGGTCGCCACCGACCACGCCCAGCGCGCCGCGCTCGGTGAAGTCGTTCTGGACATCGACGATGAACAGCGCTCGGGTCATGACCCGAGGGTACGACGGTACTCCTCGCGTGTCAGCGGGTGCCCGTCGTCGGCGAGCACTTCCGGCACCGTGTTCGCAGGCACCGGCGCCTCTGCGACGGCTCCGCCGTTCCCGGCCTGCGGCTGCGGGCGACCGGTCACCTCCGGTCCGCGTCGCCACAGCTTCGACGGCCACCAGATCGCCCGTCCGATGTCGTAGGACAGTGCCGGGACGAGCAGCGAGCGCACGACGAACGTGTCCAGCAGGACGCCGAAGGCGACGATGAACGCGATCTGCGCGAGGAACAGGATCGGAATGACCCCGAGCGCCGCGAAGGTGGCGGCCAGGACCAGGCCGGCCGAGGTGATCACCCCGCCGGTGGTGACCAGACCGCGCAGGATGCCGCGTCTCGTTCCGTGCACGAGAGATTCCTCCCGCACCCGAGACATCAGGAAGATGTTGTAATCCACCCCCAGCGCGACCAGGAACACGAACCCGTACAGCGGCACTGCGGGGTCGGCACCCGGGAAATCGAACACGTTGTTGAACACGAGCGCGCTGACGCCCAGGGCCGCACCGAAGGACAGCACGGTGCTCAGGATGAGCAGGACCGGCGCCAGGATGGAGCGCAGCAGCAGCATCAGGATGAGCAGAATCACGAACAGGATGACGGGGATGATCAAGGTGCGGTCCCGGATCGATGTGTCGTTCGTATCGACATCCGTCGCCGTGACTCCGCCGACCAGAGCGGTGCCCTCGCCCAACTCGTCCGTGAAGGTGGCCCGCAGTTCACGCACGGTGTCCTCCGCGGTCACCGAATCGGCCGTATCCGTGAGCGTCCCCACCAGCAGCACGTCTGCGTCCACGACGGTCGGCTCCGGGGCCGCGGCTCCGGGCGGACCGGGCGCGGTGAACACCGGCGCGCCGGCCTCGATCGCCACGGCGGCCTGACCGGTGGGGGAATCCGCGGAGACGATGGCGACGGACTCGACACCGGAGTTGTCGTCGAGGACGCCCACCGCATCCACGATCTGATCCTCCGGGACGATGACGTACACCGGGCTGCCGGATCCGGCGGGGAAGTGCTCCGCGAGCACTTCCTGCCCGTCTCGTGCCTCGGATGCCCCGAGCACCAGGTCGCTGGAGGGAACGCCGTCGGCCTTCAGCTGCAGCGCTCCCGCGCACGCGGCCAGCAGCACCAGGGTCGTGATGATCCAGACCGGGCGCGGATGCAGTGCGACCAGGCGTGCCTGCTTGGCCCAGAATCCCTTCACCGGCTGGGTGAGATCCGCAGGCAGCTCAGCGGCAGGCTGCTTCGGGATGAAGGGCCAGAACGCGGCGCGGCCGACGAGCGCGAGCAGCGCGGGGAGGAAGGTCAGGGCGGAGAGCATCGAGAACGCGATGCCGATCGACGCGATCGGGCCGAGCGCGCGGTTGGTGGCGAGGTCGGACAGGAGCAGACAGAGCAGACCCGCGATGACCGTGCCGCCGGAGGCGAGGATCGGCTCGAACGCGCCCCGCCACGCGCGCGTGACGCTGTCCCACTTGGTCGCTCCGTCGGCGACGGCTTCCTTGAATCGAGCCACGTACAGCAGCGCATAGTCCGTCGCGGCGCCGATCACGAGGATGAACAGGATGCCCTGCACCTGGCCGTTGAGCACGACGATGCCGGCCTTCGCCAGCCACCACACCGTCAGCAAGGCCACACACAGCGCGAAAAGCGACGTCATCAGCACGAGCACCGGCAGCAGCGGCGATCGGTAGACGATGATCAGGATCACGAAGACGGCGCCCAGCGCAGTCAGCAGCAGCAGTCCGTCGATGCCCAGGAATCCGCTGACCAGATCGGCGGTGAACCCGGCTGGACCGGTCACCCACCCCTCCAGCCCCTCCGGCAGCTCGGATTCGAGTGTCGCCGCGATCTCCTCGACGATCTCGCGGATCTCACCGTCCGTGGCGACCGGCACAAAGATCTGCGCGGCCTGACCGTCCTCGGAGATCACCGGCGGCGACACGTCACCGGACACGCCGTCCAGGGCGCCGATGTCGGCTGAGACCGTCTGCAGAGTGGCGATCTCGTCGTCCGTGAGCGAGTCGTCGCCCGCGATGACCACAACAGCCGGGATGGTGTCTCCCCCGGTGAAATCCGCGAGCCGTTCGCTGACCTGCGTCGCATCTGCGCTCTGCGGGAGGAACGAGGACTGGTCGTTCGTGGAGACCTCGCCCACCTTGCCGAAGTACGGCCCGCCGATGGCCCCGCCGATGAGCCAGACCAACGCCAGCACGATCGGGATGCCGATCCTCAACCACCGAGTCGGCTGACGGAGCGCGGAGGGCGATTTCTGCATATCGCTAGCTTATCTAGCAATATCCCGAACGGCGAAATCTCTAAGCTGGAGCGACCATGCTCTCGGCCGTGCTCGCCTTCGTCGGTGCCGTCGTCTACGGGGCGGCCGACTTCCTGGGCGGTCTGGCCGCGAAGCGGTTGCGCTCGATCGTCGTGACCGCCGTGGCCGCAGCATCCGGTCTGGCTGTGCTCGGCGCCGCCCTGCCCTTCGTGGGCGGAACCTGGACGGCGTCGGACGTCGCCTGGGGCGCGCTGTCCGGGGCGATCGGCGTCGTCGCGATCGCGCTGCTGTACGCGTGCCTGGCCATCGGTCCGATGAGCATCCTCTCGCCGCTGACCGCGGTGGTCTCGGCGATCGCCCCGATGCTGTGGGGGCTGCTCGTCGACGGCGAGACACTCTCTCCCGTCGGCTATGCGGGGCTCGGCGTCGCGATCGTGGCCGTCGTGCTGGTCGGGTTCATCCCGGGCGAGAAGATGGTCCGGCCGAGCACCCGCGGGTTGCTCATGGCTGTCGGTGCGGGGCTGGCGATCGGCGCTTTCCTCATCGTCATCGACCAGACCAGCGACCAGAGCGGTGTGGTTCCGCTGATCCTCAACCGCGGCACCAACCTGCTGATCACGGTCACCGTCGTCGCCGTCCTGGCCATCCGAGCTGTCGTCAAAGGGCGACCGGCCGCCTCCGTCGTGAACGCCGCGGGCCTCCGGGTCGGCGCCACACCCACCGGCCATGCCGACCTCGAGCATGCGGTCCACGGCGATCCGCAGAGTGTCCGGCTGCCCACCACGCGCACCCGCGCATGGTGGCTGGCGATCGCATGCGGCGTGGTGGATGCCGCGGCCAACGCCCTCCTGCTGCTCGCGCTGCGCGCCGGTGAACTGTCGATCGTCTCGGCCCTCACTGCGCTGTATCCGGCCGGGACGATCGTCCTCGCCGCGATCGTGCTGCGTGAGCGCGTCGCCTGGCTGCAGTGGGCCGGCCTGGCGCTCGCCCTGGTCGCCGGGGGCATGCTCGCACTGGCGTGACCGCCCGCCGGCGCCGACACACCGCGGCTCAGCCGCGCGCGAACAGCAGCACTGAGGACGCGATCAGCCCCGCCACGCCCAGCGCGAGGAACCCACCGGCGAGCAACGTGAGCGCCCGAACCAGCGGCGAGCCGTGCGTGAACCGCATACGGTTCTGCCAGCCGCGCCGGACGAAGATGTCGTACATGCCGGCGCCGCCGACCGCGTGGATCTGTTCGGATGTGAGCGGCGCCTCGTTCACGCCACCGTCCTCGCCGAACCAGCGCACGACCGTGCCGTGCTCCGTGGCTTCCACGACGGCGCGCACCGGGACCCAGGTCCCGTCGACCAGGTGAACGACCAGGGCGATGACTGCCAGGAGGACTCCGGCCCCGAGTCCGACCCAGGTGAAGATCTCGATGACGGCATCGATCGCTTTGTCCATGTCGCTGAGCCACCCCTGTCGCTGATCCTAGATCAGGGCCTGCAGCGGCCAGACTTGTTCGCGTCACCGCCCGCATGAACGACAGGCCGCGACAGGCGACCCGATGTGACGACGTCTTGAGGAACCTGGACCTGACCGGGGGTTTCCCGCCCGGTGCGTTCGATGTGCCGAGACCAGTGTAACGGATGCGTCGACGCGCCCCGGCGTAGCTCGAAACCATCGAAAGCCGCTAGTGGATGCCGTAGGCCCTCATGTGGTCGGTGGCTCGGCTGCCGCGTTTGGCGATGGAGGAGAAGATCTCCGCGTTGAAGGTGCGCTCGAGTTCGGGAAGACACTCGCCGCACGGAATCCGCTCCGAGAACAGCTGCTCCAACGCGACATTTTCGCGGCCGAACCGGTTGCGCAGCAGGCAACGACGAGTCCGCCTTCACGGCGTCGGTGCGATGCCTTGAAGGTGCTGGTCAGCGGTGTCATAGTTGATCGCCCGGCGGACGTTACACGCGGTCCACCGTTGGGAGTTGGACGCATGTGGATGATCTTGTTGTTCGGAGCCGTCGCATCCGTCGCGCTCGTGATCGGCGCTGCGGTGGGTGCCCGGCTGGAGCTGCCCAAACGTCTGCTCGCGATTCTCTTGTCTTTCGCGGCCGGAGCGTTGATCACGGCCCTTTCGTTCGAGTTGTTCGAGGACTCCTATGAGCGCGGTGGGATCTGGCTTGCGGTGGTCGGCTTGTTCGCCGGCGCGGTAGTGTTCACGATCCTCAGCGCGCTTCTGGACCGCTGGGCTCAAGCCGGATCGCGTTCGAAGCCTGCGGACGAGGTCAAGGGGAGCGTCAAGCTGGACACGGACGCCGCCGCAGCGGGCCGGAGCGCCAGCTCGGCGACAACCCGAGGCACCGCCGGGGTGGCGCTTTTGGCCGCTGTGACGCTGGACGGCGTCCCAGAGAATCTGGCACTGGGCATCTCGCTGACTGAGGGCACCGGCAGCATCGCGCTGCTCGCGGCGATCTTTGCATCCAACCTTCCCGAGGCGCTTGTCGGCGCTGCCTCGATGCGGGACCAGGGACGGACTACCTCGCAGATCATGTGGTTGTGGACGGCGTGTGCTGTCCTCCTCAGCGGTGCGGTTGTGGCTGGAGCGGTATTCCTTTCTCAGAGCGACCCGGCAGTGGTTTCCTTGCCGTTGGCGTTCGCGGCCGGAGCCGTGATCGCCTCCTTGGCAGACACCCTCATGCCGGAGGCGTACGAGCACGGTGGCCCTGCGGTCGCGTTGAGCACGGCCGCGGGGTTCGCGGTGTCCTTCGCACTGTCGCTCGCGTAGCCGATGAGACCCCTGGTGCTTCTTGCGGTGCCGGCGGTCCCCAGCTCTCCCGCTCATCGCTTCGCGTCGGGCTTCAGACGGGTGTGTTGGTCGCTCCCGCGTCGTTCTCCGGTCGCTGCGCGCGGCGCCGCCGCGCTCGGTCGAGAAGCGTCATGGTGGGAGTTGCTGCCACCCCATGAATCAGGATGGAGCCGAGAACCACGACGGACGCGATCGCCCAGAGCCGTTCACCGCCGGGAAAGTCGCCGTTCTCGAGTGCATAGGCGATGTAGAACAGGGAACCGACCCCTCGAACGCCGAAGAACGCGATCACCGCTCGTTCTCGGGGACCTGTCTTCCCCGGCGTAAGACCAACCCAGCCGCTGAGGGGTCGGATGACCAGAAGGACCGCCGCAGCAACGAGGATATCCGGGAGTGTCAACGACTGAAGCAGTCCACGGGCAACAGCCCCGCCGAGGAGAATGAGCACAGCCACAGTGAGGAGCCGTTCCACTTGCTCGACGAAGGTGTGCAGGACCGAGTGGAGTCCATGGGCTCGTTCTGCCGCTCTGATGGTGCAGGCACAGACGAAGACCGCGAGGAATCCGTATCCTTCAGCGACTTCCGCTGCTCCATAGGCGAGGAAAGTCGCCGCCAGGGCGATGAACCCGTCGGCTTTGTCGGTGAATCCCAACCGTTGCGAGAGTCCGGAGAAGAACAGGCGGCGTAACAGCCACCCCACACCGAGGCCGAGGAGCATGCCGAGAGCCAGACGCCACCCGACGTCGATCAGCAACCACTCACTGAGCCACCCCGACGGGGCCAGACCGACGGTACTGATCGCGATGGCGGCGTATGTGAACGGGAACGCGAGGCCGTCGTTGAGGCCGGCTTCGGAGGTGATCGCGAAGCGAGCCTCGTCGTCGTCGCCGTGGTCATCTTCGGTGAGCGGTTCGGCGACCTGCACTTCGCTGGCCAGCACAGGGTCGGTGGGTGCCAGAGCCGCCCCAAGCAGGATCGCGCTGGCGGCACCAAGCCCGAGTCCCCACCAGCCCAGCAGCGCAACCGCGACGATCGACAAGGGCATCGTGATGCCCAGCAGCCGCCACGTGGTGGACCACGTGCGCCAGCTGAAGACCCTGTTGATCGCAAGCCCAGCGCCCATCAGAGAGATGATGACGCAGAGCTCGGTGAGGTGGACGGCGATGACGGGATGCTCCGTCGGATTGGGATCTGGCAATCCGGGGACGATGGTGAACGCAACGATGCCTGCACCAACGAAGACCATGGGCATGGACACCGGTGCTTTGCCGAGCAGTCGCGGCAGCAAGGCAGCGAACACGGTCGCAATGCCAGCCGAAAGGTAGACCAGCCCGACAGGATCCAACGTCATTTGTGTGCCCCTCGGTGGGGTGAGGAGGGCTATCCCGGGGTGGACCATGGTGTGGTCCAACTGGCAGGTCTCCCGTGTGCAGGTTGAGGTGTACGCCCGATCAGCCGAGTCGGATGGAGGCGTGATGATCACCGCGCACGCCGACGAGAATGCACCCGGGGACCTGACGTCGAAGCCGCCACTCGACCGCGCTGCAGTCGACAGCATCGGCTGCAATATGACGGTGTCGGAATGATCGATGTCCGCGAGTGCTGCGCGTGGGGAGAATGTTTGCGTCGTCGTCCCCTGCGAGGAGGGACCCGCTTGTCTAGGCGATGTGCTTCATGGGGAGACCATATGTCGAGAAGCGTCCGCTGAGTTGACGGTTGACTTTCTGACGCAACACTGAGCGAACCCTCAATGAAGTCGGCCGACGGCGGGTGCAGGCGTGCCGTAGTGGTTGACCCCGTGAGCAGCACCCGAACGAGGCCAGACCCTCTTCAGCGACGAAGTGGCAGATGACCAGCCCGCAAAGACCGGATCGGTTCGATGACGACACCTCCGCGGCCCATGCCCTCGTCGCCTCGCTCAACGCGGACCAAGGCACCGCCCAGACTCGCCGACATGGACGCGCCGTGAGCGGACCGATCGCTGTGCCGGCGCGAGTGGGCGACGGCTGTGGAGGAGGAATCGTGCGATCGTCGGGCAAGGTGGGCTGATGACCGATCTCACGGGCTCGATCGCCGCCAGTGGAGACTTCTACCGTCTGCGCAGCTCGACGCACTCGACGGTCTGCGCGGCTCGTGAGGCCGGCCACCCGAGGATCAGCGCTGAGGCGGTGAACCTGTCGCGCTCAGCGACAAGAAGCTCAGGGCCACCATTTTTCAGGATCGACGTCGCCACCCGCTACTACCCTCGGCGGGAGGAGGATGCACGATGCACACGACGAACTACTACAACACCTTCATCGAAGTCGCCGAAGACTGCCCGGTCGAGTCCGCACAGGAACCGCCCGCCGTGATGAACGCGACCATCGCGGCGCTGCATTACGATCTCATCGCGGCGGAGCCGTATACGCGCACTTCCGACGACGTGATTTTCGAGACCCATGCGCGCCGTGCCGGGATTCCCGATGACGAACGGGATGCCGCCCGGGCGGCGTTCTTTGCCAAGGGGCAGCCGTGCCTGCGCTCGTCGCCGCTGGGCAAGCGCTACGGGTGGGGCGTCCACTCGGACGCGGACGGGCGGGTTGCGGCGTATCCGGTGGAGTCCGACGAGTACCGTCGGCTGGCCGGCGATCCCGCCGTCGCGCACACGCGCGCTATGAGGTCGCGACGCGCGTGACTGATCAGCATCGCGGTCGCGGTGTGCGAGAGCACGCGGCCGGGTACTCGGCCACACGTGGGCGGGGCCTCGTGCGTCAGGGCAACGGGTCCATCATCACTTGCAGCTCTACCGTGGGCTCGGCGAACGCGGGCCCCAGGATGGTCGAAGTGTCGCCGGGGGTGATGCTTGTCACACTCACCGTTCCCGATTCGGCGGTTCCCCAGACCTTCGTTCCGGGTATGGCGACGTCAGTCGGCATCTCCGGAATTCCCAGGGCTGTGATGGACGCGGCGAGCTGATCCCACAGCGCTTGGTCTCCCCCGACATAGAAAGAGGCCGTCCAATCCGACCCGCGAATCATCGTGCAGGACGGGACCGGCGCGTCGATGGCTTCACCGACGGGGACGTCCTGCCAGCTGCCCTCCTCCCATGTCGTGCTGCCCGAGCTCGCAGCGTTCAAGGTGTCGGCAACACCCGGTGGGCAGGGCGCGTAGTCGCTGGTTTCCGGTGCCGCCGGCTCCGCTGTCGTCGGATCTGCCTTCGGCGTCGACGCCGCCGTCCCCTCCGGCGCCGGTTCATCAGCGGCGGGCGCGCCACCCGCACATCCCGCGATCAGCAGCAGGGCCACCACCGTGGCCGTCATTCCCCATGCTTTGGCGCCACTCACGACACCACCCCCCAGCGTGTCAGTTGCCGACGAGTATCCTCTCGCGGGTCGTTGGCCGCCAGCCCGCTGAGGGATCCTCATCGTGTGGCGTCTGTAGAGCGGTACGACGCTGGGCCGATGGATGGAATACAGATCGGATACGCCAGGGTCCATGAGCAAGCACACCGAGCCGAACACAGCCTCGTCCGGCGCAGCCCCTGACCCTTGCGCGCCGGCGGGTCGCGGGCTCGACGACCACGCCGGGAGTTCCGGAGGCGCGCTAAGTCTTCGGAGCGCGCCGGAGAAGGACGCGCGCCGCTACGCCTGTCGGGTTGCCCGCGCCGCCGATACAGTCGCAACGATGCCGGCAGACAGCGCGGTGAGAAGGCCGACCAACTGCATCCAGGTGCCGGCGAACGGACCGATGTCCGCAGGGTTGATCAGCCGATCGCCTGTGCCCGCCAAGAACATCCCGGTGAGGACGAAAGCCGCGGCAATCAGGCCTAACACGGGGATGAATCGCCAAGGCACGACCGCCACGACCACGGCGACCGCGGCCAGGATGATCGGTCCCGGCGGTACGACGGGAAAACCGGGAACGCCGGTCAGGAACTGGATGAGGATGCCGAGGGCAGCGACCAATAAGGCGGCGACGAGCGTGAGGCGCGCACCGCGCGGGCGGAAGCGTGTCGAGTTCGTCGGCATGCTCACCCCTCTCTGCTCAGGTGACGGTTCATCGCCGCGACTGTCGTCGCACGACGCTGTGAACCTCGTCGCGGAAGGAGAACGATGAGGGTCAGGCCCACAGCCAGATGCATGAGTCCGAGCGCGATGACTGTCGCAAGGGAAGCGCCGAGCAGGAACAGAGAGACCACGGACACCACGAGCACCGCCACCGCTGTTATCGTCCAGACCCTGGTTCCGTTCTCCGAGCGCCTCTCCAACACCGCTAGCAGTGCCCATGCGGCGGCCGCGGCGACGGCCGCCGTGATGAGGACGAGTGGGATGCTGATCGCGACGGGGCCGGCCACGGGGCTGGTGACCTCGAGTCGAACCCCCGCGATGGAGGCGACGATCCACACGGGTACGGCGGCGGCTATTGCGATGGCGACTGCCACGAGGCGGCGCGGAAGATCGGTGAGCATGTGGTCTCCTTCATATGCATCGGGGGTTCACCTGTCCGACGGCGCAGGAGCGGGAAATGTGATCCTTCGGTCTCACATTCGGCAGGGCCGCATCGTCGAGTAGTGAGGAGGGCATGCCAGTGGACGAAGCCATGAAGCACCGCCGACAGTTGGTGGGCGTCGCGTACCGCCTGCTTGGGTCGATCACGGAGGCGGAAGACGTCACGCAGGAGGCCTATGCCCGGTGGTATGCGATGTCCCCGCAACAGCGACACGCGATCGGATCGCCCGGCGCGTGGCTTACGACTGTCGCGAGTCGTCTTTGTCTCGATGTGCTCGGATCGGCCCGTGCTCGTCGTGAACGCTACGTCGGCGAATGGATCCCCGAGCCCCTACCTGCCTACTCGCTCGACCATCAGACGGACCCAGCGGACCAAGTCACGCTCGACGAGTCGATCTCGATGGCATTCCTCGTCGTCCTAGAGCACCTCACCCCCGCAGAACGTGTCGCATTCATCCTTCACGATGTCTTCCGGTACCCCTTCACCGAGGTGGCGTCTATCGTCGGGCGCACACCCGCGGCGTGCCGCCAACTCGCCACATCGGCACGCCGCCGTATCCGCGCGTCTCGACAGGCGTCAACCCCGATCGCACAACAACGCGAGATCGTCGCAGTCTTCAAGAGTGCCTGGGAAGCGAAGGACATCCCCCGGCTCCTGACACTGTTGGATCCGAACGCGACGATAAGCGCTGACGGCGGTGGCATCGTCCCGGCCACCCTCGAGCCTGTCGAGGGTCTGAACCAGATCGCCCTGTCCTTCGCCGCGTTGGCAGATCGAGCACCGGATCTGGTGGTGAGGGAGCGCACGGTGAACGGCCAGCCCGGTCTTGTGGCAGAACAAGACGGTTCAGTGGCCGTCGTCCTCGCCTTCGAGATCGCCGGCGGCCGCATTCTCCGCATCTGGGCCATGCGGAATCCTCAGAAGCTGCGGGCCTGGGCCGACAGTGAGCGCGGTCCGACACCGAACTCCCGCTGACGGTGTCGCGAGTGGCGCCGCTCTCCGCCGCGTGACTATCGGGCTCCAGTCGTTACCGCCCGGTGAGCAACCGAACGATCAGGGCGAGTTTGTCGTGGTCATTCCTGGCGATCGCGTCGGCCCCAATTTCACTGCGAGCAAGTGGGCAGAGGATCTCGCGCCCTTACCGCCGCGGTAGCCGATCCCAATGAGTTCGACCGCCGCTGATGGATCCGCCTGCGGGCGCGACCGTACGCGGCGCTCTTTCCGCGCTGACGCTGCAGCCGAGCGGCGACCTTCGTTATCCTCACCCCATGAGCGATTCGAGCGAACGCGCGCTCCGCCTGACTGTCCATGCACTAACAGCGCGCTGCCCGGGTCAGAGGAGACCAAGGCAATGAGACCAAGGCAATGAGACCACTTCGATACTCGATCAACGTCACGCTCGACGGCTGCTGCCATCACGAGGCAGGACTTCCTCCGGACGAGGAATCGATGCGCTACTGGACCGCGGAGATGCAGCGAGCCGACGCCGTGCTGTTCGGCCGGGTGACCTACCAGATGATGGAGTCCGCGTGGCGGAAACCGGCTACGGGCACGTGGCCTGACTGGATGGATGAATGGGAGATCCCGTTCGCCGAGTCCATTGATCAGGCGAAGAAGTACGTCGTGTCCGCCACGCTTGGCCAGGTCGACTGGAATGCGGAGCTGCTGCGCGGCGAACTGGGGCCTGCGGTTCAGCGGCTCAAGCAGGAGCCAGGCGAGCGCTTGTCGGTCGGTGGCGTGACGCTGCCGCTGGCGTTGGCAGACCTGGGTTTGATCGACGAGTACGAGTTTCTCGTGCAGCCGGTGCTCGCCGGACATGGGCCGACGTTGCTGGCCGGGCTGCGCGAGCGCATCCCGCTCGAGCTCGTGGATCGCCATGAGTTCCGGTCAGGGGCGGTCGCCATGCGCTACCGACCCGCGCGAGACACGTCTTAGCCGCGCTCCGGTCTCGCTTGAGGTCGTCTCGCTGGGGCAGCGCATCAGGGGGCGAAGTGGCCCGTCTCGTTGAACGCCTGGACGACCGGGTCGCCGTTCTCCCGCGCAGTGATCGCGCTGAGGCGCGTTGCAGGACAGGCACGCGGGCGCCAGCAGCGCCCGCACGGCGTTGACCTGCGGAGACCGGAGCACGGATACCGGGCGGTCCGCTCCAGGAAGGGCCGGTCGAGCGGGTCCGGCACAGCCACGCGGACGGAGACTGTTCAGTCGCCGCCAAGATCCCGTAACGCGGGAGAAGCCGGCGCGGTGTGAGTGAGGTCGGCGATCGTGACGACGCTGCGGACCGGGGAGGCGGCGACGGGAATGGTGGCGAAGGTCATGAGCACGGCTCCGATGATCGCTGCTGGCCACGCGCCGGTGAGTGTCACAAGAACGCCGCCGGCGAGCGCACCGATCGCGAGGAAGCCCCACGATGCGAGGCGGTAGCCGGCGTTGACTCTGCCGCGGATTTCCGGCGCGACGGCGAGTTGACGGATGCTGACGGCCTGCGAGTTTGCGATGCCGATACCGACCCCGGAGACGAAGAAGGCGAGTGTCATCGCGATGAAGGTCGACGGCGTGGCCGTGGTTGCAAAAAGTACTCCTGCCAGGGGGGCGGTGTTACCGAGAAGGAGCGAGCCGATCAGGATGCGCCCATAGCCGAACCGCTCGGTGAGTCGCCGGCTGGTCACACTCCCGAGAAAGGCGCCAAGCCCCCCGCTCATGAGTACCAGCCCGAAGATGAACGGCCCGAACTTGTAGTCCTGCAACAGCAGAACCGCCAGCGCAATGGTGAAGATCTCGTTGCCGAAGTTCCATATGCTCGCCTCGGACACGAGTCCGCGCAGGACCGGATGCCTGAGCAGGACCACGATGCCGGCGCGAGCTTGACGGAACGCCGAGTCCTTGCGGGGTGTCGCGATCGGCTTCTCGTCCGCACGGACGGAGGCAATCAGGGCTCCGGAGATCAGGTAGCTGAGCCCGTTCAGACCGATCGCCACCGGCGCCGTGATCAGTTGAACGAGCGCACCACCGACCCCGGCGCCGGCGATTCCCACCGCGGATTGGGTCGCGGTGATCCCCGCGTTGGCCTGAAGGAGCTGCTGCTTCTCGACGACCAGTGGGACGAAGGCGAACTCCGCCATCGCGTACAGGACGGTGAAGGATCCGACGAGTGCTGCGGCTGCGACGAGCATCGGGATGGTGAGCCACCCGGCAAGCGCGAGCCCGCACACGATGGCGAGCAAGATCCCTCGTGCGACGTCTGCGACGATCATCAGCGGGCGACGTTTGCCGCGATCGACCAGAACGCCCAGCCACAGTGTCAGAACCAAATAAGGAAGAAGCAGCGCCGCGCGGACGAAAGAAAGCTGCGCAGCTGTCGCGCCGAGCGTTATGAGGGCCAGCACGGGGATCGCCAGTTCGCCGATTTCTCCACCCAACGCGGATATCCCGCCGGCTCCCCACACGCGTCGGAACTGCGTGTTACGCCAGACGCTGTTAACCGTCTTCATGCCAACGAAGGTTAGCGAGACACCGGCGTCGGGGCAACAGTGGTTAGATCGGTGCATGACGGAAAGCGTCGGACCAGCAGCACCCGGTGAGCTGGAGTTCGTGCGCGCGTTCGTGAACACGCTGGACATCGAGACCGGCTCCGACGCGTTGCGTGACTCCAGCCACTGGGCGGCGTGGGCCGATGCTCACGGCATCAGAGGGGCCGCATCCCCCGATGATCTGGACTCCGCACGCCGGTTGCGTGAGGCGCTTCGAGCCGGACTGCTGGCCAATCACGACAGGTCCCCACTGCCGTCCCGGATGATCGACGCTCTGCACTCCGCCGCCGACCAGTGCGATGTCAGAGTGGGATTCGACGGCGACGGCGTGAGGTTCCGGACCGCCGGCTCGGGAATGGACCTTGCCTTCGCGAGAATCGTCGCGGCAGTCGCGGCTTCGGTGAGTGATGGAACGTGGCCCAGATTGAAGTCCTGCGTCAATGACGCGTGCCAATGGGCCTTCTACGATCACTCCCGCTCGCGGACCGGTCGGTGGTGTTCGATGAGCATCTGCGGCAATCGCGCGAAACAGAAACGTTGGCGTGCCGGCCAAGGTGACCCCGAGCGTCTGCCCGCGTGAGGTCGACCGACGCGGTCGAGGACCGGCTTCCGGTCGACTCATGGGTGGCGAGTTCGGCTACCCCGGCCAGCCCGAGGCCTTCGCCGAGGGGCTTCGCGAGGTACTGGACCAGCCCTGACAGCTGTTCATTCGTCCGCAGTGGCCGCGCGACGCCGCCGTGCCAGGAGCATCCCGCCGAGCACCCCTGCCGCTGCGCCTGCGATCGTCACTGCGAGCCAGAGGGTCGGATCGCTGCCGGTCGACGCCAGCTTGCCGGAACGGGCCGTGTTCGTGTCGGGCTCGACCTGGTCGCCGCCCTCCGAGGAGGGCTGACCCGACGCGGGCGGGGTCTCCGGACTGGGCGCTTCGGGCTCGGCAGGGGCGGGCGGCTCTTCGCTCAACGCGTCTTTGAGCGGCGGGCCTGCGGTCCACAACGCGCCGGGCACCAGGATCAGACCCTGACCCTGCAGTCCGAGCGCGGCGCTGACGCTGACGCCGCTCCCGGAGTGGAAGTCCATCGAGCTGGCCCCACCGGCGACACCGGCCAGGACGGTCGCGGACCATCGCTGACCGAGGTTCTGCCCCGTGGTGTCGCAGGCGATCATCTGCAGCGGACCTGCGCCACCGTTCTGCGCATCGACGCACAGCTGCGAGACTGGATCGAACAGCTGAGAACCGAAGAGCGTGGTCGGGTCGAACGGGAGCGTCAGAGTCGCCCAGCCCGTGCCGCCGGTCACCTGACTGGGGTCGCTGGCGTCGACCGGGACGGCGATGACGTCCGGCGGAAGCTGATCGTCCAGCTGCACCGACCGATACCCGGCGCCGCTGGCATCGTCCGCGACCAACGAGAACTCGGGGACGACGATGGGTGTGATCGTCACCGAGCCGTTGGGTCCGTATCCTGCCGCCGAGGAGAGCTCGAACGACGCGTCGATCGCGCCGGCCGTTGCAAAGCTGGAACCGCCCGCACCCCCGCCCGTGCCCTTGTCCGCCGCGCAACCGTAATTGCCGCAGGAGATCACGTCACCGGACGCGCCGCCGCCGCCACCTCCACCGGTGAACCCGCCCCCGCCGCCCCCGCCACCGAGGCCGCGCAGGCCACCGGGGGCTCCGCCGGAGCCCCCCGCGCCCCCCGCCTGACCCGCTCCCGGTGCGCCGGCACCCGCCAGCGGGCTTGCATCCGATCCCCAGTTGGCACCGCCCTGGGTGAGCGTTCCGCCGCCGCCCCCACCGTCTCCGTCCGTTCCTGCGCAGGCGAGGGACACACAGGCGTTGCCGCCGCTGGTCGTGGATTCCCGGTTGGATGACCCGGACCCTCCGCCCCCGCCGGCCACCACGAGCGGGAGACTGCACGACTCGTCGAGGGACACCTGAGACGATCCGCCGCCTCCCGCGCCCACACCGTCGAACTGCCCGTTGTAGCCGTTGATGCTTCCGCCGACACCACCGCCGTTGAGACCGCCCGCTCCCCCCTGTCCGGTGTTCTGCTGCCAGTCCTGACCGGCACCGCCGACACCGACGAAGAGTTGGCTGCCGGCGATGACGGGAACGGTTGCGGTCACCACCCCGCCGGTTCCCCCCTGGCTGTCGGTTTCGTCGTACGCCATGCCGTTGCCGCCCTTGGCTCCGACGGCGACGATGGTCACCGCGTTGTATCCGGACGGCTGGACGAATTCGTTCGCACCCGAGTTGCAGTCCGCGGGGGTGGTGAAGGTGGTGGCCTGCGCGGCATCCATCGAGCTCGTGCTCGGCGGGTTCGCAACAAAGGGCACGACTCCGTCGCGCTGCGCGGCCAGAGCCGCATCGCCCACCGGAGTGGACGCGGAGGACGAGGAGGCAGCGGGGAACGGCGGGGTCTCGGGCGGACCCACCGGCAGATCCTGCACGACCATGAGCGCCCCGCCGTAGCTCTGATTCGGTGTGGAGGAGAAACCCTGCCCCGTGTCACCCATGAAGAACGGCTCCGGTTGCGAGAAGTTCGGGTCGTTGAACCCGAGTACCTGGGCCTGCCCCCAGTCCACCAGTACAGGAGGAATCGTCTGGAAGGTTCCGTTCGGCGCCGTCACGGGCGCGGCCTGCAGCGCGGGGATCCCCTCGACGGCGGCCCACGCGGAAACGCCATGCGAGATGTCGGGGACGGTCACCCCTGCCGGGATGCCTCCGATGACCGGAGCACGCGTGGCGGCAAGCGACGTGAAGTCATCGATCTGGGGGATCCGCCAGCCCGTCATGCCGGCCTGCGGAACCGCGAGATAGGAGGCGAGCACGGCCGTCGCCGGTACGACCGACGCGGCGATCACGTTGACGCTCGCCGCGGCAGGAGCCCAATCAGCGGCATAGCAGGTGCTCGGATACATGCAGTACCGGTCTTGGTCGGTGCCGGCGAGGGTCACCGGCGAGGTGGTCCACACTCGTATGAACCCGCTGCTGTCGGCCGACCCCGGGTTCGGCGACGCCGGGGTGCTGAGATCGGCGCTGACCCCGTCGGGAAGAGTCGGGAGGTTGTCGTTGGCGAGGTATGACCACGCCTGCACCGACGGCACGTACGTGTTCTCGTAGTAGTTCTGCAGATCGGCGGTGACGCCGCCGGTGGCGGACAGGTGCACGGCCTCGGCGTACGCGTTCAGGTGGAGCGTGGTGACGCCGGCATAGAACGCCGCTTGCGCCTGCATCTTGTTGGCCAGTTCGGAGGGGAGGAGCGTGCCGGACGGTGTGGACGATCCCGAAGCTTCTGCCGCCCACAGCAGCGCGCGGTAGGACCCGAATACGCCGGACTGTCCGTCCGTACCGATGAGCGCCTCGTCGAGGGCGTTGACGCTCTGCTGGCCACTCTCCACGACAGCCTTCAGTTCGTCGATCTGATCGGCCGAGAGAGAGCTGGTATTGCCGCTTGCCTGCGCCGAGGTCGTCAGGTTCGCAGACAGCTGGCAGACCAGCTGGATGTCGTTACGGACGTTCTCGAGCGCGGTATTGGCGGCGGTGACCTGGGTGACATAGGCGCCGTACTGCGCCGCTACCTCGATCTGATTGGCCAGCGCGAGCTCGTCCTGCTGAAGAGTGATGTTCAGAGTCGTGATCTCCTGCTGGACCGTGGAAAGCTGCGTCTGAATCTGCTGAAGGTCGGCGAGCTCTTCCTCTTCGATGGGAGTCGGTCCTGGGCCGCCCGTCAGCGCGTCCAGCGCCCAACCCACCAAGGCACCGCCCACCTTGCCCGCCGCACCTGAGATGACCCCGGTGAGCACGGTCGTCGCAACACCCGAGAAGATTCCCCCCGCGGTGTCCGCGGAATCGTCGAGCGTCGAGCCCAGCGCATCCGAGGCGACGGTGCGCTGAATGAGCGGACACGGTGCGGCATCGCCTACGGCAGCCGTCGATGCGAACGTGGCCGCTTCGGCGCTGTGCGGAAAAGGCACGAGCACGCCCAGAACGAGCGCGCCTCCGGCCACGGCAGTGATCCATCGTGAAACGCTCATGCAAGGTCCTTACCCCGAAGTCGATTCCGGCGCGAAGCGCCGAAAATCACTCGGTTGAATGGACCACCCGAATGGCGAGTTCAGCCTAGTGAGGCCGAGACGACCGCCCCCGCACGATTCCGCGACGTGGAAGCCCAGGTGTGTGCTGACTGCCTGAGCGCCGCTGCCCGCGTCGGAATGTTTGCCGGCGCTTCTGCCTTGGAGACCTCATGCGCGCAATCATCTACTCCCAGTCCGGACCGTCGTCGGTTCTCGAACTGACCGACCGACCGCTGGCCGAGCCCGGGCCGGATGAGGTCCGGGTCCGTATCGCCGTGTCGGGGGTCAACCCGACGGACTGGAAGGCCCGCGCGGGAAACAGGCCACTCGAGTTCGCCGACGTCGTCCCCAACCAGGATGGGGCGGGCGTGGTGGATGCTGTCGGTTCCGATGTCGAGGATTTCACGGTCGGCGACCGTGTGTGGCTCTTCCTCGCCGCCCACCAGCGCCCGACCGGGACCGCGCAGGAGTGGACGGTGGTGCCGGCGAGTCGCGTCGTCCATCTCCCCGACGGCATCGGCTTCGATGTGGCCGCCAGTCTGGGCGTGCCCGCGATGACCGCTCATCGTGCGCTCACCGTGCACGAACTCGGCCCGGCGCGTCTCGCGCCCGGCGCCCTGGACGGACGAGTGGTGCTGGTGCAGGGTGGCGCGGGCGCCGTCGGACACGCCGCTATCCAACTGGCGGTATGGGCGGGCGCCACGGTGATCGCCACGGTCAGCTGCGATGAGAAGGCGGCGCTGGCCCGCGCGGCAGGTGCGCATCACGTCCTTCAGTACCCGGATCGTAATCTCTCCGCCCACGTGCTTTCCGTCGCTCCCCGCGGCGTCGATCACATCGTCGAGGTCGCGCCCGCGCAGAACGCCGCGCTCGATGTGGAGGTGCTCGCCAACCACGGCAGCATCGCGTACTACGCGAACAACAACGGCGACGAGTTCAGCGTGCCGATCGCGACGAGCTTCGCGAAGAACGCGCGCTGGCAGGGGCTGCTGCTCTACACCGTGGGCCCGGAGGCGCTGGCCGTCGCCGCCGAAGACATCACCGCAGCCCTCGAGGCGGGCGCCCTCCCCGTAGGTGAAGAAGCCGGCCTGCCGCTGACGTGGTTCTCGCTCGAGGACACGGCATCCGCGCACGATGCCGTTGAGGACGGAGTCACCGGAAAGGTTCTGATCCGCGTCACCGACGACCTGGGGCGACCCCCCGGACAGGTGTGTGGAGCCACCTAAGGGAATCGAACCCTTGACCTATTCATTACGAGTGAATCGCTCTGCCGACTGAGCTAAGGTGGCGTGTTTCGCTTGCGCGACGCACGAACATCGATCTTACAGGGTCGCCGGTGCCCCCGCGAACCCGCGGAGGCCCGGCATCCGTCCTATTCGCAGCGCAGCCCGTCCTGGGGCACGGTGCCACCGAGCAGATACGCCTCGACGGCCGCATCCACGCAGGCGTTGCCCTTGTTGTAGCCGGTGTGCCCCTCCCCCACCCGTGTGATCAGGACGCCGGACGCGAGCTGATCGGCGAGCGAGACGGACCACTCGTACGGCGTCGCCGGATCGTTCGTGGTTCCCACCACCACGATCGGCGGTGCACCTTCGGCGGTGATCTCCCCGCGGATCCCGGTCGGCGGGTACGGCCAGACGGCACACGGATCCACGCCCGTCCAGTACGGCGCGACCGTGGGCGCCTCCACCGCGAGCCGCTCGTCACCGGCCGCGATCTCTTCCGGGGTGATGGCGGGGTAGTCCATGCAGTTGTACGCCCGGAACGCTTCGGTCGAGTTGTCCAGGTAGGCGCCGTTCACGCGGTTGTAGTAGAAGTCCGCGAGCTGGAACGCGACATCCGGATTGCCCTCCAGCACCTCGGTCAGCGCGGCGGTCAGGAACGGCCAGCTCCCTTCGGAGTACAACGCTGCAACGATGCCGGTCAGCAGCGAGTCCGCCCCCAGTATCCTGCCGTCCGACGCCGGAAGCGGGGAGCGTGCGACGCCCGCCAGCAGGGTGCCCAGGTCGGCCATGGCCTCGTCGACCGTGCCGCGGAACGGGCAGTCCGACCCGTCCAGACAGGCCGCCACGTACGCACGCAGGGCGGATTCGAAACCGACCCCCTGCACGACGTTCACGTCCACGATTGACGCGGCGGGGTCGACGGCACCGTCCAGAACGAGCCGCCCCACCCGGTCCGGGTAGAGCTGCGCGTAGGTCGCCCCGAGGAAGGTGCCGTAGGAGTAGCCGAGATAGTGCAGTTCGGAGTCCCCCAGCACGGCGCGCAGCAGGTCCATGTCGCGGGCGGAGTTCTCCGTCGTGATGTACGGGAGGATGCCGCCGCTGTTGGCGTCGCAGGCGGCGGCGAACTCCTCGTTGGCCTCGGTGCGCTCGGCGATCCACGCGTCGGAGCCGCGGGGCGCGGAGGGGATGCCGAACAGGTAGGCATCCATGTCAGCCGGCTCGTAGCAGCGCACCGCGGTCGACGCGCCCACCCCGCGCGGGTCGAACCCGACGATGTCGTACTGCTCCTGCAGCGGTTCCCGAGCGGCGAAGTCGACGCTCTCGCGGACGAAGTCCACGCCGCTGGCCCCCGGTCCGCCGGGGTTGATCAGCAGGGAGCCGATCGGTGTGCCCGACACCGCCCGTTGACGGATGACGGAGAGCTCGATCTGACCGGCACCGGGATTCGACCAGTCCAGCGGCGCGGTGACCGTCGTGCATTCGAACGCGTCGCAGGGCACCCAGGTGAGCGGCTGCGAGTAGAACGGGATGAGGTCGGCCCCCACCCCGTCCGTGTCCGGCGTCGCACTGGCGGACGAGCGCGGCGGGGATTCCGGGATGACGGAGTACAGGCATCCGGACAGGGCGAGGGATGCCGCGGCCAGCGTCGTGATGAGGGCGACGAGCCGGCGCGTGCGGCGCACCGGGCCCGAGGTTCGGCGGCGCGCGGGAGTGCCCGCCGTTCGCGGGAGGTGGAGGTTCACGGGGTCCTTCCGCTCGCAACCGTCACGAGCATGCTTTCCAGGGCGAGAGTCGGTGCGACGTTCTGCTCCAGGTTGCGGCGGGTCTCGGCGATCCGGTCGAGGACGACCAGGGTGCGCTCCGGGGTCCACGCGGCGGCGAGCGCGCGCAGTTCCGGCTCGAGTTCGCGATTGATCAGGTCGCCCTCATCCGGTCCCCCGCGTCCGAACTGCAGCATCACGACGTCCCGGAACATGGACTGCAGATCGGTGAGGACCCGATCGATACCGTCGCGGAGGCTGCGGGTCGCGCGACGCTTCTGATCGTCCTCCAGAGCGCTCAGCTGCGAGCGGACCGCAGGCGGAACAGCAGCTCCTTCGGCGATGCCGAGCGTGCGCAGCAGGCCAGCCCGCTCGGTGCTGTCGCGTTCGGCGGTCAGGGCCTTGGCGTCCTCGGTCGCCGCCTGCACGACGCGGCCGGCGACATCGACGGCATCGCCGACGCCGCGCACGGCCAGGACGCCGCGCAGGGTCTGGTCGCGACGCGCGCGTGCCCCGGCGTCGGTGGCGAGGCGCTGCGCCATCCCGATGTGGCGCTGCGCGTGCCGGGCGGACTGCTCCGCGACGGCGAGGTCGATGCCGGTGCGCCGTGCGATCAGACGCGCGACGTCCGCGATGTCAGGCTCGCGCAGTCGCAGCGTGCGCACCCGCGAGCGGATGGTGGGCAGCAGATCCGCGTCGCTGGGCGCGCACAGGATCCAGACGGTGCGCTCCGGCGGCTCCTCCAGCGCCTTCAGCAGGACGTTGGAGGTGCGCTCCACCATCCGGTCCGCGTCTTCCATGACGATGACGCGGTACCGGCCGAGGGACGGGCCGAAATAGGAGCGCTCGACGAGAGCACGTGCGTCCTTGATGGAGATGATGACGCCCTCCGTGCGCAGGGCCGTCATGTCCGGGTGGGTGCCGGCGAGCACCTGCCGCATGGTCCGCTCATCGCCGTCCTCGGCGATCAGCGCGGCGGCGAACGCATAGGCGAGGGTCGATCGTCCCGAGCCCGGCGGGCCCGTGATCAGCCACGCGTGCGTCATGGACGCGGGATCGGATGCCGCCGCCCGCAGCGTCGCCACGGCGGCGTCCTGCCCCCAGACAGCGCCCCACGGGACCTCGACCTCTGTCGCCGCGGGAGCATCCGCGATCGCCGCGCTGTCCATGGCGTCCAGCCTAATCGGCGCTGACGACAGCGTCCGGCGCGGCCCGCTGATCCAGGAGCAGCTGGACGCGTCCCTGGATGTCCGTCGCCAGGTCGGCCGGCACGCGGGCGGCGTCCAGCACGAGGAAGCGCTCGGGTTCCGCGGCGGCCAGGGCGAGGAACTCGGTGCGCACACTGTCGTGGAAGCCGTCGTGCTCGGCCTCGAGCCGGTCGAAAGGCTTGTCGTCGGCAGCCAGCCGATCGCGGGCCAGTCCGGAATCCAGGTCGAGCAGCACGGTCAGGTCCGGAAGCAGCCCCTCGGCAGCCCACAGGGAGAGGTCGCGGACTTCGTCACGGCCCAGGACGCGTCCGGCGCCCTGGTAGGCGACGGATGAGTCCAGGTAGCGGTCCTGAATGACCACGCCTCCGCGGGACAGCGCCGGTCGCACGACGGTCGCGATGTGCTGCGCCCGGTCCGCCGCGTACAGGAGCGCCTCGGCACGCGGAGCGACCTCGCCGCGATGGTGCAGGACGATGTCCCGGATCAGCACGCCGACCTCGCTGCCGCCCGGCTCCCGGGTCCGCACGACCGTGCGGCCGCGCGCGACGAGCCACTCCTCCAGCAGCGCCGCCTGGGTGGTCTTGCCGACGCCGTCGCCCCCCTCGAACGTGACGAACAGACCGGCCCGCGCTCCCGCGGAGCCCGGCGCGCCGGACGTCGGTCCCGGAACGTCGATGCTCACTTCTTCTTCGCCGGTGCCTTGCGGGTGGTGGCCGCCTTGCGCACCGGAGTCCGCTTGGGCGCCGGGCCCTTCGCACGCTTGTCGGCGATCAGTTCCACGGCCCGCTCGAACGTGATGTCCATCGCGACCTCGCCGCGGGGAATGGTCGCGTTCGTCTCGCCGTCGGTGACGTAGGGGCCGAACCGGCCGTCCTTCAGCTTGATGGGCTTGCCGCTGACCGGATCGTTCTCGAACTCCTTGAGCGCGCTGGACGCGCGCCGGGCGCCGTACTTGGGCAGCGCGTAGATCGCGAGCGCCTGATCGAGGGTGATGTCGAAGATGAGCTGTTCGGAGTCCAGCGTGCGCGAGTCGGTGCCCTTCTTCAGATACGGCCCGTAGCGCCCGTTCTGAGCGGTGATCGGCTCCCCCGACTCGGGATCCACACCCACCGTGCGGGGCAGGTCCAGCAGGCGCAGTGCGGTCTCCAGGTCGAGGCTGTCGACAGACATGGACTTGAACAGGGATGCCGTGCGAGGTTTGGGCGCGGCATCCTTCTTGGCTGTGCCCTTCTTGGCTGTGCCCTTCTTGGCGGCACCCTTCTTCGGCGCTTCCTCGACGACCTCTCCGGTCGCTTCGTCCACAGCCGTCGGGTCCTCGGGATCGGTCTCCTCGACGTAGGGCCCGAAGCGGCCGTCCTTGACGACCACGAGCTTGCCGTTCTCGGGGTTCTCACCGAGCACACGGTTGCCCGCGACCGGCGCGTCGATCAGCTCCTGGGCCTTGTCCGGCGTCAGTTCATCCGGGGCCAGGTCCTCGGGGATGTTCACGCGGCGCGGCGGAGCGTCCGGGTTGTCCGGGTCGATGATGTCCAGGTAGGGCCCGTACTTGCCGAATCGCAGCGTCGTGGTGGCGCTGATCGGCGTCGCGTTCAGCTCGCGCGCGTCGATCTCACCGAGGTTCTCGACGATGTTGCGCAGTCCGGGCTGGGTGTCGGAGCCGAAGTAGAACTCGCGCAGCCAGGCGGTGCGCTGCTGCTCGCCGCGGGCGATCGCATCCAGGTCGTCCTCGAGGGCGGCCGTGAAGTCGTAGTCGACGAGGTCGGCGAAGTGCTCCTCGAGCAGGCGGATGACGCTGAACGCGAGCCAGCTGGGAACCAGCGCCTGCCCGCGTTTGGTGACATAGCCGCGGTCCAGGATCACGTCGATGATGCTGGCGAACGTGGAGGGGCGGCCGATGCCCTTCTCCTCGAGGGCCTTCACCAGGCTGGCCTCCGTGTAGCGGGGCTTGGGCGTGGTGGCGTGGCCCTTGGGCTCGACCTCTTTGAGTCGGAGGGCGTCGCCGATGGCGAGGATCGGCAGCGACTGGTCGTCGGCCTTGTCCGCGTCACCGCGCTTCTCGTCGCGACCCTCTTCGTACGCTTCGAGGAATCCCTTGAAGGTGTACACCGTGCCGGATGCCGTGAACTCGGCCCGCTGCACCTCACCGTCGACGGGCGCGTCCACGGTGAGCGTGACCGTGGTGGTCTCGTACTTGGCGTCGGACATCTGGCTGGCGACGGTGCGCTTCCAAATCAGGTCGTACATCCGCTGCTCGTCGCGATCCAGCTCGGCGGACACAGAAGCGGGGGTGCGGAACTGCTCGCCCGACGGACGGATCGCCTCGTGCGCCTCCTGCGCGTTCTTGCTCTTGCTCCGGTACACGCGCGGGTTCAGCGGCACGGCCTTCTCGCCGTACAGCGAAACCGCCTGCTCACGCGCCGCGGTGATCGCCTGAGTGCTCAGGGCGGTCGAGTCGGTGCGCATATAGGTGATGAACCCCTTCTCGTAGAGACGCTGCGCGACGCTCATCGCGTGCTTGGCGCTCATCGAGAGCTTGCGACCGGCCTCCTGCTGGAGAGTCGAGGTCGTGAAGGGAGGCTTCGGGCTGCGGCTGCCGGGCTTGGATTCCAGGGCGGTGACGGATGCTTCGCCGACGCCTTCGATCGCCGCGGCGAGCGTGCGCGCCTTGACCTCGTCGAGGACGACGACGACCTTCTTGAGCTGGCCACGGTCGTCGAAGTCGGTTCCGCGGGCCAGCGGGGCACCGTCGATCCGTGCCAGACGAGTCGTGAAGGATGCTTCGTCGGGCTCCGGCGAGGACTTCGTCAGCGCGAGCGCCTGGACGTCCCAGTAGCCGGCGGAGACGAACGCCATGCGCTCGCGCTCGCGTTCGACGACCATCCGCGTGGCCGCGGACTGCACACGCCCGGCGCTCAGCGCCGCGCCTTCGCGGCCGCTGCCGACCTTGCGCCACAGCACCGGCGAGACGTCCCACCCGTACAGGCGATCCAACAGGCGCCGGGTCTCCTGCGCGTCCACCAGGGCGTGATCGAGTTCACGGGTGTCCTCGACCGCGGCCCGGATCGCGTCCTTGGTGATCTCGTGGAAGACCATGCGGCGCACGGGCACCTTGGGCTTGAGCACCTCGAGAAGGTGCCACGCGATGGCCTCGCCTTCGCGGTCCTCATCAGTGGCGAGCAGGACTTCGTCGGCGTTCTTCAGGGCGCGCTTGAGCTCGGCGACCGTCTTGGTCTTCCGGTCGTTGACGACGTAATAGGGATCGAAGTCGTTGTCGATGTCGATCGAGTACTTGCCGTACGCGGACTTCTTGTCGGCGGGGATGTCCTTCTTACTCGCGAGATCGCGGATGTGACCGACTGAACTGAGTACCTCGTAGTCATCTCCGAGATAGCCCTGGATCGACTTCATCTTCGTCGGTGACTCGACGATGACGAGCTTCTTGCCTGTTGCCAACGGGGGCGTCCTTTCTTCGAAGCACACCATACACACCACTCGGCAGGCAGGCGCTGTGAACGCCGGCTCACCGCGGCGGCCCGGCACGGGCCGAAGCGGTCGCCGTGAGCCACCCGAAAGCGCCGGTCACCGTCACCGTCACGACGAGTTCATCCCGATCGCAAGCGGCGATTCGGGCGGCCGAGGTCGCCGCGATCTGGGCGGCACGCGCGCACGGTTCCCCCTCGACGGCGCCGGACGCCGCGTCGGCCGCCGCGAGCGCTGCGGCGTCCGCCACGCCCGCGAGATTCTGCGAGAACGCCGCCGCGGAGCCCGCTGTCACAAGGCTCAACGAGAGCGTCGCCGCGCACGCGACCACACCGACGCAGAGCAGCGTTCCCGCCATCAGCGACCCCCGTCCAGCGCGCAGCCGGTCGCGTTCAGGATGAGCGGCAGGGCGTGGCCCGCGGGCGCTGTCACGCGCACGCAGACCAGGTCCCCGCGGGCCTCGATAACGACGTGCGCGCCGGGGACCGCGGTGGCCACCACCCCGGGCGCGCCGTCGGGTTCGCCGCGCGCGGCGAGTCGCGCGGCGTCGGCCGCAGCATCCTGGAGGCTGACCTGCCGCGCGCACGCGCCCAGCGCCCCCGCGCCCAGCAGCAGGACGAGCGCGACCGCGGGCAGGGCGACGGCGAATTCGGCGACCACCGAACCACGGTCGCCGAGCCCGCGGCGCATCACGCGACCGTGAGCGCGCGTCGCACGAGGTCCGTGAGGATGCCGCGCACCTCGTCGCTGCGCATGATGACGACGAGGAGCCCGGCGAACGCGACAGCGGCCATGGTCGCGATCGCGTACTCCGCGGTGGCGGCGCCCGCGTCGTCGGCGAAGAGCTGCGACGCGCGGGCGCGGGTGAGACGGGGCAGTGACATGGAGGGGTTCCTTCCTGATCGGTGGGCACGGTCGGTGGGCACAGTCGGCGAGCACAGTCGGTGGGCACAGGCGGTGGGCACAGTCGGTGGGCACAGTCGGTGGATCAGATCGTCATCGGCATCGCTGTCATCACGCTGAGGAGCATCGGCGCGACGCCGAGCAGCATGAACGCCGGGAGCGTGCAGACGCCGAGCGGAAGCAGCAGCCGCGACGACAGGCGGGCAGCGCGCAGGCGCCCCTCGACCCGGGCGCGGTGGCGCGCGAGGGCCGAGGATGCGCGCAGCAGTTCCACGGCGGGCACGCCTGCACTGCGGGAAAGGTCCAGGAGTGCGTCGGTCTCGGCATCCGTTCCGTCGCCGGTTGCCGCCTGGACGAGACGGCGGGCACGGTCGATCGACACGCCGCCGCTCAACGCGATGGCCAGAAGCTCCGCGCCCAGGCCGGGGATGCCGGATCCGGCGCGGGCTCGCCTCACCAGCGCCGCGTTCCAGCGGTGCGCGGCCAGGATCAGCGCACTCCCGAGCACGAGGCACGCGATGCCGATCGGATGACTGACGAGCGTGCCGAACGTGTCGAAGCCCAGCGCGACGCCGAGGAGGACAGCCACCAGGGGAAGCCAGCCCATCAGCTTCGCGGTGGCGGCCGGTTCGGCGAGCGCCACGCGCACCTCGTCCGCCGCCTCCTGCGCGTCGCGCAGCGCGGCCGACAACGCCCGCAGACTCTCCGCGAGGGGTGCACCGACGGCGGTGGCGACCTCCCACGCGGCAGCCACGTCGCGCCACGGATCCGTGTCATCCGGCGCCGGCTTCGCAGATCGGACGATCCGCCGTCGACCGGCGGTTGCGGGTGTGGCCGCGGCGGTCGCGATCGCAGCAGCCAGCGGGACACCCGTCGCCACGCGTTCTCCGACGCGCGCCGCATGGGGATCCCCGGACTCGGCGAGGTACGTCCAGGCACGGGCCGGGGCGATGCCCGCCTGCAGCAGCACCGCCAGTCTCAGCACCGTCTCGGCGATCGACGCGCTCATCACCCGAGCTGCCATGGCAGCTCCTCGATCTCCAGGCGCCCCGCGGCGTTGACCACGGGGCGTCCGGCGGCCGCCAGGCGGCGAAGCCCGTCCACATCCCGGGCGACGTGCAGGACGTAGCCGATGGCGCTGGCGGCCTGGCGTGCCAGGGCCCGATCGTCCAGCCCGGCCAGCGCCCCGAGCGCCTCGAGCCGCGCCGGCACATCGTGCAGCCCGTTCGCGTGCAGCGTCCCCGCCCCGCCGTCGTGGCCGGTGTTCAGGGCGCTGAGCAGCTCCCGAACCTCCTCGCCGCGGCATTCGCCCACGACGAGCCGGTCCGGCCGCATCCGCAGGGCTTCGCGCACCAGGCGGGCCAGGCCGATCGCGCCCGCCCCCTCGAGATTCGCCTGGCGCGCCTCGAGCTTGACGTGGTGGGGGTGCTGCACACGCAGTTCTGCGACGTCCTCGATCGTGACGATCCGTTCCGCGACCGGCGCACGGCCGAGCAGCGCTGCCAGCAGCGTCGTCTTGCCCGCGCCGGCTGCGCCGGTGATCAGCAGGTTGGCGCGTCGTCCGACCAGCTCCTCCAGCCGTCTGCGGGTCGGCGCGTCGAACATGCCCCGCGATTCGAGTGCGGCCAGGTCGGGGCTTTCCAGACGTGGCACGCGGATGGAGATGGCTGTTCCTTCCGCGGCGACCGGGGGAAGCACGGCGTGCACGCGCATCCCGCCCTCGAGGCGGACATCCACGCACGGGGTCGCGTCGTCGATGTGGCGCCCGCCCAGCCCGATGAGCGCGACGGCCAGATCGCGCACGTCCTCTTCCCTGGCGCGCCACTCCTGGGCCGGTGCCGCGCCACGGCCGCGGTCGACGAAGAGCCCGGCGGCGCCGTTGACGAACAGGTCGGTCACCTCCGGGTCATCGAGGTACCGTGCCAGTGGTTGCAGAGCGGGATGCCCCGTGCCGGCAGGGCGCCGACGCGTCGCCGGAACGGAGACAGCGCTGTCCGGGCCGCTCGCTCCGGGGACGTGGGTCGCGGTCGGGGCGGAGCCGCCCGGCGGCAACGCGTCGCCCGGGACCCGGGGTTGGACGACGAACCGTTCGCGCATGCCTCGACGTTAGGTCGACATCGGAGCGTCCCGATCAGCGTCTCGCGTTCCCGTGCAGAGCGTCATAAGAGAGGCACCTGGGGAGGAGTGGCGACCGGGAAAGAGAGGGCGGCATCCCATGGGGGGAATGGGATGCCGCCACAAGCGACACCACAGTTCGGGGGAGGGTCGGGTGCCGCAATGCCAGAATCAAATGTTCGGCCGGGGACGAGCATACGCACATTCCATCGGGCCTCCAAACATCCTCATCAGGCTGTGACCGATATATCGTTTCGCCCCCGGCTGGCCGTGCGCGGGGCCGCTGCGCTCCCCACTATCGGAGGTAGTGACCGCCGGGGACGCTGGATAGATTGGCCCTGTCGTTGCGGCACGTCTTCCCGACCGTGCAGCCCCGGGACGGCCCGCGAAGGAGCGAGCATGAGCAGCCAGATCGACCACCTCCTCTCTGAGAGCCGGCGGTTCGCACCACCACCGGCGTTCGCGCAGAACGCCGTGGGGACAGCCGAGCTGTATGCGAAGGCCGCGGCCGATCGCGACGGCTTCTGGGCGGAGCAGGCCCGCGACCTGCACTGGCACACGCCGTTCACACAGGTTCTGGACTGGTCCAATCCGCCGTTCGCGACATGGTTCGCCGATGGTGAGCTCAATGTCTCCTACAACTGCCTCGACCGGCATGTGGAGGCGGGCAACGGCGATCGGGTCGCGCTCCTCTGGGAAGGCGAGCCGGGCGAATCACGGCAGATGACCTACGCCGAGCTGACCGACGAGGTCAAGCGGCTGGCGAACGTGCTCGAGGGCCTCGGGATCGGAGAGGGCGACCGGGTCGCCGTCTACATGCCGATGATCCCCGAGGCGATCGCCGCGATGCTCGCCGTCGCGCGCCTCGGCGCGATCCACTCGGTGGTGTTCGGTGGCTTCTCGGCCGACAGCCTGCGCTCCCGCATCGACGATGCCGGGGCCAAGCTGGTCATCACCGCCGACGGCGGCTACCGCAAGGGCAAAGTCTCCTCGCTCAAGCCCGCCGTGGACATGGCGCTGTCCGACCGCAACGGCGCCGGCATCCAGGAGACCGTGGAGCACGTCCTGGTCGTCCGGCGCGGCGGCAACAGGGTCGAGTGGACCGAGGGCCGTGACATCTGGTGGCACGACGTCGTGCCGCAGGCTCCGGCCGAACACGAGGCCCGGGCCTTCCCTGCCGAGACACCGCTGTTCATCCTGTACACCTCGGGCACGACCGGCAAGCCCAAGGGCATCATGCACTCCTCGGGCGGCTACCTCACGCAGGCGGCCTTCACCAACAAGGTCGTCCACGACATCCACCCCGAGACCGATGTGTTCTGGTGCACGGCCGACATCGGCTGGATCACGGGGCACACCTACGTCGCGTACGGCCCGCTCGCGAACGGCGCAACACAGGTGCTGTACGAGGGGACGCCGGATACGCCGCATCCGGGCCGCTGGTGGGAGATCGTGGAGAAGTACGGCGTGACGGTGCTGTACACGGCGCCCACCGCGATCCGGTCGTTCATGAAGATCGGCCGGTCGGTGCCCAAGAAGTTCGACCTGTCCTCGTTGCGGCTGCTGGGCTCGGTGGGTGAGCCGATCAACCCGGAAGCGTGGATGTGGTACCGCAAGATCATCGGCGGCAAGACCGCGCCGATCGTGGACACCTGGTGGCAGACCGAGACCGGCGCGATCATGATCTCGGCCCTGCCCGGGGTCACCGAGACCAAGCCCGGAAGCGCCCAGGTGCCGCTGCCGGGCATCTCGATCGACGTGGTCGATGACGACGGCGTCCACGTCGGCAACGGCAACGGCGGACTGCTGGTGGTCACCGAGCCGTGGCCCAGCATGCTTCGCGGTATCTGGGGCGACCCGGAGCGGTACAAGGAGACCTACTGGGACAAGTTCGCCGCGCAGGGCTACTACTTCGCCGGCGACGGCGCGCGTCTGGACGACGACGGCGATGTGTGGTTCCTCGGACGCGTCGACGACGTCATGAACGTCTCCGGTCACCGGCTGTCGACGACCGAGATCGAATCCGCGCTGGTCGCGAACGAGGCCGTCGCCGAAGCGGCGGTGGTGGGCGCATCGGACGAGACCACCGGCCAGGCGGTCGCGGCGTTCGTGATCATCAAACAGAGCTATCTCGCGGCCCACTCCCCCGACGGTCTTGCGCAGTCACTGCGCGGATGGGTCGGGGAGCAGATCGGACCGATCGCACGACCGCGAGACGTGTACATCGTCGAGGAGCTGCCCAAGACCCGCTCCGGAAAGATCATGCGCCGGCTGCTGCGCGACGTCGCCGAGGGCCGCGAGGTCGGAGACACCACCACGCTCGCCGACACCGCGGTGATGTCGGTGATCTCCGCGCAGGTGCGGTAGCCCCCGCTCGGGCTATGCGTAGGTGAAGACGACCTCGACCTCGACGGGACTGTCCAGCGGCAGGACCGAAACGCCGACGGCGGACCGGGCATGGCGCCCCGCTTCGCCGAAGATCTCGCCGAGCACGTTGCTCGCGCCGTTGACCACACCGGGCTGACCGGTGAAGTCCGCGACCGATGCGACGAAACCGACCACCTTGACGACGCCGGTGAGCCGATCCGCTCCGCCGACGGCGGCCGCGGCAGCCGCGACGGCGTTCAGCGCGCACTGGCGCGCATAGGAGGTGGCGTCCTCGGCGGGGATCAACCCGGGTCCGACTCCGACCTTGCCGGTGGCGGGAAGCGACCCGGCCACCATCGGCAGCTGCCCGGCGGTGTACACCAGATCGGCGTGCGCCTTGGCCGGAACGTACGCAGCCAGCGGCGGTACGACGGTCGGAAGCTCGATGCCCAGCTCGGCCAGCCGGTCGGTGACGGTCACTGCGCGGTTCCTTCGAACTGCCGGGCCGCCTGGGCCGCAGCATCCAGGCCCGCGTTGGCCGCGCCGCCCGCAGAGGGGCGCTTCAGGTAGGCGACCAGCCCGCCTTCCGGCCCGGGCACGACCTGCACGAGCTCCCAGCCCTGCTTGCCCCAGTTGTTGAGGATCGCCGCAGTGTTGTGGATGAGAAGCGGGGTGGTGAGGTACTCCCACGTGGTCATAGAGGCTCCGAAGGGTCGCGGGCGGATGCGGGGAATCGGCGCGAAAAGGCGGGTCCGTAAAGAAATCGCCCAGGTAGCTCCCCTACGATCAAGCCTATGCCTGATACGAAACGGACGGCCAGCGGCGTGCTCGGCGGCCTCCTGGGACTGGTCGGACTGAGCGCTGTCGCGGGAGTTCTGATCACCGCGACGGTCACCCCCGCCATCGCCTTGTCCGGCGCGGCGGCGACCAGCGCGATCACGATGTTCGACAACCTGCCCAGCGTCCTGGACATCGACAAGCTGATGGTGCCGACGACCGTGTACGCGAAGAACCCGGACACGGGCGAGGACATCCAGCTGGCGCAGTTCTACGACCAGAACCGCTCCCCGGTCGAGTTCACCGAGGTCGCTCCGGTCATGTACGACGCGATCCTCTCCAGCGAGGACCCCCGCTTCTATCAGCATGGCGGTGTCGATCTGATCGGCACCTCGCGCGCGCTGCTGCAGAACATGCAGGGCGGCGGCGAGACGCAGGGCGGCTCATCGATCAGCCAGCAGTACGTCAAGAACGTCCTGATCCAGCGCTGCGAGCGCGACGCCACCACCGGCGAAGAGCTCCTGGACTGCTGGAACGAGGCGACCACGGCGTCAGGCACCGAGGGCATCCAGCGCAAGCTGCAGGAGATGCGGTACGCGATCGCCCTGGAGCAGAAGTATTCCAAGAACGACATCCTGCTGGGCTACCTGAACATCGCCAACCTCGGCGGGCAGACCTACGGCGTCGACGCGGCCGCCAAGTACTACTTCGGCGTCGCGGCGAAGGATCTCACCCTGTCGCAGGCGGCGACGATCGCCGGAATCGTGCAGAACCCGAACACCTACCGGATCGACCAGCCCGCCGGATCGATCTTCGACGCCAACGGGGTCGGCTACAACAAGGCTCCCGACGGCCTGGTCGACGACGTTCCGAAGGGTCAGCTGGCCGCGCTGGACACCCTGCTGGCCGACGGCACCATCACGCAGGAGCAGTACGTCGCCGCCGCGGACGGATACAGCTCCACCAAGGGCCGCCAGCTCTACGTCCTCAGCCGGATGCTGGATGACGGAAAGATCACGCAGGAGCAGTACGTCGCCGCGGTGATCGAACCGCTCACCCCCTCGCTGCACCCCGCCACGACCGGCTGTGCCGTGGCCGGCGGAGCCGCATACTTCTGCCAGTACGTGAAGAACATCATCAAGACCGACCCTGCCTTCGGCGCGACCCCCGAGGACCGCATCCGCATGCTGCAGCGCGGCGGCCTGAACGTCTACACGACGCTGGACCCGCGGGTGCAGATGCCGGCCGAGGCCTCGATGGCCGAGAATGCGCCGAGATCGGTCGAGGGCTGGGTGTCCCCGGACACCGGCAAGTTCGGCGCCGCCACGGTGAGCATCGAGAACACCACCGGCCGGATCCTCTCCATCGCGCAGAACACGACTTTCAGCGAGGATGCCGGACTGGCGGGCGACCCGAACTTCTCGTCCCTGGTCTACGCCGGAGATGAGAAGTACGGCAACTCCGGTGGATTCGAAGCGGGATCGACGTTCAAGATCTTCACCCTCGTGGACTGGCTCGAAAAGGGCCACTCCGTCAACGAGACCCTCAACGGTCGAGTGCGCATCTTCAAGAGGATGACCAACAGCTGCACGGGCGACTGGGTGAACGTCGAGAACGCCCGGGTGTCCAACTTCAACAATCAGAGCGGCTACACCGGAACCCCGATGCAGTTCACCCGGGATTCGCTCAACACCGGCTACTTCGCGATGGCCGAGCAGCTCGACCTGTGCGACATCCAGAAGGTGGCGACCAAGATGGGAGCCACCCGCGGTGACGGCACACCTGTCTCGATGGACACGCTGTTCTCGGTGATCGGGTCGAACAACCTCTCGCCGATCGCGATGGCCGGCGCCTACGGAACTGTCGCCAACAACGGCATCTACTGCCAGCCGCGCGCGATCGACCGGGTCACCGACTCCGACGGCAACGAGATCACGCCGCCGCAGACGTCATGCACGCAGGTGCTCGACCCCGCTGTGGCCGCGACGGCCGCGTACGCCCTGGAGGGTGTGATGAACGGCGGCACCGGCGCGGCGGCGAACCCCAACGACGGCGTCGACGTGATCGGCAAGACCGGAACACATGAGCAGAAGCAGACCTGGATGGTGGAATCCAGCACCAACGTGGTCACTGCCGCGTGGGTCGGCAACTCCACCGGCAGCGGCGACCTGTTCCGCCGGGGATTGTCCAACCTCCGCTATCAGCTCGCGGAAGACGTCCAGCGCGCCGCGAACGCCGTGTACGGCGGCAATTCGTTCCCCGGACCCGACTCGAACCTGACCCGCCGGGTGCTGCGCGATCTGCCCAACGTGGTCGGTCTGAGCATCCCGGAAGCCCAGCAGCGACTGGATGCGGCCGGATTCGATTCCGCCGTGGGGGAACCTGTGGACTCGCCCGAGGCTGAGGGCATCGTGGCCGCCCAGGACCCGGGTGCGGGCAGCGTCGCCGGGGGCACCACGGTGACCATCCACCCCAGCAACGGCCAGGGTCTGGCGGTGCCGGACATCGCGGGACGCTCTCTGAATGAGGCGAAACAGGCGCTCCGCGGCGCCGGGTTCGGCAACGTCGCGGACGGCGCCTGCACCGTCAACGCCGCCGCGGGCGCCCAGCCCACCGCCACCGGAACCTCACCGGGGGCCGGCAGCCTGGTCAATCGCAATGCCGCAATCGCCGTGAACTACTCGAGCCTGATCTGCGCCGGCGGCTTCGGCCCCGGCAACGGCTAGTGCCGGGCTCGCAGGCGAAGACCGCCCTCACCGCCCTCGCGGCGGTGGGGGCGGTCGGCGCGAGCGCCGCGATCTGGGGCGTCGGCATCGAGCGCTACCTGTTCACGGTGCGCGAGCACACCGTGACCGTGCTGCCGGCGGGCAGCGCCCCGCTGCGGGTTCTGCACCTGTCCGACGCCCACATGGCGCCGTGGCAGCACCGCAAGCAGCGCTGGATGGCCTCGCTGGCCGAGCAGTGGCGACCCGATCTGGTCGTCAACACCGGCGACAACCTCGGCCACGTGCGAGGGCTCGGCGGTCTGCGCGCCGCCCTCGACCCGCTGCGCGGCATCCCGGGTATGTTCGTGCACGGCTCCAACGACCACGCCGCCCCGCAACCGCGCAACCCGCTCCGGTACTTCACGGGTCCGTCGAAGGTCAGAACGGCGAGCGAGCCGTTGGATGCCGCGGCGCTGGATGGCTATCTGGCCGATGAGCTGGGCTGGCTGGATCTGAACAACGCGGTCGGCTCCATCGACATCGCGGGCGCCCGCATCGACGCGTTCGGGGTCAGCGACGCCCACCGCGGCTGGGACGCGCTCGGTGTCCTCCCCCGGCTCCTGGAGGACCTGCGCGCCGACGTCGGTCCCGCCACACTCACACTGGGAGTGACCCACGCCCCGTACCGGCGCGTCCTGGACTCCTTCGTCGACCTGGGCGCCGACATGATCTTCGCCGGCCACACGCACGGCGGCCAGGTGCGCGTGCCCGGGTACGGCGCACTCGTGGCCAACTGCGACATCCCGCTGCGCCAGGCCCGCGGCCTGAGCCGGTGGCGGCATGCCGGCAGGTCGGTACCGCTGAACGTCAGCGCCGGTCTCGGCCACTCGATCTACGCCCCGGTGCGGTTCGCTTGCCGACCCGAGGCGTCGCTGATCACCCTCCTCCCCCGCGCGTAGCCGCGCCGGACGACCCCGTCCCACGGCGGCTCCTCCCCAGCCCGCGGACGCCCCCGAGAACCCCCCGATGCCCGTGCCGGCAATCGGCGACGCGCCCGGGTGGACGACGATCGGAGCCTGTCCACTCGGAGGAGAAGCCATGCCGGTGCCCGCCCAGACACGCCACGTCCAGACAAGCCACGTCCAGACAAGCCACGTCCAGACAAGCCACGTCCAGCAACGCCTCGTCCCAGCCCGCGCCACCCGCGGAGTGATGGCGATCGCGCTCGCCTGCGTGCTGGCCGCACTCGCGGTCATCGCCGCGCCGGCGCCCGCGCACGCCGCGGCCCCGGGTGCCGGCTTCGGCACGTGGGCGCCGCTGTCGCCGTACGGGTGGCACGGCTCGATGGTGATCGACGGAGTGCACACGTACTGCATCCTCCCCGGCGCGCCGGCACCGACCGGCACCAGCGTCGACCACGGGGTGAGCGGGTCGGCCGCGGGGCTGTCGCCGCAGCAGCTGACCGGGATCAATCTGCTCGTGACGAAATACGGCCAGACCGGCGATCCGGTGCAGGCTGCAGCCGTCGGCTGGGCCGTGAAGGCGATCGCGAACTGGGACGAGACGCTGCACCACTTCGGCTATCGCGGCGACTCCCTGGCCGGTGCCATCCACTGGACCTTCTCGGCCCTCGCCCCCGAGCAGAACGCGAGCGTCCAGAACCTCGCCGTCGCCTACTACGAGGAGGGCCGAAGCACGCCCCCCGGCGTAGCCGCCGCCTCCGGTGCGCTTGTCTTCACGACGGATGCCGCGGAACCCGCGCACGGCAGCGTGCGCGTGGATGCCTCCACCCACGCGGCCCGCGGCACGCTCACCCTGGCGAACGCCACATTCGCCGACACGGGCACCAGCACGCTGCCGAACGCCGCGCCCGGGCGCGACTACGCCATCACCGCTCAGCCGCCTGCCCCCGGCCGCCCGTACGTCGTCACCGGCAGCGGGCGCTTCGTGGTGCAGGACGTCGCGGCCGTGCGTCACTTCACGACGGCCGGAGGCCAGGACACCGCCGGACCGGCCGGGGAGGTCGGCTTCGACGTCTCCGGTGAGGATGCCGCCCCCCGCGTCCCGCTGTTCGCGCCGACGGTGTCCACCCAGGTCGCGTCGAAATACGTGGCCGCCGGCTCGTTCATCGACGCCATCGTGTTCGGCGGCTCCGTTGAGCACTGGCCCCGGTCACCGGACGGCGGATTCCTTCCGGTGACGGCTGCCGGGACGGTCTACCGCACCGAGAGCGTGCCCGCCCGCGCTGAGGCCGGCGTGCCGACCGACGCGGTGGCCGTGGGGACGCTCGCGCTGACCACGGACGAGCGGGGCGGGCCGACGACGTCGTACACCGTGATCTCGGGGTGGGCTCTTCCGGGGCCGGGGGTCTACACCGCCGTGTGGACGGTGGACCGGGGGGCGCAGACCGAGGCCGTGGCCGGTCATCTTCGGGCGGACTACACCTGGACGGAGAGTTTCGGCGAGACGACGCAGATCGCGATGGTGCCGGCCGTCTCGTCGCTGGCCGAGCCGACGGTGACCGCCGAGTCGCCACTGACGGACACGGTCATCGTGGGCTCGCCGCTTCCCGCCGAGGGGCTGCTCGTCTCGTCCGCGGTCTACCTCGCTCCGGACGGCACCGCCCCGGCGGAGGTGTGCACGCCGTCGAACCTGGTGTGGGCCAGCGACCCACACCTCATGACCGCTCCGGGCGAACACACGGTGACCTCACCGGTTCCGGGTCAACCCGGTACGTACTTCTGGCAGGAGCGCGCCATGGACGCGGCCGGCGAAGTGGTCCACCTGGGCGAGTGCGGGACGCCGAGCGAAACGACCCGCGTGCTCGCACCCGCAGCGGCGGATTCGGCTCCGCAGGCGCCCGCACTCGCCGCCACCGGGCTCGCCACGGACCGAAGCCATGCCATCGGCGCGATCGCCGTCGGGTGCCTCACAGCGGGTGCCACCTCCCTGACCCTCTCCCGGCGCCGACGTCTCGCAAGCCCGATCGGATGATCCACCGAGCCACTGAGTTGCGCCTGCGTTCGAAGGACGCCGGAGCATCGGGTAGACTCGAACGGTTGCACGGGGTGTGGCGCAGCTTGGTAGCGCGCGTCGTTCGGGACGACGAGGCCGCAGGTTCAAATCCTGTCACCCCGACAGCAGAGAGGCTCCGCACCGCTTCTGGAAAGAAGCAGTGCGGAGCCTTTCGTCTACCGCCCCCGGACAGGAGCACTGTGACCGAAACGCCCGCTGACAGCATCCCGCCGCGACTGGTCGCTTTCGATCTGGACGACACGCTGGCCCCCTCGAAGGCCGCGATCGATCCGCGCATCGGCCGACTGCTGATCCAGCTCGCGGAACGCGTCGAGGTGGCGATCATCTCCGGCGGTCAGCTGGAGCAGTTCCGCGCGCAGGTGGTGGACCGACTGCCGGATGCGCCGGCCGAGACCCTGACCCACGTCCATCTGCTGCCCACCTGCGGCACCCAGTACTACCGAATCACGCCCGACGGCATCGACACCGTGTACGCGCATTCGCTCACCGAGGACCAGAAGACGCGGGCGCTGCGCGCCGTCGAGCAAGAGGCACGTCGGCTGGGACTGTGGGAGCCCGAGACGTGGGGCGACATCCTGGAGGACCGCGGCTCGCAGATCACCTTCTCGGCTCTCGGGCAGCATGCGCCGCTGGATGCCAAGAAGGCATGGGACCCCACCGGGGCGAAGAAGAGCGCACTGCGGGATGCCGTGGCCCCTCGGATTCCCGATCTGGAGGTGCGCTCGGGCGGCTCGACATCGATCGACATCACTCATCGCGGTATCGACAAGGCGTACGGCATGCGGCAGCTCGCCGAGCAGACGGGTATTCCGCTGGAGGGCATGCTGTTCGTCGGCGACCGGCTGGACCCGGATGGTAACGACTATCCGGTACTCGAGATGGGCGTGGACTGCCACGCGGTCACCGGCTGGGAAGACACCGCCGAATACCTGGATGAACTGCTGCCGACGTTGACGATCCGGCGCTGAGCCGCCCCTTCGAGTCGCCCGGCGTCCGTTCACGGCTGAACGGCCGGATGCCGCGGACTGTCCTGTCTGTCGACGGTGAGCGGCACCAGCCGCGCCAGCTGGGTGACATGTGACGGCTCGAGCTCGGCCAGTGAGGCCACGCCCAGGAGCGTCATGGTGCGGGCGATCTCGTCCCGCAGAATCGCGATGGCACGGTCCACTCCGGCTCGTCCGCCGGCCATGAGCCCGTACAGGTACGCCCGCCCCACGAGCGTGAACTTCGCGCCGAGGGCGACCGACGCAACGATGTCTGCTCCGTTCATGATGCCGGTGTCGATCATCACGGTGGCGTCCCGGCCGACCTCCCGCACGACCGCCGGCAGCAGATGGAACGGGACCGGGGCGCGATCCAGCTGGCGCCCGCCGTGGTTGGACAGGACGACGCCGTCCACCCCGGCGTCGATCAGTCGGACCGAGTCCGCAACGGTCTGGACGCCTTTGACCACGATCTTGCCCGGCCACAGGTCACGGATCACGGCGAGGTCGTCGAAGCCGATGGTCGGGTCCATCGCCGCGTTCAGCAGCTCCGCGACCGTCCCCCCGGTCGTGGACAGAGACGCGAATTCGAGCTTGGGTGTGGTGAGGAAGTCGTACCACCACCACGGTCTCGGGATCGCGTTGAGGATCGTGCCGACGGTCAACTGCGGAGGGATGGAGAAACCGTTGCGCTTGTCACGGAGGCGGGCTCCCGCCACCGGGGTGTCCACCGTGAACAGCAGCGTGTCGAAACCCGCTGCGGCGGCACGACGCACCAGCCCGTAGGAGATCTCCCGATCACGCATGACGTACAGCTGGAACCAGTTCCGCCCGCCTGGGTTCGCCGCGCGGACGTCCTCGATGGAGGTCGTGCCCAGGGTGGACAGGGTGAACGGGATCCCGGCAGCGCCGGCTGCCGCCGCCCCTGCCGATTCACCCTCGGTGTGCATCAGTCGCGTGAACCCCGTCGGCGCGATGCCGAACGGCAGAGCGCTGGATCCGCCCAGGATGGTGGTGGACATGTCGACGAGGTCCGCGGGACGGAGGATGCCGGGGTGGAACTCGATGTCCTGGAACGCCTGTCGGGCCCTGGTCAGCGACAACTCCCCCTCGGCGGCGCCGTCGGTGTAATCGAAGGCTGCTTTCGGTGTGCGACGTTTCGCGATCGTCCGCAGATCGGCGATGGTGAGCGCGGCACCCAGACGGCGCTTCCTGCCGTTCAGTTCCGGCTTCTTGAACTGCATGAGCTCGAGCAGCTCGACGGGTTTGGGGAGCTGGCGCTTGACCATCGTCGGTCCTTTCGTCGGGCGCGGGCCAGACCCGTCCGGGGCGCGTCAGTCGCTCTCGGAGTCGATCCGATTCCGCAGCGTCTCGTCGTCCAGGAGAGGCAGATCGGCGCGCGTGACGACATGAGACGTCACCGCATACTCGACCAGGCGGGCACGCCGGTTCGTCGCGAGCTTGCCGGCCCCACCGCGAAGACCCTGCACGCCCATGCGGTCCAGTTTGTCGCACACGTTGTCGAGCTTGCGGTTGAACTTGCTCATCGTCCAACCCAGTCGCTGCGCTGCCGCGCTCGACGACGGCAGCTCGTTCATGCTGACGCCCTCACGACGCAGCATCGGTTCGGCCAGAGCGACGATGAGCAGCTTCTGCAGGGGCGTGAAACTGGCCGGCATGACCGTGGTCTCGCCACTCATCGACGCGTACACCTGGCGCGAAACCTCGTACGGCGCCTGCTCGGTGTGCAGGCTCAGCTCGTAGGTGACGGGGCCGGCCGTGAACACGATGACACTGCGCTCGAAAACGAGCGGCATCCGCGCCCCCGGTGAGAGCCATGACTGCACGGCTCCACCGGCGCTCGAGATCGTGGCCGCCAGTCGCACCCCGACGTTCGCGAGCCACCACAGCCCGTCGCGGTGCGACAGCTCCAGGAAGTGCCGATGCAGATACCGGTTGTCGTCGATCTCAAGGTCGCCCTCGCGACCGATGATGAACGGCCGGTCGATCGGCAGGTCGTGCCACTCGCCGGCGAACTCAAGTCGAAGTGGCGCCACGTCGCCCGCGCCCTCCGCGTCGAGGCTGTCGAGCTCGCTTGCCGATTTCACATCTGTCACGTAACGCTCCTTCACCTGACATCCTGCCAGCAAGAGTGCGTCACCGGCGTGACGCGGCGTCGGATGAAGTCACGCGGCCGGGTCACGTGAATTGGGGGCGCAACTCCTCACGCAGCTGCCTGAAGTTGCGCGGGGTCGTCTTCCAGCGCCCCTCGTCCGTCTCCTCGAAGGTCACCCGGTACTCACCCGTCGTGCGGTCCAGCTGCACGAGGGCTTTCCGCGGCAGGGCCTCGCCGGGCTTGTAATAGCTGTCGGTGTAGGCCTTCAGCGCGGGTGCCACCGCCCACGGATCCGACGCCACGGCCGATACCACGCCGTCGGGCCAGTAGAGGTAGCCGTGCGCCTCGTTGAACTCCCCGTCGGGGAACTCCAGGATGATTGCCAGAGCCTCCCAGCCCTCCGCGTCGAGGTTGGGCGCTTGCATGTTGTCGATGAGAGCGCGGATGAGATCGGCTGTGACATTTTCTGGCATGGAGTTCCTCTCGAGTCTGTTCACCGCGTGTGGATGCGGTCGAAGGTCTCGCCGTTGACGTTCGCGAAACTCGGATTACGGACCTCGATGATGTCGCCGGTCGATGGGTCGGACACCACATACACAACCTGAAAATTATCAGGTCGGACGGCACCGGGAGGGTCGACCTGAATGCGGTAGTCGACGCGGGCGCCCTCGGCAACCCAGTCGGCCCACTCGCTCTCCATCTTCTTCCATGCGCCGCGATTGAGGTTGGCGATCTGCGGCACGATTCCTTCATCCCGGGTGTCCCCGAAGAAGCGGTGCGCACCCAGGTGGCCGCCGTCGTCCCCGGGATTGCCCAGTCGGCCGATCGCCGTCGCATTGTCGCCTCGAGCGGAGCCGCCGAAATCCTCGAGGATCTTCCCCTGCTCCTGCACCGGCCGTCCGGTGTCAGGATCGAAGTGCGTCGTCTTGGTGTTGGGGCCGCGCGTGGTGACGGTGTTGGCGTACTTGTCCGTGTCGCGGACCTGCCGCACGACGTTGTCCAGGTGGTCCGTGATCCGGTCGGCGAGCTGGGGAAGCCGGTCACTCAGACGGCGACCCGCGTCCGCGACCGATTGCTTCAACTCGCGCATCACTGCCCGTGCGCCGGCACTCATCAGTCGTCTCCTCCGAAGTCGAGCGCGGAGAACTCCGCGAAGAACGTGGAGGTCACCGACTGAAGGTCTGCACCATGCAGCTTCATCGTCGCCTGCGCATCCTCCAAGGCAGCCAGATCCGCATAGAACTCATCCGAATCCCCCGCGGTCGCCTCCACCATCGGCGCATCCAGGACCGCGTCGATCACCGCAGGCAGCTGCTCCGACATCGGCTCGATCGCCAACGGCAGAAGCTGATTCAGCAGCTGTTCCACGGCGATGTCCACCGCCGCGTTCAACAGCTTCTTCTTGACCAGCAGCATCGGCCCCGCACCGGCAGCGGTGAGCGGATTCGTCAGCATCGCAACCAGCGTGATCAACGTCGACGACACATCAACGATGACCTTCATCTTCAACGCGAAGATCGCCTCCGCACCGACATCCATCGCCATCGCAGCCGGCGGCATGATGTCGACCAGCTTCTGCAGATTCTGCGACCGGTTCGCGTTCCACGCACCCAACGTCGCCGGCCCCGTCTGCCCCCGCATCGCACCGGAGATATCGCCGTTGACCTTGCGATCGACCGCCTGGATCACATCCTCCAGATCAGTGCCCAGATTGCGGACCAGAACCGCGCCCTTGCGCACCTCGTCCTCATCGATGTCCGGCCACTCGAACCCGAGCTTCTCCATCACCCAGACCAGCTCGTTCGGCAACATCATCCCCACGGCCACACCTCCTGAGTCGAATCTACGTTTCGGGTCAGGAACCGACCATGGGTAGCACTTCCCACCAGCTGCGCATCACGGCAGTGGTCACGGTCGCCTCGGGCGCTCTGCGCGCACGTGACCGCAGAAGGGCCGTCACCGCGCCAGAGGGGTCACCTCACCAGGTACGTGAAGTAGTTCGAGAGCTTCTCGAGCGCAGCGGCGGACAGCTCGGGGTGCCTCTCGTGCATCACCTGCTCGACCTCTTCGCCGATGTCGACGAGCGACTTGTCCGCCCAGTCGATCCGGATCCTCGAGGTCTCGTCGAGAACCGCGCGGACCGCTTCACGAGCGGCATCCGTACCGAACCTGGCCTCGAACTCCTCGTCGTTCTGGCCCGGGTAGTTCTTGAGGAACACCACAACGGCTTCGCTGATGTCCAGATGTTGGTCCGTCATGACGGTGCCTTTCGGTCAGAGCTGCGCCCAGATGCCGGTGTCGGGGTCGAGCTGGCTGATGCTCGTGACATTCGGGTTGTCCACCAGCCGCGGGATCTCGACAGTCTGCCAGATGTTTCCCGGCCGCAGATCGCTGCCGACGACCGCGCGGACCTGTCCGCTCGCGTTCTCCGCGAACGCCGCCGAGGCGTCCTCCCAGAAGCGCACGGACTCCGGGTCCTTCTGGTTCCAGACCGGAAGCGGGTCGACTCCGTTGGCGGCCAGCGTCTGTTCCAGCGTCCGCCCGCCGCTTCCGGTGGCGATGTTCTCGGCGATGCCGGACCCGCCGGGCCCGACACCGACACCGTTGGCGTCCCGACCGGACCAGTAGAACGCCGTGTCCGGGTCCGTCCTGGTCAACGCGCGAAGCTCGTCGATGGAGGGGAGGCTGCCGGGCTCATATCGACCGTCCTGGCCGCGCACGGGATTGTACGGTCGGGGGGCCGCGGGAGTGTCCGGCGCGTCGTCGAACTTGTCCTTGTCGCGAACCTGACGCACGACGTTGTCGAGATGGTCGTTCATGTTGTCGGCGAGATGGTGGAGTTTGTCTCTGCTGTGCGCGGTTCCCTTGAGAACCGCTTGCCGCAACTCCCGGAAGACCGCTTTGGTCGCACTGCTCATCAGTCGTCTCCTCCGAAGTCGAGCGCGGAGAACTCCGCGAAGAACGTGGAGGTCACCGACTGAAGGTCTGCACCATGCAGCTTCATCGTCGCCTGCGCATCCTCCAAGGCAGCCAGATCCGCATAGAACTCATCCGAATCCCCCGCGGTCGCCTCCACCATCGGCGCATCCAGGACCGCGTCGATCACCGCAGGCAGCTGCTCCGACATCGGCTCGATCGCCAACGGCAGAAGCTGATTCAGCAGCTGTTCCACGGCGATGTCCACCGCCGCGTTCAACAGCTTCTTCTTGACCAGCAGCATCGGCCCCGCACCGGCAGCGGTGAGCGGATTCGTCAGCATCGCAACCAGCGTGATCAACGTCGACGACACATCAACGATGACCTTCATCTTCAACGCGAAGATCGCCTCCGCACCGACATCCATCGCCATCGCAGCCGGCGGCATGATGTCGACCAGCTTCTGCAGATTCTGCGACCGGTTCGCGTTCCACGCACCCAACGTCGCCGGCCCCGTCTGCCCCCGCATCGCACCGGAGATATCGCCGTTGACCTTGCGATCGACCGCCTGGATCACATCCTCCAGATCAGTGCCCAGATTGCGGACCAGAACCGCGCCCTTGCGCACCTCGTCCTCATCGATGTCCGGCCACTCGAACCCGAGCTTCTCCATCACCCAGACCAGCTCGTTCGGCAACATCATCCCCACGGCCACACCTCC